>JBHEPS010000359.1:0-521 GCA_046260175.1 Thermoanaerobaculia bacterium
GACCGACACGGCTCCGGTCATCGAAAGATTGGTCACCGCCAGGTCGGTGCGCCAGATCGAAACCACCGTCCTTGAATTCGGGACGGTTTATTGTCGATCCGATGCGACGTTCCGGCACCCCTCCGGGGTGCGGACGCGCGCCTTCGAAGCGCTTCCGCCGGACGAGAGAGAGCTCGTAGGGCGCCCGATCCTGGCCGGCGAGAAGATTCCGGAGCGGATGCTCAACCGGCTCACCGTCGAGGCGGCGCGGGCGAAGGGAGACTCGCTCGAGCAGTGGGGCCGACGTGCGGGGCGAGCCGAGTTCGCCGACTCGGTCGGCGTCTACCGCTTCTTTGTCATGGTGCTGACCCCCGCGTCGATGATGCGGAAAGCCTCGAGCTTCTGGTCGACAGTTCACAGTCAGGGGAATCTCGCCGTCGAGAGCCAGGAACCCCATAAGGCGAAGGTCATCCTCACGCAGTTTTCTTCCGAGCCCGCCCACTGCGCCCGGCTCGCCGGGTGAATGGAGGGCGCCGGCGAGA
>JBHEPS010000036.1:0-2761 GCA_046260175.1 Thermoanaerobaculia bacterium
CTTCAGGATGACGGACTTCCGATGACGGGCTTCTGCCGTGCTTTTTCTTCTGGCTTCTGGCTTTCGTCTTCTGGCTTCGCCTTTTCTTCTGGCTTCTGGCTTCTGGCTTCTGGCTTGGTTCTACGGCTTCTGGCTTCTGGCTTTCCCTCCACCTTCCCCGCCCGAGAAATGCCCATTCCCCCTCCCGGGTTAGGGTCGTTCGATGAGTGAATCACGGACGGACACCTCTCCAATTCTTCGCCTCGAGGGCGAAGTCGCGCGGCTGGAGGCCGTGGTGGCGGTTACGGAGTTACTGGGCCGCCTGAAGATCGGCGCGGCCTGGGTGGGGGAAGTGGCGCTCGCGACCTGGATGGGCGAGCCGCTCGGGCCGTCCGGGGCTGTGGACGTCCTCGCGGTCGTTCCGACGGACCGCTCGCGGCAGATCCCGATGATGGCGCGGCATCACGGTTTCCGGATCGACGAGGAGGAAGCGCGCCGGACCGAGGAGCTCGACCTTCTGCCGATGACCCGGATGGGGGAAGGGGAGGGTGTGCGGGTTCACGTCCTTTTCGCCACCAACGCGCTTTACGGGACGATGGTACGGGACGGGGCGGACGCGGTGGTGGGCGAAACGGCCATCAGGATCGTCGCCGCGGAGGACCTGGCGCTGCTCATGCTGGTAGGAGGGATGCCTGGTGTGAAAGAGTTGATCGCGCGGCTTCGGTTGCGGGCGGGCGAGCGATTCGATCCCGAGGCGCTCAACCGAAAGCTCACTTCGATCGGGCTGGCGGGAGAGGTGATTCGATGAAGTGGATCGACACGCAGCAGGAGTTCGAAGCCTGGATCGCGACGGTGGCATCCGCGCCGACCCTGGCCATCGACACCGAGGCGGATTCCCTGCACAGCTATTTCGACAAGGTCTGCCTCGTTCAGATGTCGATTCCGGGGCACGACGTCCTGGTCGATCCGCTCGCGGAGATCGATCTCGCTCCGCTCGGGCCGATCCTGGCGGACCCGGCGATCATCAAGATTTTTCACGGCGGCGATTACGACCTCCGGATTCTGAACCGCGACTTCGGTTTCGAGGTCAACAACCTGGTCGACACGATGATCTGCGCGCAGCTGCTGGGCTACGAGGCTTTTGGCCTCGGCGCGCTGCTCGCGCGTCACTTCAAGGTCGAGGTCAACAAGGCGCACCAGCGCGCGGATTGGGCGAAGCGCCCGCTAACGCGCGAGCTCCGCGAGTACGCCGCGACCGACACGCGCCATCTGATCGAGCTCGCGGCCATCCTCCGCTCCGAGCTCGAGTCCCTCGGCCGCTGGGAGTGGGCGGTCGAGGAGTTCGAGAGGCTCGGTACGATCCGCTACTCTCCCGCCGAGCCGGACGAGGAAGGGTGGCGCAAGGTGAAGGGGAGCGGCCGTCTCGACCGGCGCGGCATGGCCGTGCTCGCGCAGCTCCACGCCTGGCGCGACGCCCAGGCGCGGAAGGCCGACCGCCCCGCGTTCAAGGTCCTCGGCACCGAGGCAATCCTCGGCATCTCGACGCGCCGGCCGAAAACGGAAGAGGAGTTGCGCCAGACACCTGGAATGGCCGCCTGGCAGTCGAGAAAGTACGCCCCCGAGATTCTCCCCATGGTCGAGCGAGCCCTGGCTCTTCCGGAGTCCGCGCTTCCCGACAGGAAGGCGGCGAAGTCGTGGCAACGCGACCGGGAGCTCGAGAAGATGATCGACAAGCTCAAGGACATCCGTGACCGCATCGCGGGCGACCTGAAAATCGACTCCTCGCTTCTGGCTCCGCGTCACGTGCTGACCGCCATCGCGACGCAGCGTCCCGCGACGCCCGCGGAGCTCGAGTCGGTCCCGAACCTGAGGCGGTGGCAGCGGTCACTCCTCGGTGAAGCCATCCTTCTTGCGGCCTCCCCGCCGCGGTGATAGCTTCACTTTCCGGGCGGAGAGCTTTTTTTGGCTCCCCGCTCAGTCAGCGACCCTCCCGGGCTCGCACTCAACTCTCTACACATACCCGCGAGGAGCCAATCGATGGAAGTGGTCTCGAAGTATCGGGTCATCGTGGTGGGCTCCGGCCCCGCCGGATGCACCGCAGCCCTTTACCTGTCCCGCGCCGATCTCAAACCCCTGGTTCTGGAGGGGATCCAGCCGGGAGGTCAGCTCACCATCACGACGGACGTCGAGAATTTCCCCGGCTTTCCGGAGGGCGTCCAGGGGCCGAAGCTGATGGAGCTCATGCGCCAGCAGGCCGAGCGGTTCGGCTCGGAGTTCGTGTTCGAATCGGTCGAAAAGGTCGATCTGAAAAGCCACCCCTTCACCATCACGACGGACCAGAAGAGTTACGAGTGCGACGCGCTGATCATCGCGTCGGGCGCTTCGGCCATGCAGCTGGGGCTCGAGTCCGAAAAGTCCCTCCAGGGGTTCGGAGTTTCCTACTGCGCCACCTGCGACGGATTCTTCTTCAAGACGAAAGAGATCGTGGTGGTCGGCGGCGGGGACTCCGCCATGGAGGAAGCGACCTTCCTCACGAGGTTCGCCTCGAAGGTGACCATCATCCACCGCCGGGAAGAGTTTCGCGCCTCGAAGATCATGCTCGACCGCGCGAAGAGCAACCCGAAAATCGAGTTTCTTCTCGACACGATCGTCGACGAGGTGATCGGGTCGAAGGAGACGGGCGTTCAGGCGCTCGAGATCCGGAACATGAAGACCGGCGAGACCTCAAATTTCCCGACGCAGGGGCTCTTCGTCGCGATCGGACACACGCCGAATACGGCGG
>JBHEPS010000036.1:2861-20430 GCA_046260175.1 Thermoanaerobaculia bacterium
CGTGTATCGCCAGGCGATCACGGCGGCCGGCACGGGATGCATGGCCGCGCTCGACTGCGAGCGCTGGCTCACGGGCGAGCGGATCACTGAAAGATGGGATCTCGATAAAGGTGAAGAGGTGAGGCGCTGATGTCTGCACAAAGAATTCTCATTCTCGGCGGAGCGGGCATGGTCGGGCTTCAGGTCGCGAGGGAGGCGGCGCGTGAGCTTCAGCCGTCGGAGATCATCATCTCGGCTCTCACCACCCGTGAAGTCGACGAAGGCGTCGAGCTCCTTCGCGGCGAAGCGAAACAGAAGTCGTGGAAGTTCACCATCACCGGCGCCGCCGGCGACATCTTTCTCGGCGAGGGGCTGCAGGGGAAACCGCGCCCCGAGCTGGTGAAGAACCGCGCACTCTTCGACGAGCTGTTCGACGACATCTTCGCTCCGGGGCTCCTCGGCTATGAGCAGTCGTTCCTTCGGAAGCTCCTGCTCGATCACCGGCCGGACGTGGTCGTCGACTGCATCAACACGGCAACCGCGATCAGCTACCAGGACGTCTACACGACCTCGAGGAAGGTGAAGATCCTCCTCGATCGCCTCGCCGACGACGGGACCCTGCCGGGCGGAGAGATGGAGACGTTCGTCGAGTCGGTTCGCGAGCTCCTCATCGCCCAGGGCGTCCCGCAGATCGTCCGGCACATCGTGTTTCTCCAGCGCGCCCTGCAGGAGACGAGCGCGAGCGTGTACGTGAAGGTCGGCACGACCGGCACGGGTGGGATGGGAATCAACATTCCCTACACGCACAGCGAGGACCGCCCCTCGGCGACCCTGCTCTCCAAGTCGGCCATTGGTTTCGCCCATACCGGCCTGCTGTTCCTTCTGGCCCGCACGCCCGGCCTCGCCGGGGCCGATGGCGATGAGCGCACCCGGCCGACCATGATCAAAGAGGTCAAGCCCGGAGCGATGATCGGGTTCAAGAGACTGGGGATGCAGCACGTCAAGCTCAACTCTCCCGCGGGAGGGCGCGAGCCGGGGTACCTCCTCACGCCGAAGCGAGAGCCGATCGGATCTTCGATCGATCCCCGCCATCCGGGCGAGGCCTACCCACGGCTCGGCGGCGAGGCGGGGATCCCGGTCCGGATCATCGGCGCCGACACCGGGGAGAACGGCTTTTTCTCCATCGGGGAGTTCCAGGCCATCACCTATCCGCGCCAGATGGAGTTCGTCACCCCGGAGGAGTGCGCGAGGACGGTCGTGCTCGAGATTCTCGGGGCTTCGACGGGACGCGACGTGATCGCCGCCATCGACGGTGCGATCACCGAGCCGAGCTACCGCGCGGGCGTCCTGCGCGACCGGGCGATCCGCGAGATGAACGAGCTCGAAGCCGCCCTCGAAAAGACCGACGAATGGCTTCCCTCGATCGCGATCGGCCACCTCGGGCCGCCGCGGCTGTCGAAGCTGCTCATCGAAGCGTGGCTCCTTTCAGCAGCTCTCGGGTCGCGCCAGGTCGAAACGCTTCTCGCCACGGACGCGGTCGAGATGCAGCAGAAAGTGGAGTCGTGGCTCTCTTCCCATCCTCGCGTCGAGAGCCTCGTTGCAACCATCGGCATCGGCGTCCTCCGCGAAGGAAACGGGAATCCGGTGCTCACGCGTGGACCGCGCCTCAACATTCCGGTCCCGGCGGCCGACGGGCAGCCGATCCCGATGGACGACGCAGCCGTCGAGCGATACGCGAACGTCGGATGGGTCGACCTGAGGCTTTCGAACTTCAACCGGTGGCGGGAGCGTCTCATGCGCCTCTCCGCCGTCCGCCCCGACATCGCCGCCGACGGATCCGCCTCGTTCGGGCTCGGATCCTACATGCCGCGCGATTTCATCCCCGGCGACGTCGTCGGCTGGCTCCTGACCACGGAGACGGACGAGATGGGGATCCCGGGGCATCGCATTTTGTAGGGGGCTGGGGACTGGGGGCTGGGGAAAAGCAGGGGCTAGGGACTAGGGGCTAGGGGCTAGGGAAATACAAAGGCAAGTTCGTCTGCTCGTCCCTCTAGCGGGCGCTTCTCGCGCGAAGGCGCCGGTGGAGGGTTTGCTGCAGACCGCGAAGCATCCTGCCGATTTCCTCAGCTCGCCGCATCAGTGAATTAGTTTCCTGGTCGTTCAAGTAACCCAGCCGTTGCGAAAGCATAAGCAGGGTTTCCGTCTCTGCGAGTGACCCCAGGGCGATCGACAGGAAGCTGAGAAACTCCTTGGTACCCGAACGGGAGTGCCCTTCGGCCAGGTTGAGAGCGACGGAGGTCGCAGATTTTCGAATCTGAGCTCGAAGTCCGTAGATCTCTTCGCGCGGGAAATTGCTTGTAAGCCTATAGATCTCGACCCCGAAATCGAGGGCCTGGGACCATACGTGGAGATCTTTATAAGAGCGAACCGGCATTCGTCCCGAGGTTACTCCGCATCAGGGACGTTGCCCGACGCCTCGTCTAGCGTGAGTGCGCCGCGCTACGACGAGTAGAACCACGCTCGCGTGCCCTATCCGCCGACCTTTAGTCCTACGATTCCTGCAATGATCAGCCCGATCGAGAGGATCCGAATTGCAGTCACCGGCTCGGCGAAGAGGATCACTCCCAGGATGGCGGTTCCCACCGCGCCGATTCCGGTCCAGACCGCGTAGCCGGTGCCGACGGGAAGGGTCTTGAGAGCGATGGAGAGAAACCAGAAGGAAGCGAGCATGCCGACGATCGTGAGCACGCTCGCGAGAGGGCGCGTGAATCCCTGGGTGTATTTGAGTCCGATTGCCCAGGCGATCTCGAGCAGCCCAGCGATAAAAAGCCAAGTCCAAGCCATGGCAGACAGAATAGGAGAAGACGGAACCGCTGGCCAGAGCTCCTGGTGATGCCGTTGTCCTTCCTAGTCCCTAGTCCCTAGCCCTAGTCCCTAGCCCCTGCTTTTTCCCCCAGCCCCTCAAAAAAAAGGAGACCTTGCGGTCTCCTTTTTCGGTTCTTTCTCCCGGTGGTGAAGATTGGAGTTAGAACGCATCCAGAATGTATTCGAGCGGATTGACGGGGGTGTTGTTGAGGCGGACCTCGTAGTGGAGGTGGGGGCCCGTGCTGCGGCCGGTCGATCCTACGAAGCCGATCACGTCACCGCGCAGCACGCGCTGACCCGGCTTCACGTTGAATTTCGAAAGGTGGGCGTAGCGAGTCGAGTAGCCGTCACCCCCGTGCGAGACGAAGACGACGTTTCCGTAGCCGTTCGCCCACTTGGCCTCGACGACGACCCCGTCGGCCGGAACGCGGATCGGCTGGCCGGAAGGGGCCGAGATGTCGATGGCGGCGTGGCTGGAACGCTCACGTGTGAATGGATCGCGGCGTCCGCCGAAGCCGTCCGTGAGGATTCCGCGCACCGGAACGATCGAAGGAATCGAGGCCAGGATCTTGCTTCGCTCCGTCAGCTTCCTCTCGAGAAGGTTCAGGTCTTTCGAGAGCCGGCGCGAGTCGAAACTCATCTTGTCGACTTCATCTCTCTGGGCGCTGGGCGGGAACGTCTCGTTGAGCCGGATGCCGCCGACTCCACCCGCCGCTCCCGCGTCGAGGGTCGGGACGCCGGCGATGATCGCCAGCTTCCGCGTCTTCTCTTCTACCGAGTGGATCTGGGTCCGGAGCGACTCGACCGAACGGCTGAACTGCTCGTTGGCGACTTCCAGCTCCCGGTTCTCGCGTCGGAGCTTCGAGAGCTCCTGCGTCTGCGAAAGAGTCGTGAAGTACTGGTAGGAGAAGAACGTGGAAAGACAGAGAGATGTGGCGACGAAGGAAAGAACCGAGAAGAGCACTCGGTGGGACATCCGCAACTTCCGAAACTTTGCTCGGGCATGCGGGACGAAGATGATCGTCGAGTAACGCCTGCTCATTCCTGCTCCTGCGTCAATTTTTTAGAAAAAGTAGAGACCCGGTGCCCCCTGAGGGACCGGGCCATTCTACGACTTGAAGATGCCGTGTCAATTGATCGGCATCACAGCCGGGCCCGGGCGTACGGGCCATCCATTTTTAAGTGCTTTGGTTGCAGCCGGTTAAGGACAAGTGGCTTCGTTTCAATAGTTTCTGTGAATATTTTATGCTGATGTGCCATAAATCCAGGGAGCGGCTCACGGCCCGGACGATTCGGGCGGATGCGATCGGGGAACCGAAAGTGGATTCCCAAATCGCCGCGAAGTCCGCGGTGCAGGGCCGTTGCGCCACCCGCAAAGACGGAGGGACGACGGCGATCGGTGCCGGATCCGGGCGTCGGGGAATCGGTGTGCTCGCACCTTCATTCACAAGCGCGGAATCGTTCTGCTATTCTCCGGCAGGCGTCGGCGAAGCCGGGTCCAGCCGCGGTAGAGGGAATCCCGAATGAAGACGAAAAAGAAACTTCTCGACGGCGCGAGGATGCGTCGCGCGATCCGTCGCATGGCGATCGAGATCGTCGAGCGAAACCGGGGGACCGAGGATCTGCTGATCATCGGAATCCGAAGCCGCGGAGTGCCGCTGGCCGAGCGGATCGCGCAGCAGATCGAAGAGATGGAAGGCGAGCCGGTGCCGGTCGGAATCCTCGACATCACGCTGTACCGAGACGATCTGACCACGATCGCGCCGCAACCGGTGGTCAAACCGACGAAACTGCCTCAGCCGATCGACGACAAGATCGTGGTTCTGATCGACGACGTCCTCTACACGGGCCGCACTGTCCGGGCGGCTCTCGACGCGCTGATCGATTTCGGGAGACCGAAGGCGGTGCAGCTGGCCGTTCTGATCGACCGCGGCCATCGGGAGCTTCCGATCCATGCCGACGTGGTCGGGAAAACGGTTCCGACCGACCGGCATGAAGTGATCAAGGTCAAGCTCGCGGAGATGGACGGCGAGGACGAGGTTCTCATCCAGGAGCAGTAGTCGTCCCCCCCCGGCGGCCGGGGATGGGCCGCCGCAAATGAAGGAGACATGCGGATCCAGACCTCAGCCCTCCGATCGAAAGACCTGCTCGGCATCGAGCCGCTCACACCCGAGGAGATCACGCTGATTCTCGATACGGCCGAAGGCTTCAAGGAAGTCTCGGAGCGGCCGGTCAAGAAAGTCCCCGCCCTGAGGGGGCAGCTCGTGATCAACCTCTTCATGGAGGCATCCACGCGGACGCGCGTCTCGTTCGAGATCGCGGAAAAACGGCTTTCCGCCGACACGCTGGGATTCTCCGCTGCAGGCTCGTCGGTCGAGAAGGGGGAGACCCTGATCGACACGGCCCAGAACCTGATGGCGATGCATCCGGACATGATCGTGATCCGGCACAAGCACCCCGGGGCTCCGAAGATGCTGGCCGACCTGCTTCCCGCGTCGATCATCAACGCGGGAGACGGGGCGCATGAGCATCCGACCCAGGCCCTGCTCGACGCGTTCACGATCCGGGAGCGGCTCGGCCGGCTCGCCGGGGTGAACGTGTCGATCATCGGCGACATCAGCCACTCCCGCGTGGTCCGCTCGAACATCCACCTGCTGACCAAGATGAAGGCCAACGTCACACTGGCGGCTCCCCCGACCCTGATGCCCGTCGAGGTCGAGAAGATGGGCGTGCGGGTGGTGCATTCGCTCGACGAAGCACTCGAAGGGGCGGACGTCGTGATGATGCTGCGGGTTCAAGTCGAGAGGCAGGGCAAACTCTCCTTCCCCTCTCTGAGGGAGTACTACAACACGTTCGGCCTCACGCCGGAGCGGCTCGCCCGGGCGCGAGAGGACGTGGTTGTGATGCATCCCGGGCCGATGAACCGGGGGGTCGAGATCTCTTCCGACGTCGCGGACGGCCCTTACTCGGTCATTCTCGAGCAGGTCACCAACGGTGTGGCGGTGCGGATGGCCGTCCTCTACCTGCTGGCCGGCGGACATCTCACGGAAAGCCAGGGGTAGCCCGATGAATCTGCTCATTCAGAAAGGCCGCGTGATCGATCCGGCGCAGGAGCTGGACGAGGAACTGGACATACTCATCGAGGACGGCGTGATCACCCGCCGTGGCCGCGGGGTGAAGGCCCCCTCCGGAATCGAGAAACTCGACGCTGAGGGGCTGGTCGTGTCGCCCGGCTTCATCGACCTCCACACGCATCTGCGGGAGCCCGGGCAGGAGCACAAGGAAACGATCGGCAGCGGGACCAGGGCCGCGGTCGCGGGAGGCTTCACGGCCGTCTGCGCGATGGCGAACACGAATCCTCCGAATGACGAGCGGGCGGTCACGGAGATGATCCTGGCCGAGGCGGCTCGCCACGGGTCGTGCCGCGTCTATCCGATCGGAGCGGTGAGCAAGGGGCTCCAGGGAGAGGCGCTCGCCGAGCTGGCTGACCTCCGCGCGGCCGGCTGCGTCGGGTTCAGCGACGACGGTCACCCGGTCAGCAACGCGCTGCTGATGCGGCGCGCGCTCGAGTACGCCCGCATGCTCGGCGTCCCCGTGATCGCCCACGAGCAGGACCTCGATCTTTCCGAGGGCGGGGTGATGCACGAAGGGTACGTCTCGACCGTTCTCGGCATGCGGGGCATCCCCGCGGCGGCCGAGGACGCGATGACCGCCCGCGACGTCGTGCTCGCGCGGCTGACGGGAGGGCATCTCCACATCGCCCATCTCTCCACGCGCGGTGCTGCCGAAGCGGTCCGGCAGGCTCGAAAGGAAGGGCTCCGCGTCACCTGCGAGGCGTCGCCGCACCACATCGCGCTCACGGACGAGGAAGTGCGCTCGTTCTCGACGAACTTCAAGATGAATCCGCCGCTTCGACCCGAGGAGCACCGCTCGGCGCTCATCGAGGCAATCGCCGATGGAACCGTCGACGTCATCGCGACCGACCACGCTCCTCACCATCCCGATGAGAAGAACGTCGAGTTCGACCTCGCCCCGTTCGGGATCATCGGTCTCGAGTCGGCATTCGCGGTCTGCCATGACATCCTCGTCGCGCGGGGCAAGGCGATCGGGCTTCCGCGCCTGATCGAGCTTCTTTCCACCGCGCCCGCGAGGATCTTCAACCTCCCGGGCGGCAGCCTCGAGGACGGAGTCCCGGCCGACATCACGATCGTCGATCCGGGCGCCGAGTCATCGTTCGACGGGCCGTGGGTGTCGCGCTCACGCAACTCGCCGTTTGCAGGAAGGACGTTCCGTGGTCGCGTAGAGGCGACGATCGTCGGCGGCGAGGTGCGATTCCGCGCAGGAGAGGCCCCTCGGAAAGGAAAGGCCACGGGCCCTAAATCGGCCGCGACCTCGAAGCCGGCCGGAAAGCGCCGAAAGTGAGCCAGTCATCATCCAAGCGGGTCGTCATCGTCGACGACTCGGTTGCGTTCTGCGATCTGTGGGAGAACATTCTCGACGAGCGCTACGGCGCGGCGGCCGAGGTCGAGACGTACCGGCATCCCTACGACGCGCTCCCGGCGGTCGACCAGACGATCGATCTGCTGATCGTCGACTTGGAGATGCCGGGGATGGACGGCCAGAAGTTCGTCGAGTACGCTCGGCAGAAGGGACTGCCCGCGAAGCGGATCCTGGTGACCTCGTCGCACCCGGCGGAAGAACTGCACCAGAGGTTCCGGATCGGCGAGACGATCGCGGTGCTCAACAAGACGGAGCCGAAGCAGCAGGAAGCTTTTCTGATGATTCTCGATTCGATCATGCGGAGAAAGTGAGTCGGCGGAGACTCCAACGGACATGACATCTTCCCAGAGTGCGGCCACGGCGCCGATCGAGCTCAACGACCTGCTCGCGTTCGTCGCGCAGCGGCAGGCCTCGGACCTTCACCTCAAGCCGATGAGGCCGCCACTGCTCCGCGTGCAGGGAAAACTCGTCCCGGTCCGTTCCGAGCCGCTCAAGCCAGCGGATCTCGAGCGGATGCTGATGCCGATCCTCACGCCGGCCCAGCGTGAGCGGTACGAAAAGAATCTCTCGGTCGATTTCGGCTATGGCGTACCGGGCGTGGCGCGATTCCGGGCGAACCTCTACACGCAGCGCGGCACGGTCGCCGCGGTCTTCCGCCGGATTCCGATCCAGATCCTCGGGATCGACGAGCTCGACCTTCCGCTCGCGGTGCGGGACCTGACCCAGCTGCCCGAGGGGCTCGTCCTGGTGACGGGACCGACGGGCTCGGGCAAGTCCACCACGCTCGCCGCCATGGTCTCGGAGATCGCGCAGCGCGATCCGGTGCACGTGGTGACGATCGAAGATCCGATCGAGTTTCTCTTCGGCGACCGAACGGCCGCGATCTCACAGCGTGAGGTCGGGACGGACACGCCGAGCTTCCGCGAGGCCCTCCGCAACTCCATGAGGCAGGACCCCGACGTCATCATGGTCGGTGAGATGCGCGACACCGACACGATCGGTACCGTGCTCACCGCCGCGGAAACGGGCCACCTGGTCCTTTCGACCCTTCACACCAACAGCGCAGCGCAGACCATCGACCGCATCATCGACGCCTTTCCCGCCGAACAGCACAAGCAGGTCCGCGCGCAGCTGGCTCTGGTTCTGCGCGGAATCATCTCGCTTCGCCTCGTACGCACCGCCGACGGGTCGATGACCGCCGCGGTCGAGATCCTCAAGACCACGCCGAAAATCTCCAAGCTCATCGAGGACGGCCACACGAAGGAAATCATCGAGGAGATGGAGACCTCCGTCGGCTATTACCGGATGCAGACGATGAATCAGAGTCTCATCGCGCTCCTGGTTCATCAGCGGATCACCTACGAAGAGGCGATGGCGCTCGCGACCGATCCCGACGACCTGTCGCTCAAGCTGCGAAAAATGTTTCCCCAGATCGAAGAACGCGCGCGCCAGGGAGGTGCGAATATGCCGAGCCAGTCCGATTTCTCCCAGATCCTCGAGCTCATGGAGATCAAGAAGCTCTACGACGAGCAGCAGGAGAACTTCCGCCATCAGCTCCTGATGAAGGACGAGCAGCTCGAACAGCTCCGCCACGATCTCGAGTTCCGGGACCGCCAGCTCGCCGAGACCGGCGCCGGCGGAGGCGAGAAGGATGAGGAGATCGAGAGCCTCCGGACCGAGATCGAGCGACTCCGCGGCGACGCACAGATGAAAATCGGCCAGCTCCAGGAGAGGATCAAGGAGCTGAACCAGAAATTAATGGGCAAGAAATAAGGGCAGAAGGCAGAAACGAGAAGTCAGAAGGCAGAAGGCAGAAGGCAGAAGTAAAGTCAAAGGCGGCGAGGCGGTTTTGCCGTTGTTCCTACTTCTGCCTTCTGCCTTCTGACTTCTGACTTGCCTCGCACTTGCTTCCTCCCGGGAAGATGGATCGAGTTCTCGGCGTTTCGCCACTGCGATGACTACCGCCCCTTCGAAGAGCCTGGAGACGTTTCCGAACCCGAACCCCGAGCGCGATTACGAGATCGCTTTCGAGACGCCGGAGTTCACCTGCCTCTGTCCCATGACGGGGCAGCCTGACTTCGCCACGATCCGGATCCGCTACGTTCCCGACGAGAAGTGCGTCGAGCTGAAAAGCCTCAAGCTCTATCTCTGGTCTTACCGGAACGAAGGGGCATTCCACGAAGCGGTCACCAACCGGATCGCCGACGACCTCATCGCCGCCATCTCCCCACGGTATCTCGAAGTCGAAGGCGACTTCTTCGTGCGCGGAGGGATCCGCACGGTGGTCAAGGTGGAACACAATAAGACAAGCCAGAAGGCAGAAGGCAGAAGGCAGAAGTAAAGGCAGAAGCCAGAAGTCAAGAGCGGTGGTGCCTTTTGCACTCCGGAGGAGTGCCAGAAGGTAGCCGGGCGGTCGAGCGAAGCGAAGACCCCCGGGTTGCGACGCACCCCAAAAACACAACCCCGCGCGCGAAAGCGCGCGGCGCACCCCGGCAGGGGTGCCAGAATTCGGTTTATCCGCGCGATTTTCGCTCCATGAATTCGGGATGTTGACCGTTCATCCGCCGCAAGTTCCGGCACCCCTCCGGGGTGCGGACGCGCGCTTCGCGCGCGCCGCGGGCGGGTGGGGGGCGTCGCGTTACCGGGGGTCTTCGCTTCGCTCGACACCCCGGCTACCATCTGGCACCGCTCCGCGGTGCGCATCCTGCCGACCTTCTGGCTTCTGGCTTCTGGCTTCTGGCTTAGATTTCCTCTCCCGTCAGCTGCCGGTACGCCTGCAGGTACTTCTGCCTCGTGTTCTCAACCACGTGCGGGGGGAGCTCCGGTGCGGGGGGATTCTTGTCCCAGCCGGTCGACTCGAGCCAGTCGCGGACATACTGCTTGTCGAAGGAGGGGGGATTGGCGCCCGGCATCCAGGCGTCGGCGGGCCAGAAGCGGGAGGAGTCGGGCGTGAGCGCCTCGTCGATCCAGATGATCCGTCCATCCGCCAGGCCGAACTCGAACTTCGTGTCGGCGATCAGGATGCCCCGCTCGGCCGCGAAGGCGGCCGCCTTCGCGTAGATGGCGAGCGTCATCTCGCGGAGCGTCGAAGCGAGGCCCGCGCCGACGCGGCTGGCCATTTCCTCGAAGGTGATGTTCACGTCGTGCCCGGTCTCCTCCTTCGTCGCGGGAGTGAAGATCGGCTCGGGAAGCCGGCTGGCGTTGACGAGGCCTTCCGGTAGCGGGACGCCGCACACTTTGCCGGATGCGCGGTACTCCTTGAGTCCCGACCCGGCGAGATAACCACGCGCGACGCACTCGATCGGGATCAGCTCGCACTTGCGCACCAGAACCGTCCGTTCTCGAAGCTCCTCCCGCTCGCGCACCTGGGGCGGCAGGCTGTCGAAGTCCGTTTCGAGCAGGTGGTTCTCGATCTCCCCGAACCTATCGAACCAGAAATTGGAGATTCGGGTCAGGATCGCCCCCTTTTGCGGGATCCCCGGGGAGAGGATGACGTCGAAGGCGGAGATCCGGTCGGTCGCGACGAACAGGAGCGAGTCGCCGAGATCGTAGACGTCGCGCACTTTTCCGCGGCGGAAGAGAGGGAGGGGGAGATCGGTCTGGTCGACGGGTGCGAGGTTCATGCGGTGATTCCCATTTCCAGCGAGCGAAGGGAGCGGGGGAAGTGAACGAGGCTCATGCGAGCCTTTCGACGTCGGAACCGAGGATCCAGGCCGAAGTCCGATCGCTGCGATCGAGCCGCTGACCTTCCACGTCGAGGGCGTTCGCGTGCTCGGTCATCCTGCGGTAGAACTCCATCAGGGCTCCCTCGCTGCCGCGAATTGCTTCTCCATCGAGAGGAACGGCGAGGCCGAGACTCTGGAGGTAAGACGTCGGGATGGAAACGGAGTGGCGAACGAGGTCGGTGAGCGGGTCCCACATCCCCATGATGACCGAAACGCCGGACTCGGAGTCGTCGGGCACGGAGCAGAGAATGACGGACTCTCCGACGGCACGCTCGCGAGTGCTCCCGTCGAAGACCCCGGTGTCCTCGCTCCCGTTCTCGTGATACTCCTGGCGGAGAAGGGTGACGAACGACTCGCTCGCGTCGACCGGAAACGCGTCCGCCGTTCCCTCGGGGAAGGGGACGATCTCCGCAACCTCGATGTCGGCGAGGCCTTTGAGCTTGACCGTACCGAGCAGGCGAAGGCCGATGTAGCCGATCCCTTCGATCCCCGCCGGAAACCCGATGCAGCTTCCCCATCCGGTCGGGATCCGGACCACCGGCGTCGCCTCGGCGCTGAGCTCGAGCGAGAGCTCCTGGACGAGCGAGAGCGAAGCGACGATCCCTTCGTTCACGAGGTGGCCGTTCGCGTTGATGTAGGCGAAGTAGTCGCGCTCGTGCTGGGCGCGATTGACGACGTCGACTCCGTGGGCGAGCGGTGCGAAGAATTGCCGCACGTGGGAGGGCTCGTACCCGTGGGCGATCAGGAAGGACTGGATCTCGTCGATTTCCTTGGTGGCCTTGCCGGTCGTGAGCCTCGAGAGCTCGACGACCCCGGGGCCGTAGAACTCCATGATCCGCTCGGGGGAGTCGAGCCGGGGCTTCATCGGAAGCAGCCGGTAGTAGCCGTAGTTGATGGCAATGCGGATTCCGCGGTCGAAGGCGAAGCCCTTGCGCCGCATCTCGGCATAAAAGCGCTGCACTTCCACGGCCGCACGGACGAGATTGACCGCGCGGCGGGTGGTGTAGAGAGCGCCGTCGCCGAGAAACTTCTCGAACTGCAGCCGGTGCCTGTCCATGATCGACTCGAGCTTGCGTTGGAACAGGAGCATCTGCCGGTAGGAACTGAGCTCCTGTGCGCGGCCGGCGCGGGCGAGGCTGCCGAGAATCTCGGAGAATGAAGTGATGTCGTAGATCAGCCCGAACCGGTGGACCATCGGATCGACCACGCCGGATCTGCCGAAATCGAGAGGACGCGTCGACCGTGAATAGGAGAGCCCTTTCCGGTCGGCTGGCTCGATGGCGCCGTCCTCCCCGGGCTTCATCCACGAGATCGAGCGTCGCAGCTGGTGGAGGACCGCGAACTCGCAGACCCGCCTGGCCAGCGACTGGAGCTGCTCGCGCTCGTCCCTGTTGAATGCGGGAGCCATGGACGGGTGATCGAACAGGAAGGTCTGGAATCTCTTGTCGAGGATCAGGCCGAGCGGGATCCTCTCATTCGGGTCGCTCCCGAAGAGGGTGAGCGCGTTGCGGAAGGTGGGGTCGCGTTTCGCGAGGTCGCTCGACAGCGTGAAGAGGCGGTCGAGCGACTCGCGGAAGCTCTGAAAGTCGCGATGGAGGTATCCGGTGACGAACGAGCGAATCTCGCGGAGGTCAGGACTGATGAATTCCTCGCTCAGGATCAGCAGGTTGTCCTGGAGCAGCCGGAAAAACTGGAGCCCGCGCTCTTCCTCCCCGTCGAGAATCGAATGCGTGCGCTGGGCGAGCGTGGTCATCTGCTCCCGCATCTCCGCCCCCCACCGGGCGAAGATCCTGTACTTGATGTTGTCGCCCTGGGTGCGGCCGAGCTGCGGATCGAGCGCGGTCACCTTCCGGGGGATCATCGAGAAATGGCGGGACAGATGCAGCGAGTGGGCGAGCCAGAACACCGCGTGGTAATCGGCGAGCAGATTGGACAGCATCGCATTCTCGGCGATCTTGATCGCATGCTGCACGTAGGACTGAAAAGTCGTCTGGACTTTTTCCTTCTGGTAGCCGCGATCGAGGTTCCATGCGATCTCGTCCCCGATCCACCGCTCGAGCCGGGCTTCGAGCTCGCGTATCACGGCCGAGTCGGCGACTGGAAAGCCGAAGATCGGGGGACGCATCTCGTCCGCGAAGAAGATCTTGTAGGGACGAGGCAGGAGCCAGTCCGGACGGCCGAAAAGATCCTCCAGCGTCCGGCCGAGGTCGGCCGGGTGAAGGAGAGTAAAGGCCTCGGGGCGTTGAAGCAGAAACGGAACGAGTGCGCTCAAGATTTGTATCGTCCGGCCCTCAAAGTATATATCGTGATGTTGAGCCGGGATAGCGACGACAGGCCCCGCGGCCGGCCGGAGGAAATGATGCTGAAAGAGTTCAGGGAATTCGCGCTCCGCGGCAACGTGATCGATCTCGCCGTGGCCGTCATCATCGGAGCGGCCTTCAACCGGATCGTCGCGTCTCTGGTGGACGATCTCATCCTCCCGCCCATCGGATACCTCCTGGGCGGGCTCGATTTCGACAATCTCTTCTGGACCATCGGGCCCATCGAGTATGCCACCCTGGCCGAGGCGAAGGAGCAGGCGGCCGCGACGATCAACTACGGTGTGTTCATCGGAGTCCTGATCCACTTCATCATCGTCGCTTTCGTCATTTTCCTCCTGGTCCGGACCATCAATCGGCTTCGCAGCGCTCCCGAGGTGATCACGCCGACGACCCGGAGCTGCCCGTTCTGCCTCACGCAGATCCCGCTGGAAGCGACGCGATGCGCAGCCTGCACGAGCGAGGTAGCGAAAAGCAGGGGCTAGGGACTAGGGGCTAGGGGCTAGGGAAAAAGCAGGGGCTAGGGACTAGGGACTAGGGGCTAGGAAAAACAAAGGCATAGATCACAGTCATCCTGAGGGAGCGGCGCGGAAAGGGTTCTGTTCACCATACCTGTGGGCGCGACCGAAGGATCTCCAGACGCGGGGATGCCGCAACGGAGCGCCGCCCGAGGCTTCTGCCTTTGCCTTTCCCTAGCCCCTAGTCCCTAGCCCCTGTTTAATTCGGTGAGAGAATGCCCCGGGTGAGCGCCTTACGCGACCTCCTCGAGGAGATCCGCCTCTATCGCCCCGCCGACGACCTCGAGAGCCGTCATCGCGACGGCATTCTCGAGCTCCTTTCGATGCCGGCTTCGGTCGCCAGCCGGGGTCACTACGCTCCGGGCCATCTCACGGCCGGCGCGTTCATCGTCGACCCCGCGTCGAGGCGCCTGCTTCTGCACCACCACCGACGCCTTGGGCGATGGCTGCAGATGGGAGGGCACTTCGAGCCTGGGGAGTCCGCCCGCGAGACGGCGCTGCGCGAGTCGATCGAGGAGTCGGGGCTGACAGACCTCGCCTTTCTCATGCCGGGCATTTTCGATCTCGACATTCACGCGATCCCGGCCGGGAAGGAGCCGGCGCACCTCCATCACGACATCCGGTATCTCGTCGAGACGAGCGCGCCGGATTCGATCGTCCGCCAGGTCGAGGAGTCCCACGATCTCGCCTGGTTCGATCTCGAGTCCGCCGAGCGGATCCTGAATGAGGAGGGGTCGCACCGGGTGATCGCCAAGATCGCCGGCCGGCTTCGGGAGTAACGATGCTGTCGAGACGCACCGCGTGGGGCTCACCCACCAACCGCCTGACGATCGCCCGCGAGCAGGCGCTGGCCCGGGGGCGCGAGCTGATCGACCTCACCGAGTCGAATCCAACTCGGGCGGGGATCGAGTATCCCCTCGCCGAGCTCGGCGAGCTCCTGCGCAAGAGCGCCTCCGCCCCCTACGATCCCGATCCTCTCGGAATGCGCTCGTCGCGGGAAGCGCTCGCCGAGCATCTCGCAACCCCGGGCGACCCCGTTCATCCGAACGATCTCGTCCTCACGTCCTCGACGAGCGAGGCCTATTCGTACCTGTTCAAGATCCTCGCGGACCCGGGCGACGAGATCGTCACGCACACCCCCTCCTACCCCCTCCTCGACCACCTTGCCGAGCTCGAGGCCGTCCGGCTGCGGCGCTTTCCGCTCCACTTCCACGGGGCGCGATGGGAGCTCGAGACCTCCTCGGCCGCCGCGGCGATGGAGCAGCGCGCGCGGGCCGTCGTCGTCATCCACCCGAATAATCCGACCGGCTCGTACCTGAGCCTCGAGGAACAGAACGGACTCGCGGCCCTTTGTGCGGAGAAGCAGGTCCCGATCATCTCGGACGAGGTCTTCCTCGATTACCCGATCGGCGCGGGGAAGGGAACCACGTTCGCGGCGGTAGAGGGCGTTCCCGTCTTCGCGCTCGGAGGTCTCTCGAAGGGTGCGGGGCTCCCTCACTGGAAGCTGGGGTGGATCCGGCTCGGAGGCGCTCAATCGGAACGGGAGGCTTACCGGAAGGCCCTCGAGCTCGTGGCCGACAGCTTTCTCTCGGTTCACACGGCGGTTCAGGCCGCCCTTCCGGATCTTCTCCCCCTCGCCGAAAGGATCAGCGACTCGATCGGGGCCCGGATCCGCGGTAACGCGAGCCTTATGTCGGCCATGATCGGCCGCAGGCCGGCCGCCCTGCAGCTGCTGCCAATCGAAGGAGGGTGGAGCGCCGTGATCCGGGTGCCGAGCCTCGGGAGCGACGAAGACCTCGCCATCGAGCTCATCGAAACGGCTTCGGTCGTCGTTCAGCCGGGGTATTTCTTCGATTTCGCGTCCGAAGGGTACCTGGTCGTCTCACTCCTCTGCGAGCCAGAGCAGTTCGAAACCGGGACCCGACAGATGCTCGACTTCCTGTCGAATCGCTGCGAGTGATGTGCGCATGCGCACATTGCTCGAGCCCGCATCGATGGATATGATTGCGGGCGGTATGGCATCAAATCCGTCCGAGGCTGCTTCCCGGCAGCCCGTCACGACACTCCACCCTTTGCCGACGATTCACAGCGAGGTGAACTCGATGTCCTGGTTTGCAAACTTCTACCGATCCGCTCTCGGGAAGAAGTACGTGATGGCGATCACGGGGATCATGCTCTTCGGCTTCGTCTTCATCCACATGGTCGGGAACCTGAAGCTCTACCTGGGTGCCGACGCGATGAACCACTACGGCGAATGGCTGCGCGTGATCGGCGCGCCCGCCTTCCCGACCAGCGCGGTGCTCTGGATCACCCGGATCGTGCTCTTGATCGCGGTCTGGCTGCACATCCAGGCGGCGACCCAGCTGACGCTGATGAACCGGAGGGCGCGCCCTGTCGATTACGACAAGAGGGAAACGGTCATCGCGAGCTACGCGTCCCGGACGATGCGGTGGGGCGGCGTCATTATCCTGGTCTTCATCATCTATCACCTGCTGCATCTCACGACGGGGCATGCGCACGGCGACTTTATCCACGGAGAGCCGTATCACAACGTCGTCGTCGGTTTTCAGAACATCTGGGTCAGTCTCGTCTACATCGTCGCCAACATCGCTCTCGGCTTCCACCTTTACCACGGGCTTTGGAGCATGTTCCAGTCGATGGGATGGAACCATCCGAAGTTCAACTCCTGGCGGAGGGTTTTCGCCGTCACGTTCGCCCTTTTGATCGCGATCGTGAACGTTTCGTATCCCGTGACGGTGCTTCTGGGCCTGGTCAGCTGACCGCCCGAGCTGAGTGCGGAGGAGAGGATCCATGGAACTGAACTCGAAGATTCCCGCAGGCCCGCTCGAGAAGAAATGGGAGCGCGCCCGCTTCGAGATGAAGCTGGTCAACCCGGCCAACAAGCGGAAGTTCGACATCATCGTCGTCGGCGCCGGTCTGGCTGGAGCCTCGGCCGCGGCGACGCTCGCCGAGCTCGGCTACAAGGTCAAGTGCTTCGTCTACCACGACTCGCCGCGCCGTGCGCACTCGATCGCCGCCCAGGGCGGCATCAACGCGGCCAAGAACTATCAGAACGACGGCGACTCGGTGTACCGCCTCTTCTACGACACCCTCAAGGGGGGCGACTACCGCGCCCGTGAGTCCAACGTCCACCGCCTCGCCGAGGTGAGCGGCAACATCATCGATCAGTGCGTCGCGCAAGGGGTGCCCTTCGCCCGCGAGTACGGCGGCATGCTCGACAACCGCTCGTTCGGCGGCGCGCAGGTTTCGCGCACGTTCTACGCCCGGGGTCAGACGGGGCAGCAGCTCCTCCTCGGCGCCTACCAGGCGCTCGAGCGACAGATCGGCCTCGGTAACGTCCAGATGTACACCCGGCAGGAGATGCTCGACCTCGTTCTGGTCGACGGCGTCGCCAAGGGAATCGTCGTCCGGGACCTCGTCAGCGGAAAGATCGAGTCGCACGCGGCGGACGCCGTCGTCCTCGGGACCGGAGGCTACAGCCCGGTCTTCTATCTCTCGACGAACGCGAAGTACTCGAACGCTACCGCCGTGTGGCGTGCCCACCGCAAGGGTGCGCTCTTCGCCAACCCCTGCTACACGCAGATTCACCCAACCTGCATCCCGCAGGCGGGCGACTACCAGTCGAAGCTGACCCTCATGTCGG
>JBHEPS010000036.1:20632-20937 GCA_046260175.1 Thermoanaerobaculia bacterium
TACACGATGGGCGGGCTCTGGGTCGACTATCAGCTCATGAGCAACGTCCCCGGCCTGTTCGTCATCGGGGAAGCGAACTTCTCCGATCACGGCGCCAACCGTCTCGGCGCTTCGGCGCTGATGCAGGGGCTCGCGGACGGCTACTTCATCCTCCCCTACACCATCGGCGATTACCTCGCCCCGCTCATGGGGAAGAAGGTCGCAGCCGACCGCCCCGAGTTCGTGGCTGCCGAGAAGGAGCTCAAGGGCCGGATCGACGGGCTGCTCGGGGCGAGCGGGAGGCGCTCGGTCGAATCGTACTGGCG
>JBHEPS010000360.1:0-517 GCA_046260175.1 Thermoanaerobaculia bacterium
CTTCTGACTTCTGCCTTCGCCTTTTCTTCTGCCTTCTGCCTTCTGCCCTCTGCCTTGTCTATATCTACTCCCGGTGGAATAATGTGGACAGTAGTGGAGAAGAGTGGTAGCGTTCTCGTCAAACGAGAGGGTTATTCAAGACATCGTGGACGTCAATGCATTGATGGGGCATGCCCCGGCGAAGGTGGACGAGAAGGGCCGTTTGAAGGTCCCGAGCGTCTTCCGGGCGGTGCTGGACGACCGTTACGGGCCGGACTGCTACATCACTTCGATGGACGGGGAGAAGGCGATCATCTACCCGCTTCCCGTCTGGCAGGAGCTGATGGGTCGGATTTCCCGGATGCCTTCGACCTCGCAGGCCCGGGTGAAGCTGGCCGAAAGGCTCGCGTATTTCGGCCATCTGGCGTCGATGGACGCGCAGGGGCGGGTGCTCGTGCCGGCGGTCCTCCGCAATGTCGCGGGGATCACGGATGACGTGGTCGTTCTCGGGAGCAACGACCACCTGGTGGTCTGGAAC
>JBHEPS010000361.1:0-514 GCA_046260175.1 Thermoanaerobaculia bacterium
GTGGCCGGGGCTTTCGAAGGTGGCCGGGGCTTTCCAGCCCCGGCTGGTGCAAACGCAAGCGGAAAACATGGAGATCCGCGCCGAACTGCGTTCCGCGTCTGCCCCGACACTCGCTCCGTGGCACGAAGCCGGGGCTGGAAAGCCCCGGCCACTTGCGTGCAATGCCGTCCCGCTCCCCGCGGTTTGTAAACTGCGAATATGACCCGGACAACGCTTCTCCTCGCACTCCTGGCCACCGTCCTCGCGCGCGGCTTCGATCTGTACGACGACGCAACCTCACCCGGACAGGCGGAACGAAGCGCTCTCGAGACGACCGAGCTCGCCCTCGCGTTCCTGCAGACCGCAGGCGAGCAGCCGCTGTTTCTCTGGGTCCATTACTTCGATCCTCACCACCCCTACGAGCCTCCCGAGCCGTTCCGCAGCCGCTACCCCGGCGAGCCCTACCTCGGAGAGATCGCGGCGATGGACGCGCAGCTGGGGCGCCTGATCGATGCGTTCGAGCGCCGTTCTGGTG
>JBHEPS010000362.1:0-510 GCA_046260175.1 Thermoanaerobaculia bacterium
GCCGCCTGCTTCGCTACATGTTCGGAGCTCCAGGAAGAAGGCTGGTTACAGCCGAGACCTATCCGGGCCATAACCGAAAGTTGATCACCACAATGAGCATCGAGAGCGTCAACAACGTCAAAGAAGGCAGCATTTTGGCGATTGGGTTCTTGACCCGTAGGTGTGTGATAAAGGCCGCGGCCATGAGCAGGCTAAGGCCGATCCCGCCTGCGATCGCGAACTGCTTTCGGTCAATTCCGATTAGAAGCATCAGTACAAGGGTCAACTTGACGATTCCCACTGAATCCCGCAACCAATCGGGAAGCTTCATCTGCTGGAATTCCACGACGATATTGGGATAGCGGACCACCCATACAAAGAAAACCGCTGCTGCAACCAGAGCCTGCGACGCGATCGCCAGATCGTGTATTTCAAGCACTTTTGCCTCCACTAATGATTGCGGTAATACCGACCAGCACGGTCAGCGTTTAGACATCGTAAGTACGAGCCGGGAAAGGGGCACTGTAGCTC
>JBHEPS010000037.1:0-20096 GCA_046260175.1 Thermoanaerobaculia bacterium
GGCGACGAGAAGACGCAGACCCCACATGGGCGGGATTATACGGGTGGGTGGAGGGGGCGATCCCAGCGGGAAGCCACCAAACGCAAGCCAGAAGTCAGAAGCCAGAAGCCAGAAGAAAAGGCGAAGCCAGAAGCTGAAAGTTGGAAGCCAGAAGAAAGTTCAAAAGCAAAACCCCGCAATTGGGCAGGCAAGCGCTTCGCGACTTTGGGTGCCTTTGATTTTGACTTTTCTTCTGGCTTCTGGCTTTCGACTTCTGGCTTCGCCTTTTCTTCTGGCTTCTGACTTCTGGCTTCTGGCTTCCCCTCGCCCCTCGCCCCTCGCCCCTCGCCCCTCGTTACAATGGAAGCCTCGCACGCGGCTTGCTGTTGCACACGACACACGAAGATCGGGCACCACGAGGGGGCGCATGCAGGAGAATCTCGACACTCTGATTCACGACTGGAATCTCGGCTCGGAAAAGCCGCCGAAACCAGCGCGGAAGATCGAGCTCAACGACGAGACCCTGCGCGACGGGCTGCAGTCCCCGTCGGTGGTCGATCCCCAGCTCGAGCAGAAGATCGAGATCCTCCATCTGATGTGTGAGATCGGCCTCGACGCGGCCGACATCGGACTTCCCGGCGCGGGTCCGCACGTGCAGAAGACCGTCGAGCGGCTGGCGCGGGAGATTCGCGACAACGATCTGCCGATTGCCCCCAACTGTGCCGCGCGAACGCATGTGAACGACATCCGCCCGATCGTCGACATCTCGCAGAGCGTCGGCATCCCGATCGAGGCGTGCACGTTCATCGGCTCCTCGCCGATCCGCCAGTTCGCCGAAGAGTGGACCATAGACTGGCTCGTCGAGCAGTCGGTGAGCGCCGTCGAGTTCGCGGTGGGGGAGGGAATCCCCGTCATGTATGTCACGGAGGACACGATCCGCGCGAAGCCGGAGCACATCGAGCGGATGTACTCGGCCGCGATCGATGCCGGAGCGATGCGGGTCTGCGTCTGCGATACGGTGGGACACGCAACGCCGTGGGGCGTGCGGAACCTGATCCGTTTCGTCCGCGAGCTCGTCGACCGGAAGAACCCGCAGGTGAAGGTCGACTGGCACGGGCACTCCGACCGCGGTCTTGGAGTGATCAACTCCATCGCCGCGATCGAGGCAGGCGCCGACCGGGTTCACGGTTGCGCGATCGGCATCGGGGAGAGGGTCGGCAACACACCGATGGATACCCTCATGGTCAACCTCCGGCTCCTGGGATGGATCGACAACGATCTCCGGGCGCTGCCGAGGTACGTCCAGGCGGTTTCCGACGCGACGTTCGTCCCGGTGGTCGACCAGTACCCGGTGTTCGGACGTGACGCGTTCCGCACGGGGACGGGCGTTCATGCGGCGGCGATCATCAAGGCGAAAAAGAAGGGTGCCGCCTGGCTGGCCGACCGGGTTTACTCGGGCGTGCCGGCCGAGCTGTTCGGGCTGCATCAGATCATCGAGGTGGGTCCGATGGCGGGCCTGTCGAACGTCATCTACTGGCTGGACGAAAACGGTTATCCGCAGGACGAGGATCTCGCGAAGGCGATCTTCGCCGAGGCGAAGAGCTCTTCGCGCGTACTGACCGATGCCGAGTTGCACGCGACCGTCGCCCGGTGGCGTGAAAACGTCGAAGAGGCAAGTCAGTCGTAAAGCCAAGCCAGAAGCCAGAAGCCAGAAGCCAGAAGCCAGGCGAGACAAGCCAGAAGCCAGAAGCCAGAAGTCAGAAGAAAAGGCGAAGCTGGAAGTCGAAAGCCAGAAGCCAGAAGAAAAATCAAAGGCAAGCCCCCAGGCGGTGCAGGATTTTTGGCGGTGTCGGCGGTGTCGGCGGTGTCGGCGGTGTCGGCGGTGTCAGGGGCGGTGTCAGGATTTTGTGTGTGTGAGCCTTTTCCTCTCAGATCGCTTTTCAGATTGTAATGCGGAAGCGGCAGCGATCTGTAACCGCTGCAGCGAGTTGCGCAGCAAATGCGCGATGCAGGACTGCGTTCCTGACTTTGGCTTTGATCTTTCTTCTGGCTTCTGGCTTCTGGCTTCTGGCTTCGCCTTTTCTTCTGGCTTCTGGCTTCTGGCTTCTGGCTTCTGGTTTTTGCTCGCCCCTCACCCCTCGCCCCTCGCCCCAGACACGACCTCCGCGTACAGCCGCTCGAGCCGGTCGAGCCGGTGCGTGCTGGAGAACCCCGCGCGCACGTGATCCATCCCCCGGGAAGCGACCCGAGCGCGAACGTCTGGGTTCTCGACGATCTCCAGCATCGCGCCCGTCAGGGCGGATTCTTTCTTAGCCGGAATCAGCCAGCCGAGCTCGGGAGAGGAGACAAGCTCGTCGTTGCCGCCGGCATCGGTCGCGATCACCGGCTTGCGCAGCGCCATCGCTTCCCGGATGGTTCCTGTGATCCCGGTGCCGGCCCAGGAGGCGTCGACCACGCAGTCCGCAGCGGCGAGAACGCGCGCCATATCGGGGCGGTACTCGACCGGGATCACGGCGTCGCCGACCCCCCGTCCCGTCGCGTAGCGGACCACTTCGTCCCGTTGCGCCGCGTCGCGGTAGGCGATCAGCATGAGGCGCGTATCGGGGTGCTTCTGCCGTACCGGAACGAAGGCGTCGACGAGCTCGCACCATCCTTTCCAGTCGCGCACGCCGACCTGCGCGAACAGGAAAGCTTCCAGCGGGATGTCCTTCTCGCGTCGGAAGTCTTCCCTCTCCCACCGGTCCGGGCTGAACCACTCGGTGTCGGTTCCCGCGTAGACGACGACGACTTTCCGAGGATCGATGCGACCGCTCTCGATCACGACGTGGCGGATGTTCTCGCAGACGCAGACGATCCGGTCGACGCGGCTGGTCTGGTATTTGGGGCGGTTCCAGATAGTGAGAGGAAAAGAAACCCCGCGGTTGACGATGAAGGCAGGAACCTCCTGTCTCCAGGTGGCGGCGAGGGCCAGGGTGTGCGGTTTTCCCTTGTGGACGTGGATCACGTCCGTGCTCGTCCGCTTCACCAGCGAACCGATGGCGCGCATGGAGCGAACGTCGATCTCGCCACGCAGCGGGAGGGGAACATAATCGATCCCGGCCGCTTCGCATCGCTCCCGCATCTCGCCGCCCTCGGGAGTGATGACCCAGACCGAATGCCCCCGCTCGCGCAACCCCGCGGCGGCCTGAAACATCTGATGGACCGAACCGGTGTTGAACTGGTTCTTGTCCAGGATCTGGAGAATCCGGAGCGGACGGAACACGGAGGAAGAATAAAGGGGCTGGGGGCTGGAGGCTAGGGGCAGAAAAGCAGGGGCTAGGGACTAGGGGCTAGGGGCTAGGGAAAAGCAAAGGCAGAAGTAAACGCAACGGCAAAGGCGCCCGTCATCCTGAGTAAGGAAACCGCGCCGACGGCTCGGGTGTCGACTCAATGACCCGAGGTTTGGCGCGATCGCGCGAAGAGAAACAAGGGGGCAGGAGGCAGGGGGCGGGGGACAGGGCCGTCATCTGATTTTCCCTGCCCCCTGTCCCCTGCCTCCCGCCCCCTTCTCGACTACGACGGAAAGGTCGGTTCATTTAGAAGGAGGCGCGCGCTGAGCAACCTTTTCGAGAACCGTCGCGCCAGGAGCCAGTGCGGGGGGGGTCGGGCAGGTGGCAGGATCCTGCCATTTTGAGGTCCTTCGGTCGCGCTCACGGTTCTCGCGGGTGACGCGTTCAGCGCGGCGCTCCCTCAGGATGACTCCGGTTTTTACTTCTGCCTTCTGCCTTCTGCCTTCTGCCTTGTCTTCTCGGCGCTCCCTCAGGATGACCCCGGTTTTCCTTCTGCCTTCTGCCTTCTGACTTCTGCCTTGTCTTCTCGGCGCTCCCTCGCGAGGACCGGGGCCGAATTCCGTTCGCGCTCCTCCCCCTCCTGCGCGCCCTCCCCGAACAGCGGAAGCAGGACGGTGAATGTGGTCCCGCATCCCCGCCCTTCGCTGTCGACGTCGATCGTTCCCCCGTGCAGCTCGACGATATGCCGCGCGATCGCGAGCCCGAGTCCGAGGCCCCCGAGGTTCTTTCCGTCCTTCGTCTGGACCAGACGATCGAAGACGTGGATGAGCATCTCCGAATCGATGCCGATCCCGGTGTCGGAGACCGTGATGCGGGCATGATGATCGGTCCAGCCGAGCGAGATCTTCGCCTCGCCCCCCGGGTCGGTGAACTTGACGGCGTTGCTGAGCAGGTTCCAAAGCACCTGGCGAAGCCGGGTCTGGTCGGCCAGCACGGTTGCGTCGCGGTATTCGATGCTCGAGGAGAGCCTCACGCCCTTCGCCTCGGCCTGATGGTGAATGGTGTTGATCGCGGCCTCGACGATGTCGGGCAGCGATTCCGGCCTCAGGTCGATGTCGAACTTCCCCATGATGATGCGGGAGACGTCGAGCATGTCGTCGATCAGCTGAGCCTGGGCGCGGGCGCTGTTCCGGATCGAATGGATTGCCTCGTTGCGAGTCTCGGCGTCGAGGTCGGCCGTATCGAGGATCTCATTCCACCCGAGGATCGCGGTCATCGGGGTTCGCAGCTCGTGGGAGAGCGTCGCGAGAAAGTCGTCCTTCGCCTGGTTCGCGGCCTGGGCCTCGCGATAAAGCCGCTCGTGCTCCTCGGCCATCGCCGCTGCCTTCCGCTCGGTGACGTCGCGGAAGGTGAGCACCGATCCCACCATTGCATCGTTCGCGCGCATCATCGTGACGCTGTACTCGACGGGGTAGGGGGTCCCGTCCTTCCGGACGAACTCGTCTTCCCTCGTCACTTCGAGCGGCTCGCCCGCGAGCGCCCGAGCCAGCTCGCACGCGATCGGGTCGCACGACCCGTTGGGGTGGAGGAGCTGGTGGACGGGGCGGGAGCGAATGCTCGCGACGTTGTCGCCGATCATCCTGGCCGCGGCTGGATTGGCCGCCGTGGCCTCTCCCTCGAGATCGACCCCGATCACCCCGTCGGCGGCCGAGTTCAGAATCAGCTCGTTCTGCCTGCTGAGCCGCTCCAGCTGAACGGTCTGGCGCTTCAGCTCGCGGGTCTTCCGGAACAGCTCGACGAACACCTGAACCTTGGACCGGAGGATCTCGGGCACGATCGGCTTGAACATGTAGTCGACTGCCCCGACCGAGTAGCCCTGGAAGACGTTGCTCTCGTTCCGGGAGAGGGCGGTGACGAAGATGATCGGCGTGTGCCTGGACTTCTCGCGCTTGCGGATCAGGTCGGCCGTCTCGAATCCATCCAGTCCCGGCATCTGGACGTCGAGCAGGATGACTGCGAAGTCCTGGTCCAGAAGGCGCCTGAGGGCCTCGGTGCCCGACTCGGCGCGCACCGGTGTGACGTCGAGGTCGGCCAGCATCGCCTCGAGCGCGATGAGGTTGTTGGGCTGGTCGTCGACTAGCAGGATGTTGACCCGATCAGGCATGGGCCCGCTCCCTGGCGCAGGCTCGGACGAGCCACGGACCGATCTCGGCCGGCGGAAGAATGGCGTCGGCGCCTGCGGCCTCGATCGCGCCCTGCGGCATGGACTGCGCCTCGGCCGTCGCCGGATCCTGGACGACGATCAGTCCTCGCTGCTTCCTGATCGCGAGCGCGCCGTCCGAACCGTCCCGGTTCGCTCCGGTCAGCACCACCCCGATCGTCTCCGCGCGCCACGAATCGGCGGCGGACTCGAACAGCACGTCGATCGAAGGGCGAGAGTATTGAACGGCTTTCTCCGTCGAGAGGTGAAACGTGTGCCGGTCCACGAGCAGATGGTAGTCCGCGGGAGCGAGCCGGATCACTCCGCCGCGGATCGGTTCCCCATCCTCGGCATCGCGCACTTCGAGACGACTCGAGCGCTGGAGCACGGTAGCGAGCATTCCGAGCGAGTCGTAATGGCGGTGCTGCGCGATCGCGATGGGGATGTCGAAATCGGGAGGGAAGGCGGAGAGAATCGGCATGAGGGCCTGGAGTCCGCCGAGCGAGCAGCCGATGACGATCAGTCCCGGCCGGACCGTCGTGGGAGTGGCGGCGTAAGGCCGGGGGCTCACGCGGTCCTCCTGTAGAGGCGTTCGTCTTCGTCGAGGGTTTCGTACCTGCCGGCGACCGAGCTGTATTTGAGCGTCTCTTTCCGCCCGAGACCGAGGATTCCGAACCGCTCGAGCGAGTCGGAGAAGAGGGTGAGGACCCGTTCCTGAAGCTCCCGGTTGAAGTAGATCAGCACATTCCGGCAGATGATCATCTGGAACTGGTTGAAAGAGCCGTCGGTCACCAGGTTGTGCTGCGCGAAGACCATGTTCTCGCGGAGCTTCTGGCTGAAGATCGCGTTGTCGTAGTTTGCGAGGTAGTAGTCCGAGAAGTCCGACTTCCCGCCCGCCTTGAGATAATTGCTCGTGTAGGTCTGCATCGAGGAGAGGGGAAAGATCCCATGCCGGGCCCGCTCGAGGACCGATTCGTTGATGTCGGTCGCGTAGATCCGGCAGCGGTCGTAGATCCCTTCTTCCTGCAGCAGGATCGCCATCGAGTACACCTCTTCGCCGGTCGAACATCCTGCATGCCAGATGCGGGTGAACGGGTAGGTGCGGAGGTGGGGGATGATCTGCGCGCGAACCGCCTGGTAGAAGGTCGGGTCGCGGAACATGGCGGTGACGTTGATCGACAGGTCGAGCAGCAGCCGCTCCATGCAGGCCGAGTCGTGGAGAACTTTCTCCTGGAGAGCCGAGATTGTCGATAGCCCTTCACCCTGCATCCGCTTCTGCAGACGTCTCCTGAGCGACGGATACGAATAGTCGCGAAAATCGTAGCCGTACCTCCGGTATACGCCTTCGGTCAGCAGGTGGATCTCGATTCCATCGAGATCCTGGCTCTCCACATTCTCCATCTGATATCCGGCGGCCTTCGTCCGCCCCATCCCTTTCTCAATGCTTGTACAACCACACCCGCAGCAGAGAGACGAGTTGCTGCTCGTCGATCGGTTTGGTGATGTAATCGGAAGCGCCCGCGTGGATGCACTTCTCGCGATCGCCTTTCATCGCCTTGGCGGTGAGGGCGATGATCGGGACCTCCCGCCACTGCTCGTTCTCGCGGATTTTCCGCATCGCTTCATAACCGTCCATCTCCGGCATCATGATGTCCATCAGGACGACGTCGACGTCACGGTTCGCCGCGAGAACCTCGATTCCCTCGGCGCCGCTCTCCGCGTAGACCACCTTCATCCGGTTGTGCTCGAGCAGCGAGGTCATCGCGTAGATGTTGCGCACGTCATCGTCCACGATCAGGGCCTTCCTGCCGTCGAGAATCGGGTCGCGCTGATGGAGCTGCTCGAGCAGTTTCCGCTTTTCCTCCGGCAACGCCGACTCCACTCTGTGCAGGAACAGAGCCGTCTCGTCCAGGAGCCGGTCGAAGCTCTCGACGTCCTTGATGATGATGGCGTTTGTGATCTGCTGGAGCTCGCTCGCCTCCCTTCGGCTCAGTTCGCGGCCCGTGTAGACGATGACGGGCGGCTGCTCGTCGAGCTCGTCCTTCATCCGCTGGATCAGCTCCACCCCCGTCATGTCGGGGAGTCCGAGGTCGAGGACGATGCAGTCGAACCGGGTCTTCTTCATCGCTTCGATCGCTTCCTCCCCCGAACCCACCGAAGCGATCTCGACGTCGTCATCGCCGACCAGTTCGATGATCGCCTGCCGCTGGGTCTCGTCATCCTCGACGATCAGGAGCCGCCGGGTCGACGTATCGACGAAATCGCGGATGTCGGCGAGTGCCTTTCCCAATGCCTCTCGGGTGACCGGCTTCTGGAGATGGGCGAACGCCCCGAGCTTGAGCCCGCGCGGGGTCTGATCGTGCGCAGTGATGATGTGAACGGGGATGTGCCGGGTCTCCCGGTCGTGCTTGAGCCTGTCGAGCACCGTCCACCCTTCGGTGTCGGGGAGCCCGAGGTCCAGCGTGATTGCGGCCGGGAGGATCCGGCGCGCCATCGCCAGCGCCGCGTCGCCCCGCTGAACCACCACGGCCTTGAAGTCCTTCTCTCGCGCCAGGTCGAGAAGGATCTGCGCAAAGGCCGTGTCGTCCTCGACGATCAGGATCGTGCGGTCGCCCTCCTGGAGGTTCGATCGATCGTCATTGAGATCGTTCGGAAGCGAATCGATGTCGACAGTGGAGGTAACGACCTCCTGCTGCTCGCCTTCGGGCACCGGCTCGGGGTTCCACCCGTGCCCGCGACCTGGACGGTGATACTCGCCGCGCTCCTCTTCTTCACTCGTCGGCTCGACGTAGGTGGCGGGGAGGTAGAGAGTGAACCGGCTCCCTTCGCCGTGGGTGCTCTCGACCCCGATCTCGCCTCCGAGCAGCCTCGCGATCTCGCGGCTGATGGAGAGTCCAAGGCCGGTGCCGCCGTACTTGCGCGTCGTTCCGGCGTCCGCCTGCTGGAACGCTTCGAAGATGATCCGCTGCTTCTCCTCGGGGATCCCGATCCCGGTATCGCTGACCGTGAATGCGACGACTCGCGACACGGTGTCGAGAACGGGGTGCCCCGGGACCCATCCTTCCGCCGCCGGCTCGACGGAGAGCGTCACGCTGCCGGACTCGGTGAACTTGAAGGCGTTGGACAGCAGGTTCTTCAGCACCTGCTGGAGGCGCGTGTCGTCGGTGTAGATCGCGTCGGGCAACTCGTCCGCGATCTCGATCCGGAAGTCGAGGCTCTTCTGCTCCGCGACGGGGCGGAAGTTCCGCTCCACGAAATCGGAGATGACGGGGAAGGGGACTTCGTCGATGTCGATCGACATCATTCCGGACTCGATCTTCGAGAGGTCGAGGATGTCGTTGATCAGCGTCAGCAGGTCGTTCCCGGCGCCGTGAATCGTGTTCGCGAACTCGACCTGTTTGTCGGTGAGGTTCTTTTCGTTGTTCTCGGAGAGCAGGCGCGCCAGGATGAGAAGGCTGTTGAGCGGAGTCCGGAGCTCGTGAGACATGTTGGCGAGGAACTCGGACTTGTATTTCGACGTGAGGGCGAGCTGCCGGGCCTTCTCTTCGACCTGGCCTTTCGCTTCCTCGACCTCACGGTTCTTCCGCTCGACTTCCGTGTTCCGGTCCATCAGCTGACGCGCCTTCTCCTCGAGCTCTTCATTGGACTGCTGCAGCTCTTCCTGCTGAGTCCTGAGCAACTCCTCGGAGGCCTGAAGCGAGCGCGCCTGGTCTTCGAGCCTGCGGTTGGTCTCGGTCAGCTCCTCCTGCTGCGCCTGGAGCTCTTCGGCCATTGCCTGCGACTGCGCGAGCAGCTCCTCGGTTCTCATGCTCGCGGCGATGGTGTTGAGCACCACGCCGATCGAGTCGGCGAGCTGGTCGAGGAAGAGCACAGACGCGTCACTGAACGGAGTGAACGAGGCGAGCTCGATGACGGCCTTGACCTCGTCCTCGAAGAGCACGGGGAGCACGACGACGTTCATCGGTGCGGACTCGCCGAGACCCGAGGCGATCGTGACGTAGTCGGCCGGCACGTTGGTGACGAGGATCCGGCTCTTCTCGAGAGCCGCCTCGCCGACCAGGCCTTCGCCGAGCTCGAAGGCATTCGACAGGTTTTTCCGCTTCCGGTAGGCGTAGGCGGCCACGAGGCGGAGCATCGGCTCGGAGCCGCTCTTGTCCATGAAGTAGAGCACGCCGTGTTGGGCGTCCACCACCGGGGCGAGCTCTCCGAGAATGAGCCGCGCGACCTCGTTGAGGTTCTTCTGACCCTGCATCATGCGCGTGAACTTCGCCAGGTTGGTCTTGAGCCAATCCTGCTCGGAGTTCTTGAGCGTGGTCTCGCGCAGGTTGCGGATCATCTCGTTGATGTTGTCCTTGAGAGCGGCGACTTCGCCCGAGGTGTCCACCTCGATGGTCTGGGTGAGGTCGCCCTTGGTCACGGCGGTCGCGACGTCGGCGATTGCGCGGACCTGCGTGGTCAGGTTGGCGGCAAGCTGGTTGACGTTGTTCGTCAGGTCCTTCCAGATGCCGGATGCGCCGGGCACCTTCGCCTGTCCCCCGAGCTTCCCTTCGGCGCCGACCTCGCGCGCCACTCCGGTCACCTGGTCGGCGAAGATCGCGAGCGTATCGATCATGTTGTTGATCGTCTCGACCAGCTCGGCGATCTCGCCCTGCGCTTCGAGTCCCAGCTTCTGGGCGAGATTGCCGTCCGCGACCGCGGTGACGACCTTGGCGATCCCGCGCACCTGGTTCGTCAGGTTGCGCGCCATCAGGTTGACGTTGTCGGTGAGGTCCTTCCACGTGCCGGCGACTCCCTTCACGTTCGCCTGGCCGCCGAGCTTTCCTTCCGTGCCGACTTCGCGCGCCACGCGCGTGACCTCGGCCGCGAACGAGTTGAGCTGGTCGACCATCGTGTTGATCGTCTCCTTCAGCTCGAGAATCTCTCCCTTGGCGTCGACCGTGATCTTCTTCGACAGGTCACCCGTGGCGACAGCCGTGGTCACCTGGGCGATGTTGCGGACCTGGTTCGTCAGGTTCGACCCCATCATGTTGACGTTCTCGGTGAGGTCCTTCCAGATCCCCCCGACCCCCTTCACGTACGCCTGTCCGCCGAGCTTCCCTTCGGTGCCGACCTCGCGCGCCACGCGCGTGACCTCGGCCGCGAACGAGGAGAGCTGATCGACCATCGTGTTGATCGTCCCCTTCAGCTCGGCGATCTCTCCCTGGACGTCGACCGTGATCTTCTTCGAGAGATTGCCGTTGGCGACTGCGGTCGTGACGTCGGCGATGTTCCGCACCTGCGCGGTGAGGTTCGAGGCCATCGAGTTGACCGAATCCGTCAGGTCCTTCCAGGTGCCGGCGACCCCCTTCACCTTCGCCTGGCCGCCGAGCTTCCCTTCGGTGCCGACTTCACGCGCGACGCGCGTGACCTCGGCCGCGAACGAGGAGAGCTGGTCGACCATCGTGTTGATCGTCCCCTTCAGTTCCGCGATCTCGCCCTTGACGCCCACCGTGATCTTCTTCGAGAGGTCTCCGTTCGCCACGGCAGTCGTCACTTCGGCGATGTTGCGCACCTGCGAGGTGAGGTTCGAGGCCATCGAGTTGACCGAGTCCGTCAGGTCCTTCCACGTCCCCGCGACTCCCTTGACCGTCGCCTGGCCGCCGAGCTTCCCTTCGGTTCCGACCTCTTTCGCGACGCGCGTGACCTCGGCCGCGAACGAGGAGAGCTGGTCGACCATCGTGTTGATCGTCCCCTTCAGCTCCGCAATCTCCCCCTGCACGTCGACCGTGATCTTCTTCGACAGGTCGCCGTTCGCGACCGCGGTCGTCACCTCCGCGATGTTGCGCACCTGACCGGTGAGGTTCGAGGCCATGGAGTTGACCGAGTCCGTCAGGTCTCTCCAGGTCCCGGCGACTCCCGACACCGCGGCCTGCCCGCCGAGCTTCCCTTCGGTGCCGACCTCCTTCGCGACGCGCGTGACCTCCGCGGCGAAGGACCGCAGCTGGTCGACCATCGTGTTGATCGTCCCCTTCAGCTCCGCGATCTCCCCCTGGACGTCGACCGTGATCTTCTTCGAGAGGTCGCCGTTCGCGACTGCCGTCGTCACTTCCGCGATGTTCCGTACCTGCGCCGTGAGGTTCGAGGCCATCGAGTTGACCGAGTCGGTCAGGTCCTTCCAGGTCCCTCCGACGCCCGCCACCTGCGCCTGTCCGCCGAGCTGCCCCTCGGTGCCCACTTCGCGCGCCACGCGCGTGACCTCCGAGGCGAACGAGGAGAGCTGATCCACCATCGTGTTGATCGTGTTCTTCAGCTCCGCGATCTCTCCCTGCACCTCGACCGTGATCTTCTTCGAAAGATCGCCTCGCGCGACCGCCGTGGTCACCTCGGCGATGTTTCGCACCTGCGAGGTGAGATTCGACGCCATCTTGTTGACGTTCTCGGTCAGGTCCTTCCACGTTCCTCCGACGCCCTCGACGTTCGCCTGCCCGCCGAGCTGTCCTTCCGTTCCGACTTCGCGCGCGACGCGCGTGACCTCGGATGCGAACGACCGGAGCTGGTCGACCATTCGGTTGATGGTCATCTTCAGCTCCAGGATTTCTCCTTCGACCTCGATCGTCACCTTCTTCGACAGATCGCCGTTTGCGACCGCCGTCGTCACGTCCGCGATCGCACGCACCTGCGTGGTGAGGTTCCTCGCCATCGAGTTGACCGAATCGGTCAGATCCTTCCACGTGCCCCCGACTCCGCGGACCGTCGCCTGACCGCCGAGCTTTCCTTCAGCGCCGACTTCGAGGGCGACGCGCGTAACTTCCGATGCGAACGAGTTGAGCTGATCGACCATCGTGTTGATCGTCTCTTTCAGCTCCGCGATCTCGCCCTTCGCATCGACCGTGATCTTCTTCGACAGGTCGCCACGCGCGACGGCCTTCGTCACCCCGGCGATGTTCCGCACCTGATCCGTAAGATTCGCCGCCATGGAGTTGACCGATTCCGTCAGGTCCCTCCACGTTCCGCCGACTCCGCGGACGTCAGCCTGCCCGCCGAGCTTTCCTTCGCTGCCGACCTCGCGCGCCACGCGCGTTACCTCCGAGGCGAACGAGCGGAGCTGGTCGACCATCGTGTTGATCGTCTCTTTCAGCTCCGCGATCTCTCCCTTCACGTCGACCGTGACCTTCTTCGAGAGGTCGCCGCCCGCCACCGCCGTGGTGACCTCGGCGATGTTTCTCACCTGGTTGGTGAGGTTGCTCGCCATCGAGTTGACCGACTCGGTCAGGTCCTTCCACGTCCCCGCGACGCCTTTTACCTTTGCCTGCCCGCCGAGTTGCCCCTCCGTGCCTACTTCGCGCGCCACGCGCGTGACCTCGGATGAGAACGAGCGGAGCTGATCGACCATCGTGTTGACCGTCTTCGCCGTCCTCAGGAACTCACCGCGGATCGGCTGGCCGTCGAGCTCGAGCGACATCGCCTGGGTCAGGTCTCCCCGCGCGACCGAGGTGATCACCCGCGAGACCTCGAAGGTCGGCTGAACCAGATCGCCGATCAGCGAGTTGACCGCTTCGACCGACTCGGCGTACGAGCCGACCGCGCCGGGGACCGAGGCGCGCTGGGTCAGGCGCCCTTCCTTCCCGACCGCCGTGCGGACGCGCTGAAGCTCGCTGGCGAGCCGGGCGTTCTGCTCGAGGATGTCGTTGAGAGCCTCGGCCACCTTGCCGGCCGCGCCCGCCTTGTCTTCCCGCATCCGGACCGACAGGTTGCCGCGGCGCATCGCTTTGAGGACGCGCAGAAGCTCCTTGGTATCGGACTCGAGCGGCTCGAAGTGAGCGACCTCCCGCGGGGCGGGGCGGGCTTTGGGGCGCGCGGCCTTTTTCCGGGAGGAGGCTCCCTTCTTCGAAGCGGCGGCCCGCTCCTTCGCCGGAGCGTCTTTCTTCTTCCTTGTGGCGGTTTTGGCGGACTTCTGGCCCGGAGTCTCGGCATCGACAGTCATCAGGGATCCTCGCTCGAATCTTGGGCATTCGGTGAAACCGGAGGGAACGCGGACGTGCCGCGAATCGGACCGGCTTATGCATTGATTGCACCCGCTGTGCCCGGCTACGGACCCACCCTGACCGCCCCCCCGCCACTCTCAAATGGACGACTGCATATGCTCCTATAATCGCCTCGAAGGAATATTCGAAGATGGCTCTGGAGCCGGGCAGTCGCGTCGGGCCGTACGAAATCATCGCCGAGCTCGGTGCCGGTGGCATGGGACTCGTCTATCGGGCCCGCGATCCCCATCTCGGGCGAGAGCTCGCGATCAAGATGCTTCCGGCCGACAACGCCGCAACGCCGGAACAGCTCCGGCGCTTCGAGCAGGAGGCGCGCTCGGCGTCCCAGCTGAACCATTCCTCGGTGGTCACCATCTACGACGTTGGACGCGATGGCGCGCAGCACTACATCGCGATGGAACTGGTCGAAGGCGAAACGCTCCGCGCGGTTCTCTCCCACGGTCCTCTGGCGCCCCGCGAAGCAGCGCGCATTGCCGGTTGCATCGCGGATGCCCTGGCAGCAGCGCACGAGAAAGGCATCGTGCACCGCGATCTGAAGCCGGAGAATGTCATGCTGACCGCCGGCGGCAACGTCAAGATTCTCGACTTCGGTCTGGCGCGTCTCATCCGCGCGGAGGCCTCGCCGGATGAAGTGACGCTCGACAAGATCGGCCCTGACACCATGCCCGGGGCGATCCTCGGAACCACGGCCTACATGTCGCCGGAACAGGCTTCGGGCCTGCCCGCCGGTCCCGTATCGGATCAGTTCTCTCTCGGCGTGATTCTCTACGAGATGCTGGCGGGATCGAGACCGTTTCAGCGGGCGGGAACGATCGAAACGCTGCACGCCATCATCCGCGAAGATCCGCCCGCGATCGGCGAATTGAATCCTTCGGTTCCCGAGCGACTCGTCGCGATCATCTCCAGGCTTCTCTGCAAACGTCCGGGGGAGCGTTACGGCTCGACGAGAGACCTGGCGATCGACCTTCAGGAAGTGCAGGAGGGGTGGACGCCCGGGGCGATTTCCGCGGCTCCGGCGATCGCCGATCGGCCGCGACGAACGCGGGGGGCGATGATCGTCGCCATCGTTGCGGCGGTGATTCTCGCAGGCGCCGCCCTATGGCAGTACTTCGAAAGAGCCTCGAGACCCGCGATTCCGGGAGTGAAGTCGATCGCCGTGCTCCCGTTCAGCGATCTGAGTGGCCATCCCGGAGGAGACCTCTACAGTCGGGGGATCTCCGAAACGATCAGCGCCAGACTCGCCTCGGTTCCCGACCTCCAGATCATGCCCCCTTCGTCATCTCGATCGGCGGGTCCGGTAGATTACCCAAAGCTCGGTAGGGAGACCGGAGCGACGATGTTCCTGAATGGGTCCGTTCAGCGGAGCGGAGACGTTCTCCGTGTGACGTATTCGCTGATCGATGCGAACGGCGTGCAGCTGGCGGCGGCCACCGTGCCCGGAAACGCATCCGATCTCTTCCTGCTTCAGGACCAGCTTGCCGAGAGGGTAGTCGAGACGCTCGAGCTCAGATCCAGACCGATGCGCCGCAGTAACCGCGAAGGGCTCGTGACGGCGGCGGACCAGGATCGTTACGTCGAGGCGCATGGCCTTCTGCAGCGGTACGAGAGCGAAGAGTCCGTCGACCAGGGGATCGTACTTCTCGAGCAGCTCGCCGAAAGAGTGAGTGAGTCGGCAATGGTCCACGCGGCTCTGGGTCGCGCTTACCTCTACAAGTTCAAACTCACGATGGATGCGGACTGGATGGGACGCGCGGTTGCAGCCTGTGAGCGGGGAGTCCGCCTCGACCCGCAGCGTGCCGACATTCACATCACGCTTGGAGAACTGCACGTGGCGAGCGGGAGGCACGCCGAAGCGATCGAGTCCTTCCGCAGGGCCCTCAGCCAGCAGCCGAATTCCGCAGAAGCGACCCTCGGACTCGGCCAGGCGTACTCCCGCGCGAGGAGGTATGAGGATGCCGAGCGCACATACAGGAGGGCGATCTCTCTGATGCCCGAATGGTGGGCTGGCTACAACCGGCTCGGCGTCCTTTTCATGAGTCAGGGCCGCTTCGCAGACGCGGTGCCGGAGTTTCAAGAGGTCATTGAGCTCACACCCGACAACACGCGCGGCTACAACAATCTCGGCGCTGCGTACCTGCAACTCGGCAGGCTCCGGGAGGCCGAAAGAACCTTCAACGATTCCGTTTCCGTCAGTCCGAACAGTGATGCTCTCGGGAACCTCGGCTACCTTCTCTTCTACGAAAAGCGCTATGCCGAAGCTGCGGACAAGTATGAGAAGGCGGTGGCGCTGAGCCCGAACGACTATCTCCTCTGGCTCAGCATGGGCGACTCCTATCGCTGGGCCGCGGGCGGAAAGGAACGGTCGCTGGCGGCATACGCGAATGCGATCCGACTCGCTGATGCCGCACTGAAAACGAATCCTGTCGACGTCAATGCTCACGTAACCCGTGCCCTGGCCGCCGCAAAGTCGGGACGGATTGAAGAGGCCCGGAAGTCGATCCGCTCGGTTCTGGACATCAGTGCTGACGACGTGACGCATCTCTACTATGCGGCGGTCGTCGAGAACCTGGCGGGCAATCCTGCGGAAGCCGTCAAACTCCTTACAACCGCCGTACAGGGGGGCTTTCCGCCCGATCAGATCGAGCACGAGCGGGATTTCGAGAATCTGAAGGGTCGGAAGGATTTCCAGGCGCTTGGCCGGCAGGCGTGAGCCTTCGGGGTCGATCGGCGCGGCTGTAGCGCACGACATCCGAAAGGTGAGATACTGCGCCTACCATTTAAAAGATCATTTTTCGGGCTTCATGATGGGGAGAAGGCCAGGAGTCTACTTCGATCCGTCTGCGTTGTGGAACGTCATCACAGATTGCACAGGCACCGTCTTCACGAAAGGGAGTGACTATGCATTTTCTACGACTCGTCTGTGTCGCCGCGGTCGCGCTGCTGCTTGTAACCGGCTGTATTCGCACCAGCGATATGCCGCCGGCAAGTCCTCAGATTGAAGAGCCCGTGCCGCTCTCCCTCCCTCCTCCTCCCCCTCCGCCGCGGGCCAACTTCGCCCAATGCAGCCAGCCGGATCCGACCCCCCCGGCTGTCGTGAGGATTCAGGTCAGTGATCAGGGCGAGGTCAGTCCGGACGACGAGATCGTCTGCGTTAAAACGGGACAGGAGATCCAGTGGTATCTGACGCCGACCGCTGGCGTCAAGAAAAAGCTGGAGATCCGGTTGCCCGGTGCGATGCCGCCCAGGTTCGTCGTCACTCCCATGCCGAATGATATGGAAGTTCACGCCCACCGGACGGGGCCACCGATCAGCTACGAAGAGCACAAGTACGACATTCACGTCTGGATCAATGGAGTGGAACGGAAGGTGGATCCCATTCTGATCATCCGGGAGTGAGAATTTCGGCGTGCTGACATTGAGGGGCGGCGTTCAACGCCGCCCTCTTTCTTTGTAGCCAGCGGGCGGGCCTATTCGGGATTCGTCGCCGATTCCTGGAAGGCTTCGACGGCCACCTTTTCCTCTTCGAAGACCTCGAACAGCGGGAGCAGGTTCGAGATATGGAGAGTCCGCCGGACGCGGTCCTGGGGGCTGAGCAGCTTCATCCGCCCCCCGACCCGCTGGGCCAGCTTCTGGCTCTGGACCAGGTCGCCGAGACCGCTGCTGTCGACGTAATCGACCTTCGAGAGGTTGATCAGGATGCTCGTATAGCCGTCCGTCAGCAGCTGCTCCACCACCGTCGAGATCACCCCGTCGGCCACACCGACCACCAGGCTTCCCTCGAAGTCCACAACGACCACGTCATCAATCTTCCGGATGTCCACGTTCATGGCGGCGGATGATAGACGAATAGGACGGATAGGACAAATAGGACGAATAGGACGAATAGGACGGATAGGACGGATAGGACCCATAGGACGAATAGGACGAATAGGACCCATAGGACAAATGGGACGGACAACAGAGGGCAGGGTTGCGGATTCAGACAAATGCCCGGTCCCGCCCGCCCGGTCTACCTATTCGTCCTATTTGTCCTATTCGTCCTATTTAAATCACCGCCCCCTCGGGAATCGTCAGAACTCCGCCGTCCGCGTCCAGCTCCGCCTCGAGCCCGATCGGTAAGGTCAGCTTCTGTTCGATATGGCCGAAGGCGAGCCCTCCGAGGACTGGCACGCCGAGCGGGCCGAACTGGTTGGTCAGCAGCTGTTCGAGGCTGAAGCTCGCCCGTTCGGCCGGGCAGTCCGTGCAGTAGCCGAACAGCACGCCGCGGAGATTGCTGAACTTTCCTCCGAGAGAGAGCTGGGTGAGCATCCGGTCGATGCGGTAGATCGCCTCGTGGGTGTCCTCGATGAAGAGGATCGCCCCGTCGGTGTCGACTTCCCAGGGGGTGCCCATGAGGGCGGCGAGAAGCGTCAGGTTGCCGCCGACGAGTCGGCCGCGCGCCTTCCCGCCGCGGATCGTGTAGGTGCGGAAGCGGCGCTGGATCAGTTCCGAGTCGCGTTTCTCCGGATTCGCGAGTGTTCCGATCGGCTCGCGGCTCATGACTACGCGCTTCATGTTGCCGAGGGTGTAGGGCTCGTAGTTCGAGGCGGCGTTCGGGCCGTGAAAGGTGACGAGGCCGGTCCTCTGGTGGATCGCATTCACCAGCGCGGTGATGTCGCTGAAGCCGATGATCACCTTGGGATTTCTGCGGATCATCTCGTAGTCGAGGTGGGGGAGGAGGCGGGGAGTTCCCCAGCCGCCGGTATACGCGAAGATGCCATCGATCTCGGGGTCGGCGAACATCGCGTTGATGTCGGAGGCGCGCTCGGCATCGGTGCCGGCGAAGTAACCGTACCGGTTCGCGGCGTTTTCTCCCACCTTCACCTCGAAACCGAGGGCGCGGAGGTTGTCGACCCCGATGCCGAGGCGATGGGTCTCGAACTCCATCGAAGCGGGAACGACCATGCCGATCGTATCGCCGGGCACGAGCGCTTTCGGCTTGATCAGCTTCCGGCGGCCCGCAGAAGCGGGCGACTGGGCCGCGGCCAGGGTGAGGGGAGGCACCGCGGCGAGCGCGCCGGCGGCGACGGTGGAACGCATGAAGTGACGTCGGTTCATGGCGCAGCATTGTACGAGAACATCAGGGGCGAGGGGCGAGGGGCGAGGGAGGGACCGAATCGACGCTCTCCTGGTTCCGCTTCTGCCTTTGCTTTTCCTCGCCCCTCGCCCTCGTCCCTCGCCCCTTTTGATTAGAATGCGCCGCATGCAGCGATTTCTCCTCTCCGCACTTTTCTTCGCGCTGGCGCTCTCGTGCAGTTCCGCTCCGCCGGCCGCTCCGCCGGCGACGCTCGATCTGAAGATCGTGAATGGGCGCATCATCGACGGCACGGGGGCCCCCTGGTTTCGCGGCGACGTCGGCGTGCGCGGCGATCGAATCGTCGCGCTGGGTGATCTGAGTACGACCGCTGCGCTCCGGAGCATCGATGCAGCCGGACGGATGGTCGCGCCGGGCTTCATCGATCTCCTCGGGCAGTCGCAGGGATCGGTGCTGGTCGATCCCTCGCTCGAGGGGAAGATCCGGCAGGGGGTGACGACCGAGGTCACCGGAGAGGGGTGGTCGCCCGGTCCGCTCTCGGAAGAGGGCGCCGCCGAGCGCCGAGCCGCGGGGGAGCCCGCGTGGCGCACCCTCGGGGAGTATTTCGGCGTCCTCGAGCGAAAGGGGATCGCCGCCAACTTCGCCTTTTTCGTCGGCGCCACGAATCCGCGGGCGATCGTCCTCGGGATGGGTGACCGCGACCCGACCGAGGAGGAGATGGTCCGGATGGAAGGGCTCGTCGAGGAGGCGATGCGCGACGGGGCGATCGGGCTGTCGACTTCCCTCATCTACGTTCCCGCGACCTTCGCCGAGACCGAGGAGCTGGTTCGGCTCGCGGCGGTCGCCCGGCGTCACGGCGGGGTTTACTTCACGCACATCCGCAACGAGGGGGATGAAATCCTGGCCGCTCTCGACGAGGCATTCGAGATTGGCCGGCGGACTGGAATCCCGGTCAACATCTGGCACCTGAAGACGAGCGGACCGGCGAATCACGGCCGCATGCCGTCGGTCATCGCGAAGATCGAAGAGGCGCGGCGCGAAGGGCTCGACGTGGCCGCCAACATGTATCCGTACATCGCCTCTTCGACCGGGCTGACGATGCTCGTGCCGAGCTGGGCGCTCGAGGGAGGGTACGGGGCGTTTCAGCAGAGGCTCCGCGATCCGGAGCTGAGGGCGAGGATCGGGGCGGAGGTCGCGCGCACTGGTCTTCCCTCGCGGGCGACAGGAGCGGACGGCGTGCTCGTGACGCGAATCCCGAACCCCGAGCTCGAGCATTTCGAGCGGAAGAACCTCGAGGAGATCGCGCGGGAGATGGGCGTGCCGCCGGTCGAGGCGCTGCTGCGCCTCTACGAGCAGAGCCCGAGCGCCCCGGGCGCGGTGTACTTCACGATGAGCGAGGCGGACGTGCAGTTCGCGCTCCGTCAGCCGTTCATCGCCATCGGCGCCGACTCCGGCTCGGTGCCGGAGAGCCGTCGGTCGCAGGGGGCGCACCCGAGGGCCTACGGAACGTTTCCCCGCGTCGTGGGCCATTACGCGCGTGACCTCGGTCT
>JBHEPS010000037.1:20240-20513 GCA_046260175.1 Thermoanaerobaculia bacterium
GGCGCCCGCCCGGGCCGCGTCCTCCGCGGCCCGGGATGGGAGGCAAGGCAGAAGTAAAGTCAGAAGGCAGAAGGCAGAAGTAAATCGCGTCATCCTGAGGGAGCGCCGCGAAAAAGGAACGGGCCTGATCGCCGGTGGGCGCGACCGAAGGATCTCAAAATTGCAGGATCCTGCCACCTGCCTTTCACCCTCCCCGCGCGCTTCGCGCGCGGTGTCGTGTTTTTTCGGGGCGTGCCGCAACCGGCGGTCTTCGACCGCCGGCTACCGTCTGGC
>JBHEPS010000038.1:0-19232 GCA_046260175.1 Thermoanaerobaculia bacterium
TTTTTCAGGAGCTCCTTCACGCGCTTGTGATCTTCCTTGAGAAGCGCGATTGCATCGGTTTGTTTTGCCATTTGCTGATTCCTCCGAACTGGGAGAATCAAAGCCGGTGCCAGCTCCAGGTTCCCAGCGGGCCGAGAATGAAAAGCGGCGCCGGGAGGCGCCGCTTCGAAAGTCGTTCCCGGAGCAATCGATCAGACGATCGCACGCTTCATGACGGACCGGATCTCCTGAAAGACTTCCTCCGGAGGAACGCCATGCTCTCGATGCGTCGCGGCTTTCTTGACGAGGTTCTCGAACGATTTTTCGTCGAGCACGCGGGCGTCGATCGACCGTTCGTTCAACTCGCAGAACGCCAGAAGGGCCGCGAGCGCGACGCGGCGGTTTCCCGTCTGGAAGGGAAGATTCTGAAGCAGGGCGAAAAAGAAGGCGGCCGCTTTCTCGTAAAACTCCGGGTAGGCGTCGCGACCGAACACCGTGGTCCGCGGACGCTCGACCGCGTTCTGGAGTCCGAAGGGGGATTCCACGACACCCGGCTGGGCGGTGCGACCTCCGAACTCGGATGAGATCGCCTTGTGCAGCTCGACCAGATCCTGGGAGCTGATGTAGGCGACTTCGAGCTTCCTCTCAGTCGGATAACCGCTTGAGAGCGGAAGGATACTTCTTGACGGCGCGCTTGAAGGCGGCGGCGACGGCCGGGTTGCTGAACTCGACTTCGCCCGTTTCGGCGCCTTTGCCGGCTGTCCCTGCGCCACCTTTTTTGGGGGCGCTTTTCGGGGGGACGGCTTTGCCGCTGCCTTTTTGGGCGGCGACTTTTTTGCCACTGACTTTGCTGCCGGCACCTTTTTTGGCGGGGCTTTTTTGGGCGGCGACTTTTTTCCCGCTGCTTTTTTTACCGGAGGCTTTGGCGACGCTTTTTGACTTTGCTTTTTTGCCATCCTTCATCTCAGACCCCGGCAATCATCCTAAACCCGTTAACTCTTTGAGTCAACGGATTTTAAGGATGGCCAGCCGGGGGCGTCCCCTTTCAGCCGCGCTCGTACAACGGCTGGTGATCGATCGACAATACCTCGTCGCCCTTCGCGGCCAGGACGAACGTATCTTTCTCACTAAGCTCGAGATAACCGCGCTCAACGAGCCTGCTCAGCGCCTCGGAGCCCATCTCGCCCGGATACCGGATCGCCTGAATCTGCTCGCGGCCCAGTTCGCGCGTCTTCTGCACACGGAATTCCTGCAAAATCCGGATCTCATCCGCTCTCAAACCATCAGGAAGAATGGGGGACACAAGATCTCTCCTTTGAACGCAGTGACTCTAGCAGAGGCCAGAGGCCAGGGGCTAGGGGCTAGGGGCTAGGAAAAGCAAAGGCAGAAGTCAGAAGGCAGAAGGCAGAAGGCAGAAATAAAGGCAGAGTCCAAAGCCCTGGTCGCTCCTGATCTTGCCGTTGCTCTTCCTAGCCCCTAGCCCCTAGCCCCTAGCCCCTGCTTTTCTACCCCTAGTCCCTGATCCTCAAGCGCCGCAGAATCTCCGCCACCGGGCCGTGCATCCGAACCAGGCCCCGTTCGAGGACGACCGCCTCATCGGCCAGGGCGAGCGCCTCGAGCGGATGGTGGGTCGCGTAGATCATGGGGACGTCGAAATCGGCCCGGATCCGCCGAAGGGATTCGATGATCCGGTCCCGACGCTCGAGATCGACCCCGGCCAGTGGTTCGTCGAGGAGCAGAATCCTCGGGCGCATCATCAGAGCTCGGGCAATCGCCACCCTCTGGCGCTCTCCGCCCGAAAGAGTGGCCGGCATGCGGTCGATCAGCGTCACGATGTCGAGGGTCCGGACGAGGCGCTCGAGCCGCTCATCGTCTTCCCCCGCGAAAGTGATGTTCCTCCGGACCGAAAGGTGAGGAAAGAGCGCTCCGTCCTGCGGCACGAGCCCAACGCGCCGCGACTCGGGGGCGAGGCGGATTCCGCGTTCGCGATCGAGAAAGACCGCCTCGTCCACGGCGATCCGTCCGCGTGCGAGCGGCCTGAGCCCCGCAATGGCTTCGATCAGTGAGGTCTTGCCCGCCCCCGAGGGGCCGAGAATGGCGGTTACCCGCTCGCGAAGCTCCAGCTCGACGCGAAGGACGAATGAAGCGGTGGGAAGCTCGAGGTCGATCGCGATCATGGGCGGCTTTCCGCTCCGCGTCTGACGAGCAGCTCGCTCGCGATGATGGCGCCGAAGGAGATGCCGATGGAAAGGAAGATGAGAGGAACGGCCTCTCGTTCGCGCCCGGTCTGCACGTGCTGGTAAATGGCCAGCGCGAGAGTCTGCGTTCTACCCGGGATGTTTCCGGCAATGAGAATCGTCGCGCCGAACTCACCGATCGCGCGGCACCACGCGAGTACGATTCCGGAAAGAAGCCCCGGCCAGGCGATCGGAAGGGCGACGCGAAAGAAAGCCGCCGAAGGAGAAGCTCCAAGCGTTCGCGCCATGTCCGTAAGGCGCCGCTGCGAAGAACCGAGGGCTATGCGGAACGCCCGCGCCATCAAGGGGAACGACATCACGGCCGTGGCGATCACGACCGCCTTCGGCGTGAACAGCACCTGAATGCCGGCTTTCTCCAGAACTCGGCCGACGAATCCGTAGCGGGAAAGGAGCTCGAGAAGAAGAAATCCGACGGCCGTCGGAGGAAGCACGAGCGGTAGCGAGATCAGGGCGTCGAACACGCTCCGCCAGCGCGCCGGCATCCTCCCGGCCGCGACCGCGGCGCCGAGTGCGAGCGGGATATTGATCGCCGTCGCCACCAACGCCATCTGGATCGTGAAGAACACGACCGGCCAAGCCGTCGCCATCCGCTCGTATCTTTCTACCGCAGACCCCGGCAGGTCAATCTCCCTGGCACCGGGGACACCACCACGTCCCGCGAGCATCGGGCCCCTGACGACGCATGGAGATCGCTGCGGCGCACTCCCTGCACGGCTCTCCCCCCCGCCCGTAAACCCATAGGGCGGCGGACGGGTCGCTTCGACCCGTGGTCCGCCTCATGACTCTCGTGAAGACCGGGCGCTCCCGGTCGGCAGCGATCACATTCACCCGAAGCTGTCGCTGCGCACAGTCGAGAATCCTATTCAACTCCTCGTCGCTGACGTCGGCGACGCGCCGGAAAGGGCTCATGCGGCAGGCGAACAGAATCTCGGACTTGTAGACGTTACCGATGCCGGCCAGGATCCGCTGGTCGAGCAGGGCGTCGGCGATCTCGAGCTCGGGCCGCCCCCGGAACCGCCGGATCGCTTCGTCACGATCGAAATCTTCCGCCAGCAGATCCGGACCCAGCTCCTCGAGGTCGCGATGACGCGCCGCCTCGGATGCCGGGAAGAACTCCGCGACCGGCAGCGAGAAACCAATCGCGTGCCATTCCTCGTTCCCGATCACCACGCGCATATCATCGCCCCGACGCCTCCATCGTTCCCCCGGCCGGTAGATATGCCAGCTCCCGTTCATCCGAAGGTGCGTGTGGAGGACGAGGTCACCCGTGAAATGGATGAGCAGATGCTTTCCGCGGGGCTCGACCCCGGTCACCGATCGGCCGGCGATCGGGGCGTCCCGGTCGATGCGCGCTAGCTGGGGAAGCACCGTCCGGAACTCGGTGACCACCCTTCCTCCGAGCGCGAGCTGGAGCGTCTTCGCAACGCGGTAGATCGTATCTCCCTCTGGCATTCTCGGGTTCCGGGGGGGGGCCTGGACGCGCACTGAGAGTGGCGGAGGCTTCAGCCTCCGCTCTCTGTTCACTCCTCGGATTCGTCCTGCTCGGGATCTTCTTTCGCGGCCGCGCCGCGAATCTGGAATCCACCCCACTGACCGCGCAGATGCAACCCGAGCGGCGTCTGCTGAAATCCCGCTCCCTTCAGAGCTTCAGCAAGCGGGTGAAGCGGTGCGGACGTGCCGTCGATGGCCTCCACGAGAATCGCCTTTCTCTCCCCGGAAGTGACGCGCGAGGCGAGTGTCCTGGCGATCGCGCGCGCCGCCCGGCCGCGATCGGGCTCGTCGGGAGGAAGAAATGTCCGGATCTGCCGCTCCCCCCGGCCGAGGTGCGCGACCAGGCGCCCGTCGACGAGCATCACCGATGTGCCGGCGGAACGCGTCGGCCCGCCCGCCTCTCTCTCCGGCCAGCGGAAAATCGTTCCCCACGGATTCGCCGGATCCGTGGCGGCGATCCACACGACCTCTTCCCCTCCCTCCTCGTCCCTGAATGAGCGAAGCAGATCGATCGCTCCCGGGACGGCGAACTGCATGGCGGTCAGCCCGCCGACGAAATAGCCTCGCCGGACGCGGCCACTCTCTTCGAGCCGCCGGAAGACGTCGTAGACCGAGCTGAAACCGCCCGGGACCGCCTCTCCCGCCATCGTCTCGCGGCAGACCACGCCGTATCGCGTGAGAAGTTGCTGCGCGATCGCATGAGCCTTCTCCGTTCCGCTGGCGGATCCCCGCATCGATTCGACCAGAGTCCACCGCCCTTCGGCTGCCGCCGGGGTCGACCGGCGGGATCGGAACGCCGGCCCTCCCTTTCCGCTCCGCTTTCCCTTCTTCCTCGTGAACGCCCGCAACGCGTGCATCGAGTCGTTCGTGATCACGCCGCTGAAAACGAGGTTCCAGAGAAGGTCCACCGCTTCCACCGGAAAACCACCGCCCATCGCCGCATGAAGCGGCGCGAAGAACGACGCTCCCTGCAGACGGAGAAAATCGACGACCTCTTTTTCTTTTCCTTCCAACTTTCCGGCTGGAACGGAGAGATGGAGCAGGGGCAGTTGCTCCGTGAGGTAAAGGGCGATTCGTCCGTCGCGGTCCCCAAGGGGCTCCAGGCCCGCCCAAACGACCTCTCCAGCTGCCATGAGAGTGTCGAGGTCCGACGGCCGGTAACCCGCGATGCGGGCCGGCAGAATCTCACTCTCCAGCGTCGATGCGATCAGCGGATAACCCTGAAGCACTTCAACGGCGTCGAGAAGCGCGTTGAGCCCGCGTCTCGGCTGTCCCACTCCCTGCCAGGAGATCAGCAACCGCGCGAGCGCCTCCGGTTCCACTGGCTCGATTTCTTTCCTCAGGATCGCGAGCGACTTCCTCCGGATCGTCTCGAGAACCTCCGGGTGAATCCACTCTCTCCCCACTCCCCCCGGGCGAAACTCCCCTTCGACGAGGCGGCCGCTCCTCGTTAGTTTCTCGAGCTCGCCCTCCGCCACAGCACGCCCCAGGCCGTACCGCGCCGCGAGCTCGAGCGTGGTGAACGGGCCTCTGGTTCTCGAGAACCGAGCCGCGAGACTGCCGAGAGGGTCAGGGACCGAATCAAGAAACGACTCCGGAAGTCCCGGCGGGAGAGGAACGCCGAGCGCGTCCCGGTACTTTGCTGCTTCCTCGGCGGCGATCAGTCTTCGCTCCGAACCGACCGAGACTTCGATGATTCTTCTTGTGCGCAGCAGCGCTGCGATCCATTCGCCCGCCTCGGCCGAGGTCGACCGCGCTGCGATCTCGTCCGGACTGAGATCGCCCAGACGGAGGAGCAGGTCATGGACCCCGTCCGCCGACCGCGCCGCGCCGTGGGGGCCGAGGTGCTGAAGCAGAAGCTCCGCCTCCTCCACGGCCCGCGGATCCAGCAACTGCCGGAAGTCGGCCTCTCCCAGCAACTCCCGCAGCTGATCGCGATCGATCGTCAGTGCCTGCGCGCGTCTCTCGGCAAGGGGGGCGTCGCCGTCGTAGAGATAGTTCGCCACGTAGCGGAACAGAAGCGAGGCCGCGAAGGGCGAAGGGGATTCGGTGTCGACGGTGACGACGCGGACCTCGCGGCGGCGGATGCTGCGCAGAAGGTCGGTCAGCGCCGGGAGATCGAATACGTCCCGGAGGCACTCGCGGAACGTCTCGAGCAGGATCGGGAAGGACCCGAATCGGGAAGCGACCTGAAGGAGGTCGGATGCCCGCTTCCGCTGCTGCCAAAGCGGGGCGCGCTGGCCGGGGCGCTTCCGGGGCAGAAGGAGTGCGCGTGTGGCCGCCTCGCGGAATCGGGCGGCGAACAGCGAGCTCGAGCCGAGCTGGCGGACGACCAGACGCTCGATCTCCTCAGGCCCGGGGATCATCAACGCGGAGTCCGGCGGCTCGGGCGTGTCGGGGAACCGGACGACGAATCCGTCGTCGCTCCACATCGCTTCCAGGTCGATGCCGCGCTCCTCCCGGATCCGCGCAAGCACGGCCATGGCCCAGGGAGCGAGGACTTTTCCTCCGAGGGGTGACAGCACGCAGACTCGCCAGTCGCCCAGCTCATCCCGGACGCGCTCGATCACGATCGTGCGGTCGTCGGGAAGAGCCTCGATGCTTTCCGCCTGCTCGCGGATGTAGGCGACCAGATTCCGCGCCGCTCCCGGATCGAGGGAGAGGTCCTTCTGAAGGTGCTTCATCGCCGCACCGTCGGAGGAGTCGTGGATCTTCCTGGTCAGCTCCCCGATCCTGCGGCCGAACCCGACCGTACGGCCGGCGGCGTCCCCCTTCCAGAAGGGCATTTTCCCCGGCTCGCCCGGAGCTGGCGTGACGAGCACGCGATCGTGCGTGATCTCTTCGACCCGCCAGCTCGAAGCACCGAGGACGAACACTTCGCCGGGAGAGGTTTCGAAGACCATTTCCTCATCGAGCTCTCCGACCCGGACTGGCTTCTCGGAGCCGGCGAGGAAGACGCCGTACATCCCGCGATCCGGAATGGTTCCAGCGTTCGCGATGGCGATCTTCTGCGCTCCCGCACGGGCGACGATCCCGTTCTCGATCCGGTCCCAGTTGATTCGCGGGCGAAGCTCGGCGAACTCGTCCGACGGATACTTGCCCGAGAGCATGTCGAGGATCCCGTCGAAGAGGGACCGTCCGAGCCCGGCGAAAGGAGCCGCCCTCCGGACGCGATCGTAGAGCGCATCGGCGGTCCATTTCTCCATCGCCGTCATCGCGACGATCTGCTGGGCCAGAACGTCCAGCGGGTTGCGCGGATAGGAAATCGGCTCGATCTCCCCTTCGAGCATGGCGCCCGAAAGTGACGCGCAGGCGAGAAGATCGCCCCGGTACTTCGGGATGATCACGCCGGAGCTCATCTCTCCGACGTGATGGCTGGCGCGACCGATCCGCTGCATGCCGCTGGCGACCGAGGGGGGCGCTTCGATCTGAACGACGAGGTCGATCGCCCCCATGTCGATGCCGAGCTCGAGAGAGGAGGTGGCGATCAAAGCGGGCAGCTGACCCGATTTGAGCTTGTCCTCGATCTCGACGCGCTGGGCGCGGGCGATGGAACCGTGATGCGCATGGACGATCGTCTCTCCGGCGAGCTCGTTGAGCGCGCCGGCCAGGCGCTCAGCCAGACGCCGGCTGTTCACGAAAACGAGGGTCGAGCGATGGCTTCGAATGAGCTCGAGCAGCCGGGGATGAATGGCGGGCCAGATGGAAGCGCGCGCGGGTCCCTTGCCGGCAGGCCCGCTGGTGAGCTCCAGCGGCTCGGCGAGTTTCGCCATGTCTTCGACGGGGACTTCGACGCGGAGGTCGAGACGCTTCTTCTCGCCGGTCTCGACGATGTCGACGGGGCGGAACTTTCCCGGATCGGTCCCTTCGAATTGATGCTCGAGCATGACTTCCGGCGTTTCGCTCTCCGCGGCGGCGGCCTTTCCTTTCGCCCGGCGGCGGATCGGCTTTGGCGGCTCCGCGACTCCGCCGAGGAAGCGGGCCACTTCCTCGAGCGGGCGCTGGGTGGCCGACAACCCGATGCGTTGAAGAGGAATGAGGGTGAGAAGCTCGAGCCTCTCCAGCGAGAGCGCCAGATGCGAGCCGCGCTTGCCGGGGACGAGGGCATGGATCTCGTCGATGATGACCGTTTCGACGGTGCGGAGCGCCTCGCGCACGCGCGATGTCAGCATCAGAAAGAGCGATTCGGGCGTGGTGATCAGAATGTCCGCTGGATGACGACGGAACTTCTCTCTTTCCGATGCGGGCGTATCCCCGGTGCGAATCGCGATCGCCGGCTCGTGAAAGGTCTCTCCGCGATCGCTGGCGAGACGCGCGATTCCCACCAGGGGCGATCGGAGGTTTCTCTCCACGTCGACCGCGAGCGCCTTCAGGGGAGAAACGTAGAGAACGCGGCAGCGCTCGGCTGGCGGTGGCGGAATCGCGAACATGAGCCGATCGATGGCCCAGAGGAAGGCGGCGAGGGTTTTTCCACTCCCTGTAGGGGCCGAGATGAGGGTCGATCTGCCCGTAGCGATCGCTTTCCAGCCGGCCACCTGGGCCGCTGTCGGCTGGCGGAAAACCGCCTGAAACCAATCCCGGACGACCGGGTGGAACGGGGCGAGGGGATCAGGAGGTCTGGATCGAGCCATCGGCCGAGCGTTTCGGAAAGCGTGCCGATGCGCGCTTCAGGCCATCCGCGACAGCGGCCCGGAGCAGCGCGCCGGCCGCCCCGGTTCGCCGTAATCCTTTCGGTTTGCTGGACAGACGGGAGTCCGACTGTAAGAATAAGACACCCGTGCACAGCAGAACATCGCGCGTCAAAGTGAAATTATGCGACTGAAAGTACTCGGAGCGTATGGCGCGTCCGATGCGACTCATAACCTGACGGGCTACCTCATCGAGGACCGGATCGCCGTCGATGCCGGAACGCTCACCTCGAAGCTGACCCTGCTCCAGCAGGCGAGGATCGAGGCGGTCTTCATCACGCACGCCCATGCGGACCACATCCGCGACCTCCCGCATCTGATCCAGAACCGCTTCGCCCAGAACGCGCCGCCGCTGACTATCATCGCTTCGAGAGAAGTGATGGAGAAGCTTCGGAGCCACGTGTTCAATGGGGAGGTCTGGCCCGACTTCGAGCAGTTCCTCTCGCCCGAGACCGGCAAGCCGGCCGTTCATTACCGCGGCCTCCCGACTGGAAAGAAAGCGATCATCTGCGGAGCCAGCTTCACGCCCGTCGCCGTGGACCACTCGGTCGTCGCCGCCGGCGTCATCCTGGAGATGGACTCCCAGACGATCGTATTCACCGGAGACACCGGGCCGACGAAAGAGATCTGGAAGCGCGCGAACAAGGCCACCAATGTCGTGGCGATCGTCACCGAGGCTTCGTTTCCGAACGACTACCAGCAGATCGCGGTGGATAGTGGGCACCTCTCTCCGCAGACCCTGGCTGAGGAGCTCCCGAAAATCGCGCTCGACGTTCCCGTTTACGCAAGCCACCGGAAGCTTCCCTACGAGCGGAAGATCGAGTCCGAGATCCGAAACATTCGCGATCGCCGAGCCCGGATCCTCGTCGAAAAACAGTACACCTTCTGATTTCTGCTTTCCCCGGGCTCGAAGCGGCGCCCTCACCCCATGCCGGCAAACCGAATCAGCGTCCTCATTCACACACTCAACGAAGCCGATCAGATCGCGGAATGCCTCGAGTCGGTCTCCTGGGCGGACGAGATTTACCTTCTCGACTCCTTCTCGGCGGACGGCACGCCGGAGCTCGTTCGCTCTCGTTTTCCGCAGGTCCGGCTCGAGCAGCGGACCTCGCTCGGATCCGCGGCCCAGAAGAACTACGGGATGGACCGGACCGCGCATGATTGGATTCTCGTCGTGGATGCCGATGAGCGGGTCACGCCCGAGCTCGCGGATGAGATTCGCCGGACCCTCGAGAGTCCCGACGCTCACGCCTATTCGATCGGGCGTCGCAACATCGTCCTCGGCAGGGAGGTGCTCTTCAGCGGCCTTCAGCATGACCGGGTGACCCGGCTGTTCCACCGCCGCCATGCGCGCTATCCGAACCGGCGCGTTCATGCCGACCTCGTGACCGAGCACCCCGCCAAACCTCTCGAAAACCCCTTCATTCACCACTACATCCGTTCATTCGATCACGCCGCGACCAAGATGACCCGCTACGGTTACTGGGCTGCGGCCCAACTCTTCATCGATGGACGCAGCTCCGGGGTGAAGGAAATCCTGTTCCGACCCCTCGCCCGCTTTCTTCGCGACTATCTCCTCATGCAGGGGTTTCGCGACGGAGCGAGAGGACTCGTCGTCGTGGGCATTCATACCTGGTATGTCTTCTGGAAATACGCGAAGCTCTGGGAGCTGCGTTGGCAGCGTGCGAACGGAGTCGAGCCGGCGCTGCCCGAAATGGAGAAGGACCCCGAGATCTGGAGGAGGCCGTGGGAAAGCCCGCCGGGCTGAGAGTCCACCATGGCCTCGGCTTGGCTTCATCAGCCGTGGCTCTCGTGCCACCGTGGCAGGGACCTAGATCGAGGGATCTTCTTCCTTCGGCCCGCTCATCTCCAGGTCGCGCAGGGCGCCGCCGGGTGTCCGGTTCTCGAGCCGGGGACGGCCGAGAATGTCGGAGGCTACCCAGCCGACGCCCCATCCGAGAAGGCAGGTGACGCTGATCGTGAACAGCTCGGTCCACTCGGTCAGCGGTAGAAAGTAAAAAAGGATCGCGGGCACCGCGATCCCCATTACTACGACTCCAATCACCAACCGCCAGCCAGTCATGCCACCTATTTCAGCACAGCAGCCGGTCTCGCGCTACCTGGTCATGGCAACAGCGGTGCCCGACTCGAGCCGCTCGGCAACGACGCCGGAAACCCGATCCTCGAATTCCTTCTGGGCCGTCGAGACCTTCTTCACGTAATTCTTCGTCTCGCGGAACGGCGGCACGCCGCCATAACGCTTCACGTTGCCCTCGCCGGCGTTGTACGCGGCGAGAACCATCGTCGGATCACCGTCGAATCGCTCGTTCAGGTACTTCAGGTACTTCGTACCCGCCTTCACGTTCTCGGCCGGATTCATCAGGTTCTTCGCTCCCATCCACTTCCCGGTCTTCGGCATCAGCTGCATCAGACCCGACGCGCCGACACCCGATTTCGCGGTCGGACGCCAGGACGACTCAGTCTGGACCACTGCCGCGACCAGCTCCGGAGCAAGATCGTTCTTCTTGGCCTCACTGTAGATCAGCGAACCGAAGGGAATCTCACTCTTGAAAAACTCTTCGCGGGCCTTCTCGGTGATGAGCTCGACCTGCTGGTCGCTTAGCCCGAAGCCGTTCTGGACCGTACCGCCGAACGGAATGGCGGCGTCGATGCCTCCAGCCACCCCACGGGCGATCTCCTGTGCGGTCGTCAAATCCGGCCCAGCCGTTCGTCCCATCTGAAGCGGCACTCCAAGCCCACCAACTGCAAGCGAGGCTCCGAGAACCATCGTTCCGTACCTCTTGCGAAGCTTGTGAAACCGCCCACGCTTCGCCCGGAGCGCCTCCTGCCGGAGACGCGACCGATCGAAACCTTCGACCACGCGCTCCTTGAAGGGGCGGCGTGTCAGAATCGGTTCGTTCATGTGCTTCTCCTTTCCATTATCCTCCCTCATACCACTGCAATAGTGGGACCGCTTCGGGAGAACTTATTTGTACCCTGTGTAATTGTCATAACAGGGTGTAACCGCTGAGAATTCCGATACTTAGCCAATGATGAGGTCGCCATAAACCCATGAACAAACGCCGCTTCGCCTCTCTCGCGCTCGCTCTTCTCCCCCTCGCCCCTCCATCCCTGGCAGCAGGAGGGGGATACGACTTCTGCCCAGCCCTGGCACCGGTCGTCCCGTCCGAAGAGACCGCTTATGGCCCATCCCCGGAACGGCTCGCACGGTACCGTCTAAGCGGGACGGCTTCGTATTACTCGGACTTTTTCGAGGGAAGGAAGACCGCCAACGGCGAGATCTTCCGGCAGGACGAATTAACGGCGGCACACCGGACGCTGCCGTTCGGCACTTTGCTCGAAGTGCGTTCGAGGGCGACGGGGAAATCGGTTCGCCTGAGGATCAACGACCGTGGGCCGTTCTCAGGTGGGTTCACGATCGATCTGTCACGGTCGGCCGCGCGTGCGATCGGGGTCGACAAGACGCGCGACCGCCACGTCGAGATGCTCGTGATCTATCTCCCTTAGGGAACCTGAGGGAGGGCGAGTGCGGTGCGGCGAAGCTGGAAGCTTCGCCTACGGGACTGGCAGCACCATGCAGAAGCGGCTGCCTTCGCCGGGAGCCGATTCCACTTCAATCCGTCCACCGTGACCCTCGGCCACGCGTCGGGCGATGAAAAGGCCGTATCCGGCGCCGCCGCCCCGCTGCTTGTCGAGCTTCAGACCGAGCTCGAAGAGCTGATCCTTGTAGCGGGGGTCGAATCCGATGCCGTTGTCGGCGACGCAGATGCTGCAATCCTGCCCGAACTGTCGCGCCGAGACCGTGACGGTCCGTTCCCCGACCGGCCGATCGTTGAAGAAGATGGCGTTCGAGATGAGCGCGGTGAGAGCGTGCCGAATCTTCTCCGGATCGCCGCTGATCGTGGGAAGCTCTCCCTCCACCGAGAACATCACGCCTCCCTCGTCGATGTCGTTCGCGCAACGAAGCCGGATCTCTTCGACCATCTCGCCGAGCTGAATGGGGCGGATGGAGTCATCCCGCGCGAGGAGCTTGATGAGGCTCGACATCTCGTCGAGCACACGCTTGGCCTGCGCCACGCTCGAGCGGATGCGCTGGAGAAAATCCCGACCCTCTTCGTCCAGCTTTTCTTCGTAGTCGGTCTGAAGCAGGTCGCTGAACCCATCAATCGAGAACAGAGGAGACTTCAGATCGTGCGCCAGGACGCTGATCGCCTTGAGCATCTCCTCCTGAGTCAGAGAACCGCGAGCTTCGGCCACGCTAACCTCCTCGTTCAGAACCCCTCCAGTTTAACGTCACCTTCGACGACCGGTGCAGCAACCCATTCGCCGATGACGAGGGTCCCCTCGGGATAGTCAACGCCTTCGAGCCGACGGCAGACGAGCGCGTTGCGCACTCGGGCGCCCCGCGGCAGGGCCACCCCACGCCCCAGAATCGATCCCTCGACTTTCGAGTCGCGATCCACCATCGCACCTTCCCACAGAACAGAACGGGAGACCATCCCCCCGCCCCGCACGACTGCTCCTTCCCCGAGAACCGAAGACGCGATCTCACCCTCGGCAGCGGCATCATCCGCGACCAGCGAATCGCTCGTCAGCCTCGAGCCTGGCGTCGGCGGGAGACTGCCCTCCCGGATGGCGGCGAGAACCGCACTCGTCGCTTCGAGGTAACGGGCCGGAGTCCCGATGTCGAACCACATCCCGTCGTGAACGACGCCGGCGAGCGCCTTTTCGCCACGCCGCGTCATGGGCAGATAGACGTCCTCCGTGATTCCCGACACCTCCGTATCCGGGAGACGATCGAAGATCTCCGGCGAGAAGGCATGCGCCCCGGCGAACATCAGAGGCTCTCCCGTCCCGCTGCCGAAACCCGTGACGAACCGCCCGTCGAAGAACACCTCGGTGAATCGGTCGTGAGCCGGAGGGTGGCGGAGCAGCATCGCTGCGACCGCGGATTCGGCTTCGAGCGTCGCAGCCAGCCGTTCGAACGGAGGACTCTGGACCGTGTCGCCGTTCGCCAGCACGAAAGGCTCCCCCTCGAGAGCTTTCCGGACACGCCGAATGGCCCCTCCCGTTCCGAGAATCTCCTCCTCGCGCGAGAACACGAAAGCGCATTGATCGCCGTAGGCGGAGGTGAGCCACTGCTCCAGCGGCAGCGGAAGGTGGTGGAGGTTGACCACGACCTCGCGGACCCGCGCCTCCAGCATCGCCTCCAGCACCCAGCCGATCAAGGGACGGTTGGCGAGAGGAATCAGGGGTTTAGGAATCTCGAAGGTGGCGGGGCGAAATCGCGTGCCGAAGCCAGCGGCCAGGATCATTCCCTTCATACGGAGGGGAGATCTTGCGGATCGAATACCATGTGCTCCGGGAGATCGGCGCGCGTCCGCCGGGCCAGGCGGTAGAGATCCGCATAACTCTGGCGGATTCCTTTTTCCAGCGATAGACCGAGGAGCGCAGAGAGCTCCCGGATCGTCTCGGCGGGTCCCTCGATCTCCAGATAATCGCCGATCGGAGTGCGGTCGAGAACGATCTCGACGTCGCGCACGCGCCACACTTCCCTGAACTTCTGGTAGCGGAACACCGGCTTGAACCCGAGCGCATCAAACAGGGCGATAGCGCGGTCGAAGCTCTCCAGGCCGGTCTGGACCTCTTCCCGGCTCCGGATCGCCCCGTCGAAGGATGCCGGGCCCTTGAAGGTCGCGAGCACGAACCGGCCGAATTTCCGGACGCGCAGAAGCGCGCCCTTCGTCCGCAGCTCCCCCCGGCGGTCGAGGATCATGTTGTCTTCGAACGTTTCAGGGAAGAGTTGTTCCCCCCCCGCCTCCTCGATCCTTGCGACGAGATTCTCGCGGTTCTCGAGGGCGAACTTGATCTCGATTTCCTGAGGCATGCTCACCGATTGCGAAGCGCTTCGATGCCGGGGAGGTCCGCTCCCGCGATGAACTCGAGCGAGGCGCCGCCGCCGGTCGAGATGTGGCTGATACGGTCGGAGAAGCCCGAGGCCTTCGCGGCTTCCACCGATTCACCCCCGCCAACGATCGAGAGGGCATCGGACTTCGCGACGGCCTCGGCGATCGCCATGGTTCCTTTCGAGAACTGCTCTTGTTCGAAGACACCCATCGGGCCGTTCCAGAACACGAGTTTCGCCTCGGCGATCCTCGCTTTGAATGCTTCAACCGTCGCAGGGCCGATGTCGAGGGCCATCTGGTCCTCACGGAGCCCCTCGGAGAGGGACATCACTTCGATCCGTGACGGAGCATCGAATGAGTCCGACGTCACGACGTCGGTCGGCAAGAGAACCTCGGTCTTCCCGTCGAGGATGCGGCGCGCGACCTCGATCGAGTCGCGATCAACGAGGGACGACCCCATGGCGATCCCGCGGGCTGCAAGAAACGTGTTCGCCATCCCGCCGCCGATCAGCAGCGTGTCAGCCATTTTCGCGAGAACTTCCAGCGGCTCGATTTTTCCGGCGATCTTGGCGCCACCGAGAATCGCGACGAAGGGATGTTCGGGCGCGGCGGTGACCTTCTGGAGAAATTCGAGCTCTCGGCTGAGCAGGAACCCCCCCGCTTTCTCCCCTTTCGCAAACAGATCCGGCAGAGCCGCGATCGACGCGTGGGCGCGGTGAGATGCACCGAAAGCATCGTTGACGTAGAGGTCGCAGAGCTCCCGAAGGGCGGCAGCGAACTCCGGATCGTTCTTCTCCTCCCCGGGATTGAACCTGAGGTTCTCCAGCAGCAGAACCTCCCCTTCCTTCAGCCGTGCGACTTCAGTCTTCGCCGGCTCGCCGACACAATCCGGCGACCAGCCGACTGGCGTCCCTAAGATCGCGCCGATCTGCTCGCGGATTGGAGCGAGCGAGTACTTCTCGTTCCGCTGCCCTTTCGGCCGGCCGAAGTGGGAAGCGAGAATGATCTTCGCGCCGCGCTCGCGCAGGAGTCTCAGGGTGGGAAGCGTTGCGTCGATGCGGTTCGTATCCGTGATGCGTCCGTTCTCGACCGGGACGTTGTAATCCACCCGGCAGAAGACGCGGCGGCCCTCGAGATCGAGCGAATCGACCGTCGGAATCGTGATCATGGGAAGCTCCTGAGCCACGCTCGGCGGAGCGCCGTGAGGACGCTCCGCCGCCGGCGGGATTGATGAGGTCCGAGACTACTTTTTCTTTGCGATGAAGCTGATCAGGTCGAGCACCCGGTTCGAATAGCCCCACTCGTTGTCGTACCAGGAGAGGACTTTATGCATCTTCGGTCCGACCGACCTCGTGTAGGCGCCGTCGACGATGCTCGAGTGGGGGTCGCCGTTGAAATCGGACGAGACGAGCTCCTCCTCGGAGAATGCGAGAAGACCCTTGAGCGGGCCATTCGCCGCTTCGCGCAGGGCCGAGTTGATCTCCTCGGCCGTCGCCTCCTTCTCGGTTGCGAACACGAGATCGACGAGCGAGACGTTCGGCGTCGGAACGCGGACGGCGATTCCGTCGAATTTGCCCTTCAACTCGGGAAGCACGAGGCCTACCGCGGCCGCGGCGCCGGTCGTCGTCGGGATCATCGATAAGGCCGCGGCGCGCGCGCGTCGCAGATCCTTGTGTGGAAAATCGAGAATGACCTGGTCGTTCGTGTACGAGTGAATCGTCGTCATCAGGCCCATCGTGATGCCGAACTTGTCGTTGATGACCTTGGCCACCGGCGCGAGGCAGTTCGTCGTGCACGAGGCGTTCGAAATGACCTTGTGTTTCGCCGCGTCGAACTCTTTCTCGTTGACCCCGAGGACGACGGTGAGATCGGCCCCTTTCGAGGGAGCCGTGACGATGACATGGTTGACCGAGTCCCGCAGGTGCGCGGCCGCCTTGTCGCGGGCGGAAAAATGACCGGTCGCTTCGATCACGATCTCGCAGCCGAGCTCGCCCCACGGGATCTCTTTCGGATCGCGAATCGACGAGACCCGGATCTGCTTCCCGTTCACCTTGATCGAGCCGTCTCCGGCCTCCACCGAGTCCGCGATCCGCCCATGGACCGAGTCGTACTTGAGCAGATGAGCGAGCGTCGCCGGATCGGTCAGATCGTTGATCGCGACGAACTCCACATCAGTCTTATTCTTGAGCGCGGCCCGCAGGACGAGACGTCCGATGCGGCCGAATCCGTTGATACCTACGCGAACCATTCGAGTTACCCCCTCTGATGTATGAGCCTGGACTCGCGGGTGTGTTCATGCACTTCGGATTCCAGGCGAAGGATGGTCTGGAGCCGACTCTGCCGGCCCCGCCAGTCTCCTAGTATAGTGCGGCGGAGGCGGCGACGACGACGCGAAATACGCCGGAAGGACACCCGATGCAACCCGTTACCCCCATCCGCTGGACCTTAGGCCGGCTCCACCTGCTCGACCAGCGGCTCCTCCCTCACCAGGAGGTCTGGGTCGAGTGCCTCGACGCCGCGGAAACTGCGGAAGCGATCCGCTCGATGGTGGTCCGGGGGGCGCCCGCCATCGGCATCACCGCGGCCTACGGCCTCGCCCTCGAGGCAGCTCGCCACCGCGACGATCCGTCGCTCGCCGATCGGCTCCACGAAGCCGCCGCGATTCTCCGCGGCAGCCGCCCGACCGCCGTGAACCTCGGCTGGGCCCTCGATCGCATGCTCGCCATCGCCAGAGCCGGCACTTCCGCCGACCTCCCGGACAACCTCACCCTCGAAGCGGAGAAGATTCACCGCGAGGACGTCGAGGCCAACCGCCGGATCGGCGCTTTCGGCGCCAGCCTGCTCCCGCCGGCTCCGACCATCCTGACCCACTGCAATGCGGGAGCGCTCGCCACGGGAGGTTACGGCACGGCCCTGGGCGTGGTGCGCGCCGTCGCCGAAGCGGGGCGGCGGGTCGCGGTTTTCGCCGGCGAAACCCGTCCCTACCTCCAGGGAGCTCGCCTGACCGCCTGGGAGCTCGCTCAGGATGGCATCGACGTCACCCTCATCACCGATGGGATGGCCGGCCACTTTTTCAGCCTCGCGACGTTCGACGCGGTCGTCGTCGGCGCCGACCGGATCGCCGCCAACGGTGACACGGCCAATAAGATTGGAACCTACACCCTCGCCGTCCTGGCCAACCGGCACGGCATCCCGTTCTACGTCGCCGCTCCCGTTTCCACGCTCGACCCGTCAACCCCCGATGGCTCGTCGATCGTGATCGAAGAGCGCTCCGCAGCCGAGGTGGCCGCCATGAGCGGACGCGATGAACAGGGAACGATCCGCACGGTGCGCATCGCGGCCGAGGGGACGAGCATTCGTCATCCGGCCTTCGACGTGACCCCGGCCGAGCTGATCACCGCGATCATCACGGAGCGAGGAATCGCGCGCCCTCCGTTCAAGGAGGCGCTCGCCGCCTTAGTCTGGGGGTCATGAGTCCGGTCGCGTGGCCGGACTCTCCAGAGTCCGGTCCAGCTCTCGACGCAGCTTCCTGGATCCCGAGCGTACTGGCGTGGCTGCCAGGCTCTTGAGTGGCGGTCGCCCCGGGTCAGTCCGACGAAGGGGGAAAGCCCGCCGGCGCGGCAGGAACTTCCTTCCGTTCGGGAGGCAGGCCTGTCGCGACGGCCAATCCCGCGCAGACTACCTGGAGCGCCATCAGGAGCATCGAAATGCCATGAAGACGCCCGAACGCGATCCGCGCCGGGCTCGACGGGGAGAGCTGACTGATCGGCGTCGCGGAACGAAAACGCATCGCCCGCACGCGAAGATCGGCTCCCACTTGCCCGGAAGCTAACAGGAGCGCCGCCGCCAGGACGACGACGCGAAAGGTCCTCTCGAGGTCGTGCCGCTTCCACTCGATCAGCAGCAGAGCGAGCGGAGCCGCGAGAGCGAGCACGTGCCAGCGAGAGAGCATGGCGCCGACTACGTTGCCCGCCACCTCGCGACTCGGAGCGACGCCGAAAGCGGCGGGGGCGGCGACGAATACCAGGAAGGCACCTGCGCCGAACCACAAGCCCTGAATCAGCGCCACGGCAATGCCCGTTTTCCTCACCGGATTGCGTTTCCTTCGATGTCGAACAGCCCCACCGGGTGCTCGAGCGCGCGCAAGGGCGCCTCGACGTCCTCGGCCTTTCCGACGACGATGATTGCAGCCCTCGCGGGGTCGAGATACTTGTTCGCCACGCGGCGGATTTCTTCCGCATCGACCGCCGCGATCCGCTCGCGGTAGTGATCGAAGTAGTCGTGTGGAAGGCCGTAGAGTTCCATCTCATGAAGTCTCGCCGAAAGATCGTGCGCGCTTTGAACGGTGGCTGGAAACACCCCTTCGAGATAGTCCCTGGCGACCGCGAGCTCCTCGGCCGAGAGCTCCCCCTCCCTCATCAGATCGAGCTCGCTAAGAATTTCGTGAATCGCACCCGAGGTGACTTCGTTTCTCACCGCCGTGCTGATGACGAACGGTCCCGCAGACCGGCGCATCGAGAAAGACGATCTGATCCCGTAGGTATAACCATGCTTCTCGCGAAGGTTCAGGTTCAGTCTCGAGGTGAACACGCCTCCGAGAATGGCGTACATGACCATGAGCGGGAAGTAGTCCTCACAATCGCGCGCCACGCCGACATGACCGAGCCGAATCTCGGACTGCACCGATCCGGGACGATCCACGAGATAGACGCGGGTCGCTTCGTGGGCCTGAGCCTGGGGCGGCTCGTGCACCGCGCGCTCGCGGCGCTCCCACGAACCGAACGCCTCGGTCGCTGAGCGGATCACCTGATCCTGGTCGATATCACCCGTTACGAGAAGAGAGGTGTTGTTCGGAGCGTAGTGCCGCGCGTAGAAGGACTCGACTTCCC
>JBHEPS010000039.1:0-2400 GCA_046260175.1 Thermoanaerobaculia bacterium
CCTCCTCCTCGCTCCTTGATCTCGCCTCGCAAGCTCCACCAGCGCGGCCCCTCTGGTTTCTTTCACAGCCTCTGAGGGAGCGCCGCAGCGAGCAGGGACTTCGCGAGAACCGTGAGCGCGACCGAAGGATCTCAAAATGGAAGGATCCTGCCACCTGCCCATTCACCGCACCGTTTCAACGCGGTCCTCGCATTTGGAGATCCTTCGTCGGCGCACAGGTCTCGAATGTCACGCTAGTTCTTCGAGCGCCTCCTCAGGATGACGGCGGCTTCCACCTAAGGATCGGGTTGCGGGCCGCGCGCGCCTCGTCGAGCCTCCGGACGGGCGTGGTGTGCGGGGCCGACCGGACCAGCTCCGGGGTTTCCTTCGCCTCTTTCGCGATCGCGATCATCGCCTCGCAGAAGAGGTCGAGCTCCTCTTTCGGCTCGCTCTCGGTCGGCTCGATCATCAGCGCCCCTGCCACGATCAGCGGGAAGTAAATCGTCGGCGGGTGGAAGCCGAAGTCCATCAAGCGCTTGGCGATGTCGAGGGTATGGACGTCGTTCTCCCCCTGCCACTTGTCGTTGAACACGACCTCGTGCATCGACGGTGCGTCGTAGGGGAGGTGATAGGAGCCGCGCAGCCTCGCGCGAATGTAGTTCGCGTTGAGGACCGAGATCTCGGCGATCCGCCGGATCCCTTCGGCGCCCATCGAGCGGATGTACGTGAGGGCCCGCACGAGCACGCCGAAGTTCCCGTTCCACGCGCGCACCCGTCCGATGCTGTCCGGGTGATCGTAGTCGAGAAAGAACGTGCCGTCCTCGCGCCGCTCGACGGCAGGGGAGGGAAGAAAGGGAATGAGCCGGTCGGAGACGCCGACCGGGCCGGCGCCTGGGCCTCCGCCGCCGTGCGGGGTCGAGAAGGTCTTGTGGAGGTTCGAGTGGAGGACGTCGACGCCCATGTCGCCCGGCCGGGCGATGCCGACGAACGCATTGAGGTTCGCCCCGTCGCAGTAGAGATACGCCCCCTTCCGATGAAGGATGTCGGCGATGCGGACGATGCCGCCCTCGAAGACCCCGAGGGTGTTCGGCACCGTGAGCATGAGCGCTGCGACGTTCTCGTCGACTTCTCTTTCGAGAAGGTCGAGATCGAGCGTTCCGCGAGAGTTCGACTTGAGCTGCTTGACCTCGTACCCGGCGAAAGCGGCCGAGGCGGGGTTGGTACCGTGCGCCGAATCGGGGATGAGGATGTACTTGCGAGGGTTCCCCTGCTTCGCGAGCGCGGCCTGCACCATGAGGATGCCTGTGAGCTCACCGTGCGCTCCCGCGACCGGCTGCAGCGTGACGCGCGGCAACCCGAAGATCTCGCGGAGGCACTGCTCGAGCGTCCAGATGACCTCGAGCGACCCCTGGACCTGCCAGTCGGGCTGCATCGGATGAGTCCAGGCGAGCCCCGCCACGCGCGCCATCTCCTCGTTGATGCGCGGGTTGTGCTTCATCGTGCAGGAGCCGAGCGGATAGAGCCCGGCGTCGATCGAGAAGTTCAACTGCGAGAGGCGCGTGAAGTGCCTCACGACGTCGACTTCGGAGACTTCGCACTCGTCCGCCACCTCGTCGCGCCGCAGCGCGGCCGGGATGGTCGCGTCGAGATCCGTCTCGGGGACGTCGAGCTCGGGAAGCCGGTAGCCGCGCCGGCCCGGGCGGCTCTGTTCGAAGATCAGCCGGCTGCCGGATGTGCGGCTGGTCGCCTTCGTGTCGGGCGGTGGGTTCATCGTTTCGGTTGTCATGGCGGTGGTCCTCATCCGATCCGGCCGAGGGCGTCGGCGAACCGGTCGAGCTGAGCGCGCGTGTGAAGCTCGGTCACCGCAATCAGCAGGTCATTGTCCATTCCGGGATACCAGCGGCTCAGCGCAAGTCCGCCGACGATCTCTTCCTTCTCGAGATCCGCGAGAACCTCGGTCGCCGGCCTCGAAGTCCGGACGGCGAACTCGTTGTACACCGGCCCGCCGAACGAATGCTTCACCTTCCCGTTTCCGGTGAGCCGGGAGCGGAGGTAAGCGGCCTTGCTGCTGCACTGGACCGCGACTTCGCGCAGCCCCTCTTTCCCCATCAGGGAAAGGTACATGTTCGCGGCGAGGGCGATCAGCGCCTGGTTGGTGCAGATGTTGGACGTCGCCTTCTCGCGACGGATGTGCTGCTCGCGCGTCGCGAGCGTGAGCACGTACGCGCGGCGCCCATCGACGTCGACCGTCTCTCCGACGAGGCGTCCAGGCATGTGGCGCTTGAGCGCGTCGCGGACGACCATGAAGCCGACGTACGGTCCGCCGAACTGCGGCGGGATTCCCCACGCCTGTCCCTCGCCGACCACCACGTCGAATCCATGCTCTCCCGGAGGGGTGAGCAGGCCGAGCGAAGTCGCCTC
>JBHEPS010000039.1:2410-18484 GCA_046260175.1 Thermoanaerobaculia bacterium
CGCGTCACGCCGTCGACCGCCGTCGCTTCCGCGATCGAGTCATAGTCCTCGATCACGCCGAAGAAGTTCGGCGACTGGATCGCGACGCCGAACGTCGAATCGTTCACCGCTTCGCGCAGCGCCTCGAGGTCGATCCGGCCGTCCTCATTCCAGCCGATCTCGATCACTTCCCACCCGAGGTTCCGGGAGTAAGTGCGCAGCGTGTCGCGGTACTGCGGGTGAATCGATCCCGCCATGACGAAGCGATTCCGCTTCTTCGCGACTCGCTCGGCGAGGAGCGCAGCCTCGGCCAGCGCGGTCGAGCCGTCGTAGAGCGAGGCGTTCGCGACATCGAGCCCGGTCAGCAGGCACTGATGCGTCTGGTACTCGAAGATCGCCTGCAGCGTTCCCTGCGAGACTTCCGGCTGGTACGGCGTGTAGGCCGTCAGGAACTCGGCGCGCAGCAGGAGTTGATCGACGCAGGCGGGCTGGTAGTGGGGATAGACGCCCGCTCCGATGAAGGAGAGGTTGCGGTCGATGGAGAGGTTCTTCGCGCCGCGCTCGTGGAACCAGCGCCGGACCTCGATCTCGGACCACGGCTTCGGGAGGTCGAGCAGGCCGTCGAGCCGGACTTCGGATGGAATGCTGTCGAAGAGGCGGTCGATCGAGTCGACGCCGATCGTGCGGAGCATTTCCCGCACGTCTTCTTCCGCGTTCGGGATGTAACGCATCGGAGCAGTCATAGGCGTTCTTTGGTGGGGGAGCCGACAGGGATGGGCGCCCGCAGGGTCGAGGGTTGATGATACGAGCCGGCCGCGATCGACCTCAACGCGGCCGGCCCGGATGGGGCGGTGGTCCGATCAGCTCTCGCTCTTGATGTAGTCGTCGTAATCCTCGGCCGACATCAGCTGCTCGAGCTCGGACTTATCGGTCATTCGGATCTTGACCATCCAGCCGTCGCCGTACGGGTCGCTGTTGACCAGGTCGGGCTTTTCGGTCAGGTGGTCGTTGACTTCGATCACCTCTCCCGACACCGGAACGAACAGCTCCGAGACGGCCTTGACGGACTCGATGCTTCCGAGCTCGTCGCCGACTTCAACCGTCGATCCGGCCTGGGGAAGCTCGACGAAAACGACGTCACCGAGCTCCTTCTGCGCGTAGTTGCTGATCCCGATCAGCGCGACATCGCCATCGAGATGAACGTATTCATGACTCCGGGCATAGTAGTTTTCGCGAGGTTCCATGACTGGCAGACTCCTCTTCTTCAGCTCTTTTTAGGTCTCTTGTAAAACGGTGTTGGGACCACCCGGGCGCGCGTCTGCTTGCCACGGATGAGGATGTTCAATTCGGTGCCTTCGGCGGCCAGGGTGGGAGGCACGTAGGCGAGGCCGATCGCTTTTCCGAGGGTCGGCGAATGCGTTCCGCTCGTCACGATCCCGATCTCCTCCTCGCCTGAGACGATCGGGTAACCGTGCCGCGCGATGCCGCGGTCGATCATCTCGAATCCGACCAGCTTCTTCTTCGGCCCTTCGTTCTTCTCCCTTTCGAGGACGTCGCGGCCGAAGAAGTCCCCCTTGCCGAGCTTCACGATCCACCCGAGGTCGGCCTCGATGGGCGTCGTCGTGTGGTCGATGTCGTTGCCGTACAGCGCCATCTTCGCTTCGAGCCTCAGCGTGTCGCGCGCTCCGAGCCCCGCCGGGATGACGCCCTTGTCGCGACCCGCCTCCAGCATCTTCCGGAACAGCGGCTCGGCAGCATCGGGAGCGACGTAGACCTCGAAACCGTCTTCGCCCGTGTAACCGGTCCGCGAGACGATTGCGGGAACGTCGTTCACCCGGCCGTGGGCGAAGCGGTAGTAGCCCATCGACGCGAGGTCGACTTCGGTCAGCTTCTGAAGAACACCTTCCGCCTCGGGACCCTGGATCGCCAACTGCGCGAACTCCGCGCTCCGGTTCTCCACCGCGACGTCCATCTCCTTCGCCGCGTCCGCCATCCACTCGTAATCCTTCTCGGTGTTCGAGGCGTTCACGACGACCAGAAAGTCGGCGGCGGAGTTCTGGTAGATGAGGATGTCGTCGACGAATCCCCCTGTGGGGTAGAGCAGGCCGTTGTACTGGCAACGCCCGTCCTCGAGCTTCGAGACGTCGTTGCACGTCAGCGTCTGGAGAAGATCGAGCGCTTTCGGCCCTCGTACGAAGACCTCTCCCATGTGGGAAACGTCGAAGATTCCCGCCCGCTCGCGCACGGCGCGATGCTCTTCGAGGATGCCGGAGAACTGAACGGGGAGGTCCCAACCTCCGAAATCGACCATTTTCCCGCCCAGCTCGCGCTCGAGCCCGTTGAGCGGGGTCTTTTTCAGTGGCGTGTCGGGGGGCGTTTCGGCCATGCGGAGGAACCTCCGAAGAGGGCGCAAACGTAACACGAGCGGAAAACAACCGGCAAGCGAATTTCGACCATCTCGAAAGGGGGCGAAATCACGCGCGCGTAGGACGATAGGACGAATAGGACAAATAGGACCTATAGGACGGGGACCAGTCGGAGTCGTCCTATTCGTCCTATTCGTCCTATTCGTCCTATTCGTCCTATTCGTCCTATTCGTCCTATAGGTCCTATACGTCCTATCGTCATCCCCTCCCCCCCCCACCATGAATTACCATTACGACAGTGAAGAGCGAGATCGGAGACTTCCTCGACTATCTCAGCTACGAGCGTAATGTCTCGATCCACACGGTCGACGCCTATCGCTCCGACCTGGACGCGTTCCTCACCTTTCTCTGCAACGACTACTTCACGACGAGTTTCGAGATGCTCGACCCCCGCCAGATCGACCATCTGGCGGTCCGTTCCTGGCTCGCCCATCAGCAGCGGCGCAAGATGTCCCGCTCCTCGGTCGCCCGGCGCCTCTCGGCCATCCGCACGTTCTTCCGGTTCCTGATGCGGGAAGGCGTCATCGAGGCCAATCCGGCCCGGACGGTCGCGACGCCGAAGCGCGAAAAGCACCTTCCAGCGGTCCTTCAGGTCGCCGACATCACGCTCCTGCTCGAGCAGCCCGACGCCTCCACACCCCTCGGGCTCCGCGACCTGGCGTGGCTCGAGATCCTCTACGCCAGCGGCATCCGCGTGAGTGAGCTCGTCGCCATCGACCTCGACGACATCGAGCTCAAGGCGCGCCTGCTCAAGGTTTACGGCAAAGGGTCGAAGGAGCGGATCGTTCCTTTCGGGCGCAAGGCCGAGCAGGCGATCCGGCGCTGGCTGGAGGTCCGAGGCGAGATCGTCGGGGAGCGGTTCGAGGAAGAGCAGCCCCTGCTCGTCAACCACCGGGGGCAGCGGATCACGACGCGCAGCATCCGGCGGCTCCTCGCCCGCTATGTCCGCGACGCCGCGCTCCGCGCCGGCGTCTCCCCACACACCCTCCGCCACTCCTTCGCCACGCACCTGCTCAATGCCGGCGCCGACCTCCGCTCCATCCAGGAGCTGCTCGGCCACGTCTCCCTCTCGACCACCCAGAAGTACACCCACCTGACGGACTCGAAGCTGATCGAGGTCTACCGGAAGGCGCACCCGAGAAGCAGGTAAAGATGATCCAGGCGATCGTGCATCACGGGATCCTGAGCGACACGGTCGAGTATTTCGCGACCGTGGCCGGGCCGAGTCTCGACCGGAAGTTCTTCTTCGAGCAGATCCGGGACCATCGCGGCCCGATGATTCGCTATTTCGGCGGACACGCCGAGGTTGCGCTGCAGCCGGACGGCGTCGTCTTTTCCGGGAACGGCGGCATCTTCAGCGAGTACATGTTCGGCGGGCACTTCCCGGTGCAGGACCTGCTCAACGACGAGGTCGTGAACCGGCTCGTGCTGTTCGGCGGGGTGTACGACCGGGAGGCGAAAGAGCTCCGCTTCACCGGGCACACGAACGGGTTTGAGACCTACGACGATCTCTTCTTTCACGGCAACGCGGTCGCGAACCACTTCTTCTTCATCGACGATCGGGGCGCGACGACCACGGTCGAGCAGCGGCAGCAGAAAACGATCCGCGCACTCGGAAAGCTGCTCAAGCGCTCCCACAAAGTCGGGCGCGGTCAGTTTCTCGACCTCAGTCACGAGCTGCACGAAGCCCTGGGGGAGCCGGACTCGACGATTTTCCTGATCCGGCTCGTCCAACGGATCTACCAACGCCATTACGAGGACTGCCGAGCGGCCTATCAGGGACAACGATCCCTCTCGGAGCTCGGGAACGTATCGGCCGAGCGGCTGGGTATCGATCCCTATCAACGGGAGCGCATCCAGATCGACGTCATCTACCACCACACCGAGAACCATCAGCTGATCGACGAGTACAAGAGGGTGCTCGCGGCATGCAGCGGCTCGAGAATCGGCCCTTCCGAGCGCGCCCGTCTCATGAGGCTTCGCACCCTGTCGCTGCGCAACAACATCCCGTTGTCGATCTTCGACACTCTCGAGGACATCGTCCTGCAGGATGCCGGGCCCCGTCCTCTCGAGATGGCCGAGCAGGAGCCACCCTATATCCAGTCCACGCGCGAGATTCTCGAGGGGTTTCTTCTCGGGAAGTCGGTCAGCAGGAAACTCGGTCCGGCAGACCTGGTGACGCTGCTCGAGAACAAGCAGAAGGCCGTCGCCAGCCGCGATCAATCGTTCGAGGAAATCCTGCTCGACACGGGTCGCTCCATCGACGAGGCAGCCCGCACTGAAGCGGACTTCGAGCGGATGGAATCGTTCGGAGAGCTCATCACTCTCTTCGACCGCTTCGACCACACCAGCATGCTCGTCAACAAGCTCGGCTTCATGGAAGACGTCGAGCTCTCGCCCGAGCACGTCCGCTCGATCCTGGGCAACATGCACGTGTTCGAGGAGCTCCGGCGCGGACTGTTCCAGGGCCTCTTCATCGACCCCGTCGTCGCAAACGAGTACACGCTCTCCTACGGGCGCCGCAAGCTCTTTGCGCTGATGCTCGGCATCATGCAGATCGACCAGAACGAGGCGACCATCCAGGAAGTCGCCGGCGAGATCGGCGGGATCAACCGCCAGGAGCGCGCCTACTTCTCCCTCTACCGCCTGGCCCGCCGCCGCATGATGTCTTTCTACCTCGAGCTCAACACCGTGGAAGGGCGCGAGACCTTCCGGAAGGAAATCGCCGACGAGGCCGCGCGCGACGCCGAGCTGCGCGAGTTGCGCGAACTGATCGACGACAAGCTCATCGACGACGTCATCACCAAGATCCGCCTCGAGGCCTTCTACATCAACCAGCTGCTTCCGCGGATCGTCGACGAACAGAACGCCGAGATCCGGAACGACTTCCTCGTGAACTCAGGCCTCGATCGCTTCCAGATCGAGGACCTCGAGGAGGAGTATTTCGAGATGCGCGACTTCCCGCCGCAGCTGCTCAACGCCATCCGTCAGCCACGAGCCTGATCAGTCGCCCGCCACCAGCGCCGTCATCCGCCACGTTCCGCCATTCCGGTTGAAACCCGCCCGGTACCCGATCGGGCTGCGGACATCACCCGAAGCGACCCACCCCTCGACTCCACCCTGCGTCCGCACCCGGACCCAACCGTCCGACTCCTCTTCACGCCGGACCATCTCCAGGATCTCGTACTCGACCCTCGCAACCTCGGCCCCCTCGGGGTCGGGACGCTCCCGGATCACCACCCCGCTCCCCGTCGCCGCCACATACTCGAACGCATCGACGTCCTCGGGCCAGCTCGCGTAAACGTTGGGAGCCCAGAACGAGCGGCTCTCTCCCTCCCCGCGGAAGGCTCCCCCTCCACGGAGGATCCCTTCCAGCTCGTCCCAGAGCGCCGGAGAGCCCGATCCCACCTCCCATTGCTCGAGGAGCGCCTCGAAGCCTCCCCCTCCGCCGAAAGAGGTCCGGACTCCCGGATCGACCATTCGGCGGAGCGCTTCCAGATCTTTCGCCGCTACGGCCTGGAGCAGCGCCGTCCGGTACGCCGCGAACTCGGGGGCACTCGCCGCTTCATCCACCGGGCAGAGGCGCTCCGGACCCGGCTGACACGGCGCGGGGCGGGCGGCGGTGGCACGCGCATCCCTCGCGTCCGGACCGGGCGGCGCGCAGGAAAGGGCGAGAACGAGGGTGAGCGAAGCGGCAAGAAGGGTCGCTGGTCGTACGGCGGAATCCATGCTGAGGGCCCGAGCAATCGCCGCGCCCGCTCGCGCGGACGTCATTCTGAGGAGGCGCGCGAAGAACGAGCTTGCTCATTCGGGATCCAATGCGCCGACGAAGAATCTCAAAATGCGAGGACCGAGGGCCAGTGCGGGGGGGGGCCGGGGCAGGTGGCAGGATCCTGCAATTTTGAGTTCCTTCGGTCGCGCCCACGCATCTCGCGGAGTCACCTTCGGCGCGGCGCTCCCTCAGGAGGACGGGGCTGGCTTCTGGCTTCTGGCTTCTGGCTTCTGGCTTGAGTTATGGTTGCCCATCGTGAACCAGCATACGAACCGCCTCGCCGGAGAGACCTCGCCCTACCTGTTGCAGCACGCGCACAACCCGGTGGACTGGTTTCCGTGGGGAGACGAGGCGTTCACCCGTGCGCGGAGCGAGGACAAGCCGATCTTCCTCTCGATTGGTTACTCCGCGTGCCACTGGTGTCACGTGATGGAGCGGGAGTCGTTCGAGGATGAGGCGATCGCCGCACTGCTCAACCGCGGCTTCGTGTCGATCAAGGTGGATCGCGAGGAGCGGCCGGCGGTCGACTCGATCTACATGCAGGCGGTCCAGATGATGACCGGTCATGGCGGATGGCCTATGTCGGTCTTCCTCACCCCGGAGGGAGTTCCGTTCTTCGGCGGCACCTATTTTCCGCCGGACGATCGCCACGGTCTCCCTTCCTTCGGCCGCGTTCTGGAACAGCTGGAGCTGGCCTGGCGGGACCGGCGGGACGACGTCACGTCGTCGGCGGCCGAAATTCATCGCGCGATCAACGAGTCGATGAGCATCTCGCCGTCGCCGTCGCCGGTAACTCCTGAAGGGCTCGAGGCGGCCGCGCGGCAGATCGCCTCCTCGTACGACGCGCGCTACGGCGGTTTCGGCTCCGCGCCGAAGTTCCCGCCGGCGATGAGCCTCGAGTTCCTCATGCAGGTGGCCGAGCGCACGGCCGATCCGCAGCACCGGTCGATCGTCACGAACACGCTCGAGAAGATGGCCTTCGGAGGTCTGTTCGATCAGGTCGGCGGGGGCTTTCACCGTTACTCGACCGACGCGCGATGGCTCGTCCCGCACTTCGAGAAGATGCTCTACGACAACGCGCTGCTGGCGCGCGCCTACTTGCGCGCCTGGCAGTGGACGCGGGAGCCGCTTTTCGCCCGCACTGCCCGCGAGACTCTCGGCTTCGTGCAGCGCGAGCTGACCTCACCCGCGGGGGGGTTCTACTCGTCGCTCGACGCCGACTCCGAGGGGGTCGAGGGGAAGTTCTACGTCTGGTCGCACGACGAGGTCCTCGAGGCTCTCGGCGAACGTGACGGAAAGATCTTCGCGCAGCTGTTCGACATCGAGGAGCGCGGAAACTGGGAAGGGTCGAACATCCCGAATCTTCCCCGCCCGCCGGCCGAGGTTGCCGCGGAGCTCGGGATGGACGAGACCGAGCTGACCGCCATCGCGAACCGTGGCCGATGCGAGTTGTTCGGAATCCGGGAGAAGCGGATCCGCCCCGGCCGCGACGAAAAGGTTCTCGCTGGATGGAACGGCTGGATGCTCGCGGCCTTCGCCGAGGCATCACTGGCGTTCGACTCGGAGGAGTACCGGGAGGTCGTGCGGCGGAACGCCGGCTTCATCCTCGACTCGATGTTCAGCGGCAGCCGACTGCTGCGAAGCTGGAAAGACGGCGAGGCGAAGATCGAAGGGGTGCTCGAAGACTACGCCGGCGTCGCCTGGGGGATGCTGCTGGCATTCGAGGCGACGGGCGAGCGACGCTTTCTCGACGCGGCCCGGGCGCTCGCCGGCGAGATCCTCGGCCGGTTCGGAAACCCGGCCGGCGGCTTCTTCGACACCCCGTCCGACGGGGAGACTCTCATGGTCCGTCCCCGCGACACGTTCGACAACGCCACTCCCGCCGGGAGCTCGCTCGCGATTGCCTCGCTGCTTCGACTCGCCGAGTGGTTCGACGATGCGGCGCTGCGCACCGCTGCACAGGAGGCGGCGAGCTCGATCTGGCCGATGGCCGCTCGATACCCATCGGCGTTCGGCTTCTTTCTCTCGGAGTGCGCCGAGCGGATCGTCGCCTCTCCATCCGAAATCGCGATCACGGGCCCGCAAGACGATCTCGGAGTCCGCACCCTGCTGCAGGTCGTCGGCGACACCTATCTCCCCCACCGCATTCTCGCCTGGGGACAGACCGAGTCTTCGCTTCCCCTGCTCGAAGGCAAACCGCTCGACCGCGTCGCCGCCTGGGTCTGCGAGGGGTACCAGTGCCAGGCGCCGGTCACCGACCCGGAAGAGCTCAGGACGCTGCTCGAGAAGTGACGAAGTCACTTCGGCGACAGCACCGGCGCGGCCTCGGCCCGCTCGCTCTCGTTCCCCTTTTCGTCGACCGAGCTGACCGAGTAGATGTACGTCTCTCCCGGTTCGAGGATCGTGTCGACGTACGTCGGGTCCGTCAGCGGCTCCCAGGCGAGCGATACCCGGCCGCGCGTCGTCTGCCGGTAAACCCGGTATCCCGCGAGGTCGTCCGCCTCCACCGGGTCCCACACCAGCCGGATCGACTCCTCCTCGGTGAGGGTGATGACGTTCTCCGGCACGGGCGGCGGAGTGAGGTCGGCAAAGGTCACCGCGGCGACGATCGCCGGATCCCCTTCGCTCCGCTGCGGCTCCATGCTGGCCACCGCGGCGATCCGGTACTCGAAATCGCCGTAAGGGGGGACGTCGAGATACTGGCGGTCGGTGATCGGCTCCGCGTTGAGAGGGGTTTGGAGGACGAACGGATCGCTGGCCGGGGGGACGCGGTAGACGTTATAGCCGGCGACGGCCGGGCTCTGCTCGCCGAAGATGTCGCGGTTCGGAGCCTCCCACGTCAGCTCGACCCCTTCGGCCCGCGGCGTCGCGATGGCGGAAGGGGAAGGAAGGCCGACCCCCAGGGGAACGAGAGAGGCGATGTTCGACGGCCCGCTCACCTCGGTCTCACTTTCGAAGACGACGACGTAGTGGAGCCGGACCGGCCGGCCGTCGGTCGTCTGGATCGGAGGGTTGTCCCGATAGACGACCCGCGCCCCCGAGAGGGCCGCCGGGATCTGCGGGCCGGTCAGCTCGCCGATCCGCTGGCGGAGGATGCGGAACTGCTGGTCACTGAAGGGGGGCTGGAGGCGGAAAAGCTCGAGACGAACCGGCGCGCCCGGTTGGGGCCCCTCCCGTCCCTCGATCGTCGGAAGCCCGGAGGGGGGGAGCTCTTCGACCACCCGGTAGACCTGCATCTGCTCGACCGAGCGGAGGGTCGTGCCCGCGACGGTGAGCGAAGGGAAGGACCAGGAAAGGACTACTGTTGGCCCCTGCTGTGCTACAACGAGGTCAGTTGCCGCCCGCGGAATCTGCGGGATCGGCGGGGTGGGAGGACCTGCCTTGCCGCACCCGAGCGCGAGAACGACGAGAAGAGAACGCGCGATCGTTTTCATCCGGCGGCGAATTCTACCCCGCTTTTGGCAGAGCCAATCCGGAGAACCTTCTGTTCGAGGCGAGTGAGGACAATTCATGTGCGGAATCGTCGGATACGTAGGTGAGCGGGACGTGGTTCCCGTTCTGGTCGAAGGGCTCAGGAAGCTCGAATACCGCGGCTACGACAGCGCGGGGATCGCGGTGGTTTCCGACCACGAAGTGTCGGTGCTGCGCGCCGAGGGGAAGCTGAGCAATCTCGAGAAAAAGCTCGAGACCAATCCGCTCTCGGGGCACTTCGGCCTCGGCCACACACGCTGGGCCACCCATGGCAAGCCGAACGAGAACAACGCCCACCCCCACCGCGACTGCAGCGGCAAGGTGGTCGTCATTCACAACGGGATCATCGAGAACTTCCTCTCGCTCAAGCAGAAGCTCCAGAGCGAAGGTCACGAGTTCAAGACCGAGACGGACACCGAAGTCGTCGCCCACATGATCGAGTCTCACCTCGGAAAGGGAAGCGACTTCGTCGAGGCGGTCAAGGCGACGCTCAAACAGATCGACGGGCATTACGCGCTCGTCATGCTCTCGGCCGACCATCCGGGAACGATCATGGCCGCGCGCAAGGGCCCCCCTCTCGTCGTCGGCGTCGGCGAGGGTGAGAACATCGTCGCTTCCGACGTCACCCCTCTCCTTCAGTACACGCGCAACATCCTCTACCTCGAGGATGGCGAGTACGCGATTGTCGACCGCGAGAAGGTCCTGCTGTTCAACGAGAAGGACGAGCGGGTCGAGCGCGAGCCCCGCCGCATTACCTGGGACGCCGTGGCCGCCGAGAAGGAAGGTTACAAGCACTACATGCTCAAGGAGATCCACGAGCAGCCGCGTGCGGTGCAGGAAACCTTCACCGGCCGGATGTTCGAGGAGTCGGGCCAGGTCTTCTTCAACGACCTCGAATTCACGCCCGAACAGTGGAAGAAGTTCGACCGCGTCCACATCGTCGCCTGCGGCACCTCATGGCACGCGGGGCTGGTCGGAAAGTTCCTCCTCGAGGACGCGGGAAAGATCCCCGTCGAGGTCGACTACGGCTCCGAGTACCGCTACCGCGACCCGATCATCACCGACCGGACGCTCGTCATCGGCGTCACCCAGTCGGGCGAGACGGCCGACACGATCGCGGGCATGCAGGAGGCGAAGCGCCGCGGCGCGACGCTGATGACCATCTGCAACGTCATCGATAGCGCTGCGACACGCATTTCCGACGGCATCATCTACACGAATGCGGGTCCCGAGATCGGCGTCGCGTCGACGAAAGCGTTCACGACGCAGCTCACCGCCTTCTACCTTCTCGCTCTCTACGTCCGCCAGCTTCTCGGCGAACCGGTCGAGGATCTCCGCTACGCGATGCACGAGCTCGCCGTCCTTCCCCAGAAGATCGACCGGATCCTCGAGGAGCAGATCGGCCACATCGAGCAGCTGGCGTACAAGTACGCGAAGGCGCAGGATTTCCTGTTCCTGGGACGCGGCGTCCACTACCCGATCGCGCTCGAGGGAGCGCTGAAGCTGAAGGAGATCTCGTACATTCACGCCGAGGGGTATCCGGCCGGAGAGATGAAGCACGGCCCGATCGCGCTCATCGACGAGAACCTCCCCGTCGTCGGGATCGTCACCCACAACCGCGTGCGCGAGAAGGTGATCTCGAACCTTCAGGAAGTGAAGGCGCGCGCAGGAATCCTGATCGTGATCTGCGACGAGAACGACGAGGAAATGCGCGAGATGGCCGACGAGATCATCGAGATCCCGTGGACGATCGAGCCGCTTCAGCCGATCCTCACCGTCGTGCCGACGCAGCTTCTCGCGTACTACATCGCGCTTCGCCGCGGCGCCGACGTGGATCAGCCGCGCAATCTCGCCAAGAGCGTCACCGTCGAGTAGAAGTGGAGATTCGGGACCAATTCCCAGGAACCCGACCTCCGTCCTGGCGAGCTCTAGAGTGGCGATGGCAGCCTAGTTGCTTTGCCAAGGTCATGGACCGGACGGCGGGGTCGTGGATATCGGCCTCCTCGCCCATCGATTGGCTGACGCAGTACAGGAGGCAACATGCGCAACTTCGCAACAAAGCTCGCTCTTTTCGCCCTCGCAGTTCTCATCGCGAACCCGGCCTTCGCAGGCCTCGCACCTTCCAAGACGGCTGAGAACCAGTCACTCGAAGCCCGCGACGCGAACCTCGCGACGATCCAGCAGGTGATCTCCACCGAGCAGGTCGCGAATGCACTCGCCTCGCACGGATTCACGGCGGAAGAAATCGACAACCGCCTCGCGGCGCTCAGCAACGAAGACCTCAGCTCGCTGGCCCAGAATCTCAATCAGATTCAGGCAGCCGGACTGACTTCGTCGCAGTGGACCTACGTCCTCATCGGCGCGGTCATCGTCCTCGTTCTCCTGGCCGTCTGATCAGGGACCAGTTCTTTCTCGAAAGGGGGGTAGCGCACGAGCGCGCCCCCTCTTTCATCCCCGCGTGATCCATCCCCCGCCCAGGCAGCGCTCGCCGTCGTAGAAGACCACGCCCTGCCCCGGGGCGATCCCGCGAAGAGGCGCCGCGAAGCTCACCCGAGCCGAATCTCCCTCCGGAGTCACCGTCGCCGCGACCTCGGCCTGCCGCGAGCGCACCCGCGCCGCGACCTCGATCGGCCCCGCCGGCGGAGCGCCAGCAATCCAGTGGACGTCGCGCGCGCGCAGCTCGCTCTTCTCCAGCAGCGAGCCCGGCCCCACGACCACGCGCCGCGTGAAGGGGTTCACGTCGATCACGTAGCTGCGCTCCGAAAATCCGCCCAGCTCCAGCCCGCGCCTCTGGCCGATGGTGAAGTGATAGTAGCCTTCGTGACGGCCGAGAACGTTCCCGTCCACATCGACGATCTCTCCCGCTGCATCATTCTCCGCTGCGGCTTTCAGGAGTGGGTCGCCGTCCTCGGCAGCCAGCGCCGCGGCCTCCCGCTCGACGACCTTCGCGTAGCCGTCTTTCTCCGGAACGAAGCAGATCTCGAACGACTCGCTCTTCTCGGCGACCGTGAGGCCCCCTTCCCCCGCGATCCGGCGAACCTCCGGCTTGAGCAGCTCGCCCAGCGGAAAGATCGTGTGCGAGAGCTGCTCCTGCGTCAGCTCGAAGAGGAAGTAGGATTGGTCCTTCGCGAGATCGCGCGCCTTGAGCAGCTCGAGCGAGCCGTCCGCCGCGCGGCCGATCCGCGCGTAGTGCCCCGTCGCCACCATCTCCGCGCCGACCGTGAACGCCTTCTCGTGAAGGAGCGAGAACTTCACGTGCGTATTGCAGAGCACGCATGGGCTCGGCGTGTCGCCGGCGAGATAACCGCGTACGAACGGGCGGATCACCCGCTCACGAAACTCCCCCTCGAGATTGAGGACGAAGTACGGAATGTCGAGCTTCCACGCCACCCGGCGCGCGTCGGCGAGGTCGTCGAGCGTACAGCATCCGCCGTACGGGTTATCGGCCTGCTCGAGCGCGTTGTACATCTGCATCGACATGCCGATGATCTCGTGCCCCTGCTTCTTGAGCAGGTACGCGGCAGTCGAAGAATCGACCCCGCCGGACATCGCCACCGCAACCTTCGCCACGGGAGGGAGAAGGAAATGGAGGGAAGGGAGATTCCGAGTGGCCGCGGCTTTCCGAGGTGGCCGCGGCTTTCCAGCCGCGGCTCGCCATCGAGCGCGAGATAGTGGGATTGGCGAGGCAGGAGTTGAGGCCTGCCCGGATGATTCCGCTTCGTGGCACGAAGCCGGGGCTGGAAAGCCCCGGCCACCCGCCTCAGCCCTTCTTCTTGCGCGGCTTCGTCTCCGCCTTCTGTTTCTCGATCTCCTGGGCGTCGAGCACCGCGATGGCGGCCATGTTCACGATGTCGTTCACGTCGACACCGCGCTGGAGCACGTGCACCGGCCTGGACAGCCCCTGCAGGATCGGACCGATGACCTCGGCGTTCGCGAGCCGCCAGAGTAGCTTGTAGGCGAGGTTGGCCGACTGCAGGTCGGGGAAGATCAGCACGTTCGCGTCGCCCTGGATGTTGCTGAACGCGTACTCGGCGGCGATCTCGGGGACGAGCGCCGTGTCGGCCTGCATTTCTCCCTCGACGACCAGATCCGGATGCTGCTCGTGAAGCATCGCGACGGCCCGCTTCACCTTCTCCTGCAGAGGATGAATCGTCGAGCCGAAATTCGAGAACGAGAGCATCGCGACCTTCGGCTCGATGCCGAACCGTCGCGCCGTCTCGGCGGTCTGCACGGCGATCTCCACGAGATCCTCCGCGGTCGGCTCGATGTTGACCGTCGTGTCGGCCAGCACCATCTCCCGTCCCTTGAACATCAGGATGTAGGCGCCGGAGGCGCGGCGGACACCCTTGCGGGTCTTCACGATCTGGAGCGCTGGCTTGATGGTGTCGGGGTAGTACATCGTCAGCCCCGAGATCACGCCGTCGGCGTCACCCGCCTCGAGCATCGCCATCCCGTAGTAATTCCGCTGAAGGAGAAGCTTGCGCGCGTCGCTGAGGGTCAGGCCGTTTCGCTTGCGCTGGTCGTGCAGCCTCTCGGCGTAAGCGCTCAGCTTCTCCTGCGACTTCTCCGGGTCGACGATCGTGATGCGGCTGTAATCGGAAGCGTCATTCGCCGCCAGCTTGGCGCGGATGTCTTCTTCCCGGCCGAGAAGGATCGGATCGGCGATGCCGTCATCGACGAGCGCCTTGGCAGCACGCACGATCTTGTCGTGATCGCCCTCGGGGAAGACGACCCGCTTCCGCGCCGACCGGGCGCGCTCGAACACGATGTGCATCAGCCGGCGCGAGCGCCCCAGCTTCGCCTCGAGCTCCTTCCGGTACTCGTCGTAGTCCTGGATCGGCTCCTGCGCGACGCCGGTCTCCTCGGCCGCCCGCGCGACCGCGATCGGCACGTGGAGCAGCACGCGGTAGTCGAACGGCTTCGGGATCAGGTACTCGCGGCCGAAGCTCATCTCCGAGACCGAGTACGCCCGGAGGACGGCGTCCGGCACGTCCATCTTCGCCAGCTCGGCCAGCGCTTTCGAGGCCGCCAGCTTCATCTCCGTGTTGATCTTCGTCGCCCGGCAGTCGAGGGCGCCGCGGAAGATGAAGGGGAACCCGAGAACGTTGTTGACCTGATTGGGATAGTCCGAGCGCCCCGTAGCCATGATGACGTCGTTGCGCGCGGCGATCGCGTCGTCGTACGAGATCTCCGGATCGGGGTTCGCCATCGCGAACACGATCGGGTTCTCCGCCATCGAGCGGACCATGTCCTGCGTGACGATCCCGCCCACGGAGAGACCGATCAGCACGTCCGCGTTCTTGCATGCGTCGGCCAGAGTCCGGGCGTCCGTCTCGACGGCCCACTCCTCTTTCGTGGGCGTCATGTAGGTCGTCCGCCCCTTGAAGATCACCCCGTGGCTGTCGGCCAGCAGTACGTTCTTCCGCTTCAGTCCCAGCTGCTCGTAGAGACGGAGGCATCCGAACGCCGCGGCACCCGCGCCGGAGACCACCAGCCTGATATCGCCGATCTTCTTCCCCGCGACCTCGAGTGCGTTGATCAGCGCCGCGGCCGAAATGATCGCCGTTCCGTGCTGGTCGTCGTGGAACACCGGGATGTTCATCAGCTCCTGGAGCCGCGTCTCGATCTCGAAACACTCCGGAGCCTTGATGTCCTCGAGGTTGATTCCGCCGAACGTAGGCTCGAGAAGCTTCACCGCGTTGATGAACTCCTCGACGTCGTGCGTGTCGAGCTCGAGGTCGAACACGTCGATGTCGGCAAATCGTTTGAAGAGAACTCCCTTCCCTTCCATGACCGGCTTGCCGGCCGCAGCTCCGATGTCCCCGAGCCCGAGAACCGCGGTCCCATTCGAGATGACGGCGACGAGGTTCCCCTTCGCCGTGTACTTGTAGACGTCGTTCGGGTTCTTCGCGATCTCGAGACACGGCTGGGCCACCCCGGGCGTGTAGGCGAGTGAGAGGTCACGCTGGGTGACCGTCGGCTTGGTCGGAATGACCTCGATTTTTCCAGGACGTCCCTGCGAGTGGTAATCGAGAGCATCCTGTTTCTGGATTTTGGGAGGCATTTTTCGTTCTCCGTTCATAGCGGGGCCGAGTCTACCACCGGGCCGGGCCGGCGGCGGCTGGGCGCATGGTAAGTAGGTCTGTCTCAGCGGCTTGTGACGAACGTCATGCACCGGAAGTGACGCGATCCAGTCATCCTGAGGAGGCGAAGCCGACGAAGGAACTCAAAATGCGAGGATCGCGTTGGCCAGTGCGGGGGAAACGCGCAGGTGGCGAGATCCTGCAATTTTGAGATCCTTCGGTCGCGCCCGCGGTTCTCCTGGATCGATCGATCACCGCGGCGCTCCCTTCTAATGAACCGGCCTGGTTCATTTCCGCCAACCAGCACGATCCTCGCATTTTGAGATCCTTCGCCGTGCTTCGC
>JBHEPS010000004.1:0-4470 GCA_046260175.1 Thermoanaerobaculia bacterium
CGCTGCAGGAGCCGTCCCCTTCTGGTTCGTTCTCCTGGTGTCGACGTGGGAGCTCGCGCGCCACTCCCGCAGAAGGATGCGGGAAGCCGACGCGCGCAAGATCGCGCGCTTCCGTCTGAGCGACCCGATTTAGGCCTCAGCGAAGGATCCGTCGAAGCATCCGCACGCGCCACGACCAGGGGCACTGCGTGACCGGAAGAGCCAACGAAGCTTCCACCGTCGAGAATGCATCTTCGATCAACGCGTCGTGCAGGGGACGGATGACGAAGAACCAGGACAGGAGCGCGCGGCCGCGCGCTTTCATCTCGATGACGTGCCGGACCACTGAGCCCTCACCCTCCGGCCGGATTCCGAAAGCGTGGAAACCGTCGAAGCCGCGGGGCGCTTCGAAGCGGAACCGAACCGTTTCTCCGGGAATCCAGGTTTCCACGCGATAGCGGATCGGGCCGTGCCCGCCGCGCGCGCCAGCTCCGAGCGGACGGTCAAACCGGACCTTCGGCCACCCTCGAGGCCACAGGCGGTCATGATCCGAACCGAGTGAATCGAGCAGTTCTCCGACCGCCTGCGGTGGCGAGGCGAGACGCCTCTCGTGAACGTTCGTGATGCGCATGCGCGCACCATCATCTCTCAATCGGGTTAAAATCGCCGGCACCGAATATCAGAACAGGGCTGTACCGGGCTTCGTGCCATTCTTTCGTGAGGTGACGCTTGAACAAGAACGACTTTCCGACCACCACGCTCCTCGGCTCCAACTCCGAGCGCAGGCAGCAGACGCTCGAGGAACTCGCCCTCGACATGGATGACGCCACCGCCGAGAAGCTGCTGGAGATCGCGGAGAGCGATCAGGACGAGAACATCCGTGCGGACGTAATCGTCGCGTTCGGACCGATCATCGACGAATGCGGGACCGACTACGAAGAGGACTTCGGGTTCGGTCCCGAGCTGCTCCCCTCGTTGTCGAAGGGGGCATTCGAATCGATGGTCCGCCGCCTCCGCGCGATCTACGAAAATCCCGCCCAGCCGACGATCGTGCGGAGGCGCTCGATGGAAGTGCTCGTTCGCGACCCCCAACCGTGGCAGAAAGAAGCCATCCGACGCGACTTCGCATCGGGCGAGCGGGACTGGCGGCTGACCGCCATCTTTTCCATGGGTTACCACAATGGGTTCGACAAGGAAATCCTTCAGCTCGTCGAATCGGGCGAGGGGGACCTTCGCTTCGAGGCCGTCCGTGCCGCGGGACTCAGAAGCCTCAAGGAGGCGGGTCCCACGCTCCGGAAGCTGGCGCGTTCCTCGTCGGTCGAGCGCGATCTCCGGATCGTCGCAATTCTCTCGCTCCCTCCGGTCGATCCGGACTGCCGCGAGCTTCTCCAGAGTCTCCAGCAATCCGGCGACAAGGAGATATCAGCTGCAGCCGATGAAGCTCTCGACGAGCTCGCGATCTGGGAGATGGACGATCCGGAAGAGGACGACGAGTTCGGCGACGATGAGGAGGAGTGAACCCAGGGGCCAGGGGCCAGGGCTAGGGGCCAGGGGCTAGGGGCTAGGGGCTAGGGAAAAGCAAAAGCAGAATCAGGCCAGCTCGAGCAGCTCTTGGTGTTGTCGGTCTCTTGGCTCTCATCGCGCGCCTCCTCGGGATTACGTTGCCTTTGCTCTTACTTCTGCCTTCTGACTTCTGACTTCTGACTTACAGAACCATCCTCACTTCGCCCGAAGATCAGCCAGAGGATACCGGGAAGAAGCGGCACGAGAATCGTCAACGACCCTCGCAGGACGAGGTCCGGGTCTCCGCTGGCGAGCCGCGGCCAGTTGAAGATGAAGAGATCCGCCGTGAAGTGTGAGAGGACGACCGTCAGGGCGTCGAAACGGAAAAAAGCCCATCCCCATACGCATCCCACGAGTGTGAGCGCGAACGCGCGACCCCAGAACGGATCGCCGGGTGGCAGGAAACGCAGGCCCGTATGCGTGGCCCCGTACAGGACCGCGGGGACGAGAATCGCGACCCAACGCCTGCGGGTCAGCTCGAGGAGCCACGTTCCAGCGAAGAATCGATAGCCGAGCTCCTCGACGAGCGCCACCATCAGAAAAAACACCAGAGTCGAAATGGCCGGAGCGCTCGAGTTGAGGGCATAGAAGAAAAAACCCTGCGGCTGAATCGGAGTCCACCCTCCGGCAAATCGCTCGAGTCCGAGCACGGCCACCGTGAGCGCGGCTCCGCTCAGCAGGCCGACCAGAAAGCCGCGGATCGAGCCGCGCCCCACGGCGGGATCCATCAGCCTCCCCCGCGCCGCGGTCCAGAGCGAAGCCCCTCTCCGCGCGCCGGACTCCCGATCGAGCGCGTCCCCCGCGGCAACCACGACGAACAGAGCGAACGCCACCCACGCTCCTCCAGCTGCCGAGAGAGCGAGACTCTGGAACGAAGCAATCCATCGAGGCCACAGAGGATCCCACTCGCGGAGGAGCTCGGCGGGGCGAAGCGCCTGAATGAGAAGAAACGAGAGCCCGATGACGGCGACCAGCGTTGCCGCCGGGCGAAGAGCGATTCCTCCGCGACTCAACCTCGTGAGAAAGACCACGAGCGCCGCGAGTCCGGCCACCGCGACCAGGAGTGCTCCCGCCACCTGAAGGGCGATCGTCGGGGCCATGCGACGGCGCGCGTCCCGGCCTGCGGCGTCAGGAACGACGAGTCGCCGGTCGATCGCCACGACCTCGGCACCCCCGACGTCGATCCAGAGCCTCTCGCGAAGCTCTGGATCTTCCGACACCTCCCGCTCCCAGACGAACCGGTGATCCCGGCGCGCCGGCCGTTCGGTGGTCCCGGAGCCGCGACGCTGCCAGAGGCCGAGATCGACACCCATCTCCGCTGCGGCCCCGCCCGCCAGCGCGAGGGCCGCCTGCTCCCCGAGCGAAGCACCCGGCGTGTCGTCCTGAAGAGTCCTCCCCCAACCGGCCAGGCCGCCGTCCGGATCGATCGAGGCATAAACCCAGTCAGGGTCACCTCTCTTCTTGAACTGAACGAAGTATCGGTAGGGGACCGAGCGCGCAATCTCCTGGCGCGCCCATTCCGTGCCGAAACTTCTCTGAAGGTATTCGAGCAGATCCTCGTCGACCCGCAGGCTGCTCGCGGCCGTGTATCCATCGAGCGAGATCCCCTGGCCGGCAAGAAACGAGCGCGCCTCGGCTTCGAGCGCCGGTTTCCTCCGGTTGACGTCGACAGGCGCGAGCGGCCAGAGCGATCCGAGGAAGAAGAAAAAGAAAATGCCCGCCGGCAGAGCCAGTACGAGGAGCCGAAAGTCGGACCGGTCGAGGGAGGATCGCACGTCGAGCCGAATCTTAACGCGCCTCAGTCGCCGGCCGCCGATGCGGCCGTTCCACTCCGACTATCGTCAGATTCCCTAGTGCCTTCTCGGTCCTTCGACCGGATCGCAGGGAATCCTCCCGAGATCGGTGACCCTTCCAGGATTCACCATGATTCTCGAGCGGATCTTCGAAGCGCAACTCTCCCCCACCGCCGACCCTTCGTATAGGCCTCCGCGAAGGCGAAACTCGAATTCCCCCTTCTCGTCGACATCGACCGGGATCGCCGTCACCGATGGTGGCACTCGCTGTCTCAAGAACCAGGTGAATCGCTCCACCCCTGACGGTGAAGGACGGTCCAGCATTCCTCGAATCGTTCCCATTTCCTTCATCGCGATTGGCCTCGAGGCCGCCAGGTCGGCGGCCGTATAGATAGCCGGCTCGAAATGCTCGAGTCGGAATTTCCAGGGGAGGGGATGTTCGGGAGGAACCGTCACGTGACTTCGTTCGACCTCAAGAGGAATCTCCTTTTCTCCGCTGATCAGGTGCACCCTGCGCATGCGCTGCGGCGGATCGGAGACCACCGGGATTCCGAAGCCCCGCGCCTCGCGCGCCGAAAAGAGCAGGGCCACTCCCAGGCCTCCCGGCCGGCGGGAGGCGTCCGCCGCGACACGATCCTCCCACCGCGACCCGCCGGCGCTGGGGTTCTCTCTCATGGAGAAGGAGTCGCTGGGGGTAGAAAAACCACCCACCTATTTTGGAAACTGGATCGAAAATATTCAGATTCCCGCACTCCGCAGGGGCCGCTTACGATCTTCGCGGTTTTCAGCCATACTCTGGAGTCGCCGATGGCACTTGCCGCAACTTCAGACGTTCCGCCCCAGCCAGACTCGTTCTCCGAGATCTACAGGGGGCATTTCGGATTCCTCCGACGGCTGGTCGTCTGCCGGTTCAACGTGCCGGAGTCCGTCGCGGAGGAGTTGGTCCAGGACGTGTTCGTGAGTTTTCTCCGGGTGCAAAAAACCGTGCGTGATCCGCGCGCGTGGCTCATTGGAGGAGCGTGCAACGCGGCCCGCACGTATTGGCGTAAGCGGGGGGCGTGTGTCGACGACGTCGCGGAAGATCTCGGGGGGCGTCCCGCATCCGATCACGATGCGGACCTCGAGGATCTGGCCC
>JBHEPS010000004.1:4480-41014 GCA_046260175.1 Thermoanaerobaculia bacterium
CCCGCAAGCTGACCGTGCGTCAGGTCGTCGGAGGATTGCACCCGAAATGCAGGGAGACTCTCCAGCTTCATTACTGGCAGGGGGCGACAGCGACCGAGATGGCCGAGACGCTCGGGACGACGGCGCGGTATGCCGAGAAGCTGATCTACCGTTGTCTGAGGAAAGCTTTTCAGGAGTGGCGGCACCTTTGGGGGAAACCATGACGAACGAGCATCTGACGGACGAAGCCCTTGCCGACCTCGCGCTGACGCCCGGGGCGAGCGACCCCCATGTCGCCGATTGCCCCCGCTGCAGGAAAGCGCTCGAGGAGTTCGCTGTTTTCACCGCCCTGTTGAGCGACGATGTCGTCTGGCAGCACGAGGCTCCTCGGCTCGTTGGAGGTGACAAGGAGGGGCTGGCCGAGATCCAGGCGGTTGCCTCGCGCCTGGAGGATGAATCGTTGGCCGCGCGCGACCTCGGGAGCCGGCTTCTCGAGAATCCCGACCACGCGGAAGGAATCCTCAGGTTCGCTTCCGCCACCGCCGGAGCGCTCGCGGCCGCCCTGGAAGCCGCGCGGACCCTGCTCGATACCTCCCCGTCCAGGGCACTCGAAGTGACGTACGCTGCCGAAGCTCTGGCCCGTCGCGTCGACTGGACTACGTACCCGACGGTCGTCGCTGCGGAGCACCGCGGCAACATCTTCAAGGAACGAGCGAACGCGCTGAGGCTGCTGGGCAAGTACCCCGAGGCTCTCGAATCTGTGGGAAAGGCTACGCTCGAGTACGAGCGATCTCTCGCCAGCGCTCATCCGGTCGCTGTCGTGGAGTACATCGCCGCCTGTGTGCTGCGGGAGCAAGAAGATCGATCAGCCGCGATGCGAAGATTGAAATCTGCTGCCGGAGTTTTCGCGGATTTTTCTGACACCACTCGCCTACTTCACTGTCGGATCCTCGAAGGGGTCATCCTCTCCGAAACGGGTCATCAGCGCGAGGCGCGTACTCTGTTCCTGGAGCTGCTCCGATCCGCCCAGGACGACCTTCGCTCCAGGGCACAGCTGCACAACAACATCGGACAGCTCAGCATCCAGCTCGAAGAGCTCGACCTCGGAGCGACCCACCTCCTTCAGGCAATGAACCTCTACAGGGAACTCGGGATGCACACCGAGCGAACACGCTCGACGTGGGGATTAGCGCGGCTGCTTCTCAGAAACAGAAAATTGGAAGAAGGAATCGACCGGTTGCGCGAGGCCGAAACGGAGTTTCTCGCCGCGGGAATGCAGGTCGTCGCTGCAGTGGTCGCCCTCGACCGCATCGAAGCGCATCTGGCTGCGGACGAGAACGCCGTCGCCACCGCCGAGTGCCGCTCGCTCTATGCGCGGTTCAGAGAGGCCGGAATCACGGCCAATGCCCTGACCGCGCTCGCCTTTCTGGCAGAGTCGGCTTCTCGCGGTCAAATTCCGCAGCCTGCCGTCGGCCGGGTGCGCTCTTACCTGGAACGCTTGCCTAACGAGCCGGAACTGCTTTTTGCCCCTTCGCCAGAAGGCTCCTGATCGCCACCCACCCCCCCCCGGATCAATCCCCTCGCGACCCTGGCCAGAAACTTTTTTTGACCAGGGGGGTGTGGATTTGCCCCTTTTTCGCTACTCCTCTATCTGAGGGGGCGCCCTCCCCCACAATTTTTCGTTTCCCCGGATTCGCCGGGATCTGTGCCTAAGGAGGGCTCAAATGCGCGAATGGTTCATTCTTTTTCTTCTTTATTCATTTCTTTCGTCCGGATCCATTTTATTTAAGACTCAGGACTTACGGCCCAAGGACTCGACGGTCGGCACCGCCGATCACGTACTGACCGTGCCGATTGGCGGTTCAGGCACCGGCCAGGGAACTGGGTCGGAAGACTGAGCGGCCAGTGCGGCGGGCGCCCTCCGGGTGAGACCGACGGAGTTCCCGGCGGAGGGTCACCCGAACAGATAGGAGGCACTTTGCGGCGAAAAACGCTGGCAGGGGTGGACTGTGTCTCGCCTGAAGGGGCCAGAAAGCCTCCGTCACTCGTTTCCCGACGCCTGCTTCCGCGCGTCGTGGACGAGGCATGAGGCTCTCGGAAGCAAGTTCCGATCAGGCCGGAAGTCGGAAAGCTCCCCGGAGGCCGGAGCGCGCTATCATTCGAGCTTCACACGAGAAGAAGGAGGTTTTCCATGACCGGTCTGCCTGCGCTCTGGCTCCCGATCCTGCTCTCCGCCATCGTCGTTTTCTTCGCGAGCTCGCTCATCCACATGCTCCTGAAGTGGCACGACTCGGACTATCCCGCCGTCCCGAACGAGGACGCCTTCCGGGCCGCCGTTCACCCCCTGGCGATTCCCCCGGGGGACTACAGGACCCCGCGCGCCGCCAGCACGGCCGAAATGCGTTCCCCTGAGTTCAACGAGAAGATGAAAGAGGGACCCGTCATGATCGTCACGGTGATGCCGAACGGCCCCGTATCGATGGGAAAGAGCCTCTCCCTCTGGTTTCTCTTCAGCGTCGTGGTGAGCATCTTCGCAGCGTACATCACCGGACGGGCGCTGCCGCCGAAGACCGACTATATGGAGGTCTTCCGCTTCATCAGCACGACGGCATTCATCGGCTACTCCCTCGCTCTCTGGCAGATGTCGATCTGGTATCGGCGCGCATGGGGAACGACGATCAAGGCGACCGTCGACGGCCTGATCTACGCCCTGCTCACGGCGGGGGGCTTTGGGTGGCTGTGGCCCGGCTAGTGCTCTTGGAAGACGAGAGCGCTGCATTGCCGGCTGGCGCAATCGCCAGCCGGTCACGGGCTCCCGTTCTTTCAGGGTCTATCTCTTCTTCGGAACGATCAGGAGAACGATCCCGAGGACCAGAGAGCCGATGCCCGCCCAGAGGGGGACGTTGACTCGCTCGGTCTCTTTCACCGAAAACTCGATCGGCCCAAGGTCGGCCTCATGGGTGGCTTTGGTGTAGCTGAATCCCCCGTAAACCAGAGCCAGCACGCCTGCAACGATCAGCACGATCGCAACGATTCTCAGTCCCGTCATCTGCCATGACCTCCGCGAGTTTCAATCTTACTCTCGAATGGTCAGGACAGACGGATGTTCGCGTCTCAGAGCCGGATCAGCGGCGAGACGAGGATCGCGAGGCCCAGACCGAGGGCTCCGACGCCGACCGCCACGATCGCGCCGACCCAGAGTGGGCGCAGCCCGAGCTGGCGGAACATCCCTATGTTGGTCGAGAGTCCGACCGACGCCATCGCCGCGGTCAGAAGCCACCCCGCGAGCGAGGAACCGAGAATCGTCGTCAGGGCCTGCCAGGACGCCTCCGGGATGAGAGCGAAGGCCGCACCCGTCGACGCGAGGGTCGCGTCGCCGAGAGTCCTCACCACCGCCATCACGAGGAATCCCAGGATGAAACCCGGAACGAGCCCGCGGATGCGTATGGCGGTGCCACGCCCGGCGGTTTCCCTCCGCGCGAGCCACCCCATGAGGGGTACGACGGCGACGATGAAGAGATTACGAGTCAGCTTCGTCACGGTAGCCGCCTTGAACGCCAGCTCGTCGCCGAACATCTGCCTGTAGGCGAGCGCGGCTCCGACGACCTGACTCGTGTCGTGAATGGACGTGCCGAGAAACATCCCCGCTCCCACGCTTCGCGTCTCGAACACCGCGTGCGCGAGCCACGGATAGAAAATCATCGCGATCAGGCCGAACAGAGTCGTATTCGCAACCGCGTAGGCAACCTCGCGGTCGTCCGCATCGATGGCGGGTCCCGTGGCGAGTGCGGCTGTGACTCCGCAAATCGAAGTCGCAGCAGCGGTCAGGAGGCCGAACTTCGTCGAGACCCCGAGCTTTCGCGCCACGAAAGTCGCCAGAAGGATGGCGAAGACGATGATCGCCGCAACGAAAGGGATTCCATAAGCCCCGAGTTGCAGCACGTCCACGAGCGAGAGCCGGATGCCGACGAGGACGATTCCGATGCGAAGCAGCCTCTTGACGCCGAAGTCGAGGCCGGGCTTCAGCGATGGTCGGGGACCGATCGCGGCGGCGACGACGAGGCCCAGGAGGATGGCGATGGTCACCGGGGAGATGGGGCTCCCTTTCGCCGTTGCGGGGTCGAATCCCTGCAACCGAAGCAGCGCGCCACCCGCGAGCTCTGCGATGACCGTCGCCGTGAGCGTCACGGCGACAGTCAGCAGCAGGCCCGGAATCAGCCGTTTCAAACCGGCTCCTTCACTTCCAACCGAGGATCGTATCGATCGTCCCCTGCGAGACCGGGTGGTAGGTCGGCCGCGCGGTCGTGTAGAGCCGGATCGCGCGGGCTTTCCCTTCCGCCGTCTTCACCAGTTCCTTGTAGAGCGGCTCGAGAAACTTGCGGCGCCCCATTGACGTCAGGAACTCCTCCAGCGCCGGATACGCGGTTTCGAACTCGCTGGTGACCGCCTTCATCAGCCATGCGAAAAGAATCTCCGAATTGCCGCTCGAAGTCAGCTTGAACTCGCGGTCGAGCGCGACCATCTGCTCGCTCGTGAGCCGTGCGGGAAGTGCGCGGAGGAAGAGAAGCCACTCCTGCGTGGTCCACCCTTCCGTCGTCAGCTCGCCCGCGGCGGCTCCCTGGAGGAATCGCGCGGCCTGCGCCCGCGCATTCACGATGCGGTCCGATTGCACCGTCGGGATGTTCGCCGGGATGCCCGGCCCGTAGACCCACTGGTCGATTCCGATTCTCGCTTCCTCCTCGGGGCTGAGGTTCGCGCGCAGGTAGCCCACAAACTGCTCCGTGGTCGCTGACTTGAACGCGTTTTCGTCGAACCATCGCTGCACGAAGGCGTCGAAGCGCTCCCTCCCCATGGTCTGTTCGATGAGGCGGAGGAAATGAGCTCCCTTCTCGTACGCAACGTCCGTCATCCCGTCGTCGGGGTCGCGGCCGGTGAGATCGAGCTTGAGGTGAGTGTCGGCGGAAGTCGCCCCGAGGTCTTCGACTTCAGCCTCGAGATCCTGCCTTCCGAGGTCGGCGAGCATTCGCGCGAAGCCCTCCCCGTAAACCCGCTCCATGATCCGGTTCTCGAAGTACGTCGTGAACCCCTCGTTCAGCCAGAAGTCGTCCCAGGTCGCATTCGTGACGAGATTTCCCGACCACGAATGCGCGAGCTCGTGGGCGACGAGCGACACGAGCGACCGGTCGCCGGCGAGAATCGTCGGTGTAGCGAACGTCAACCGCGGGTTCTCCATCCCTCCGAACGGGAAGCTCGGCGGAAGTACGAGAATGTCGTACCTCCCCCACTGGTACGGGCCGTAGATCTGCTCGGCCGCATCGATCATCTTCGCCGTGTCCGCAAACTCCCATGCCGACTTCTCGACGACTGCAGGCTCCGCGTAGACGCCCGCTCGCCCGCCGAGATCGCGAAATTCCAGGTCGCCCACCGCGAGCGCCATCAGGTACGACGGGATCGGCTGCGGCATCTCGAACTCGTACGTGCCGTCAGGGTCGGCCTCGGTCGGATTCTCCGCGCTCATCAGCGCCACCAGCGGCTTCGGCACCCGGATCGTCGCCGAGTACGTGAATCGCACTGCCGGGGTGTCCTGCAGGGGAATCCAGGTCCGCGCGAGGATCGCCTGCGACTGAGTGAAGAGAAAAGGCCACTTCCCACCGCTCGTCTGCGCCGGGTCGAGCCATTGCACGGCGGCCGCCTCGGGAGATGTCTCGTACTCGATATTCACGCGACGGGTATCGGGAGCAACGGAGATGAGAAGCGACCTCCCCTGAACTCCCTCCGGTTCTCCCAGGCTCCACCGGGTCGGAACGGCCTCGCTCCCGAGCGTCACGTTGCTGATCGTCAGATCGCGCGTGTCGAGGCGGAGCGTGTCCGAGCCGGTCCGGTTGTTCACCACCAGGGACGCGCGGCCAACGAGTCGTTTCGCCGGGAAATTCACCGACAGATCGAGGTCGATGTGCTCGACCACGACATCGTTCGGCGTCGAGAATGAGTGGGGATCGTCCGGGTAATCCGCAACCGGTGACCGGGAGCCCGAGGTTGGGCCGAGGCCTCCGGTGGTTTGCGCACAGGCGGTCAGGAGCGCCGCGGCGGCCAGACACGCCACAGATGTCTTCATGGGGTCACCTTTAATTCGTATTGGAGCTCTCCGGTCGAAAGCCCGCGGAAGAGTAACAAGAAACGGGCCCGCGCGTTCGTCTCGACTTCTGCCCTGACTCTGCCTTTGCTTTTCCTGGCCCCTGGCCCCTAGCCCCTAGTCCCTTGGTTCGAACCTCTCCCCGTACCGTCCGGCGAGCTCGGTGAGGCGCTCGTCAACCTGCTTTCTCCCCTGCGAGGCGACCCAGGCGAACGGTCCTCCGAGGAAGGGAGGGAAACCGAGCCCGAGAACGGCACCGAGGTCCCCATCCTCTTCCGAGCGGAGCGTTCCATCGGCAAGGCAGCGCAGCGCCTCGCCTACCATGGCGAACACCAGCCGGTCCACGATCTGCGCGGCTTCGACTTTCCGGCGGGGGCCGAATCCCATGACGGGAAGAATGGACGGATCGAGATCGCCGCGCCGCCCTTTCTTGTACTTGAAGAAACCGCAGCCGTTCTTGCGCCCCAGCCGTCCGGCTTGCACGGCCTTTTCGAGCGCGGCGCTCGGTGCGAATCCGCGATTGGAAAATGCCTCGCCGAGGTCGCGGGCCACGTGCGCCGCCACATCGAGTCCGACTTCGTCCAGAAGAGTGATCGGCCCCACCGGGAAGCCGAAGGCGCGGATGGCATCGTCGATCTCAGCGGGCTCGGCTCCATCCCCGAGCAGCAGGATGGTCTCGTAGAGATAGGGGCTCAGAATACGCGTCGTGTAAAAGCCGGGACCGTCGCCCACGACGATGACGGTCTTTCCCTGCCGGACTCCGAACGCCCGAGCCGACTCGACGACATCGGCATCCGCGGCCTTGGGAGCGACGATCTCGAGCAGCGGCATCTTCGGAACGGGCGAAAAATAGTGCATCCCGACGACTCTCTCGGGGTGACGAAGACCAGCGGCGATCTTCGCGATGGGGATCGCGGAGGTATTCGAGGCGAGGATCGCCCGCGGATCGACGACGCGCTCGAGCTCGGCGAAGATCCCCCGCTTCAAATCGAGATCTTCGAACACGGCCTCGATCACCAGATCGCACCCCGCCAGCCCCTCGATCGACGCTGCGGTGGTCAACCGCTCCGACCGCTCGCCCGCCTCTTCGCGGCCGATCGAGCCGGAGCGCATTCTCCGGTCGAGCGACTCCCGGATTCTCCTGCCTGCTCTCTCGACCGCGTCAGCGTTCACGTCCTCGAGGACCACCGGAACGCGGTCGATCGACACCGAAGCGATTCCCTCTCCCATCAAGCCGCTTCCGACGACTCCGAGACGCTTCACGGGCCGGGGGGCCGTGACCGGCCTCTTCCTGCGGGTCGTTACCTCGAAGAGCCTGATCAGCTGCTTCGCCCCTTCGGATGCGACGAGCTGTCCAAACGCCGCCGATTCGGCCCTTTGCCCTGCCCGAAACCCTTCCGACAGCCCCGCCTCGATCGCGTCGAGGATCGCGATCGGCGCCGGGTAAGCGCCGCGGGTCTTCGCCATGACGTCTCGCTTCGCCTTGCGGATCAGCAGGGGACGGAATGGCGCGGTGAAGCCGATCCGATGACGGAGCTGGCTGGCGCGACTGTGAGCCGGAGTTCTCAGCTGCGGACTCCAGCTCGCGGGAGTCCAGCCGATCTTCTTTCCGGCCGACTCGCGGGCCAGCGCCTGAGCGAGAGCGATCGCGGTGGCGAGGAGGTCGTCGGACGCGACGACCCGATCGACGAGGCCAATCTCGATCGCTCGCTGGGGCCGGATGCGTTTCCCGGTCAGGAGCATCGGCAGGGCGTTCTCGAGCCCGATGAGGCGGGGGAGTCTCTGGGTTCCGCCGGCCGCGGGAATCAGCCCGAGGTTCACCTCCGGCAGGGCGAGGACGGTCGAGTCGGAATCCGATGCGACCCGGCCGTGACACGCCATCGCGAGCTCGAGACCCCCACCCATCGCCGCTCCGCCGATCGCGGCAACGAAGGGTCGGGAGTCACTCGCGATGCGATCGAATAGCGCCTGCGCTCCTTTCGATATCGCCGCGGCATCCGCGGGATCGTCGATCGACGCGATCTCCCGAAGGTCGGCGCCAGCCACGAAGACGCTCTCCTTCCCGCTCCGGATCACGACGGCCCTGACCTGATCGAGCGAATCGATCTCGTCGAGGACCTCCCCCAATTCGCGGCCGAGCCTCGTCGAAATCGCGTTCACGGGCGAATCGGGATCGTCGATCGTGACGATCGCGACCGCCCCGGCAGACTCGAGATGAATCGCCCGCCCCATCGACGGCTCCTCAGCGCGCCGGGCGGAGCGACTGCATCAGCCGCTCCATCCGTTCGTCGGGTGTCGTTGCTCCGCTCGTCAGAGAGGTCTCCCACGAACCGTACATCGGGTTCGGAATGACGAACCAGCGCGTTCCCCACCAGTCTCGATAGCGGTCGACCATCGCCTCGCGCTCCTGCCTGCTCACGCGCGCATTCGGGAGAAAGTCCCCGAGGTCGTCGCCGATCATCGCGATGATCCGGTAGCGCTCCGCGATCCAGGTGCGCCGGGCGGTCTTCTCGGAGGTCTTCCACTCCTCGCGCTCTCCGCGCAGGAGAACGGTGTCGACCTGGTCCGACACGGGGAATCCGAGCCGGATCAGGTTGTCGCGGGTCGCCGTCTCTCCTTCCGTGTCGCGGTTGCTGACGTAGAACATGGTCACCCCGCGTGCCGCGGCCTGGCGGGCGAACTCCACCGCGCCCGGAATGGGATCCGCGCTTCTCTCCTCGACCCAGGCTGCCCAGGTCTCCGGCGTGAAGGAAGCCGCGTCCTCGATCAGCCTCGCTTCGTATGGGGAGTTGTCCAGCATTGTCTCGTCGATGTCGACGATGACGGCGGGCGGGAGGCCGGAAGGCGCCGTGGGCTGTTCGACCGCCGCCGTCCAGGTTGGATCGGCGACTGCACGAGCGACCGCGGTTTCGGCGGCGGAGAATGCCTGGAGGGAGAGCGCCCGGTACTCCCCGGAAGTCTGCACCCAGACGGCCGAGTACAGCAGCGGGTTGCGCGCGCGGTCGACCGAGGCCTCGGTCTGAACCGGCGGCGCAACCGCGGGTGCGGTCGCGCAGGCGGTGAGCAGCATCGACAGGGATACGGCAAGTGCAGTCCGGCGCATCGGTTCGTCCTCCGTCACGGAATGGGGGGAGCATATCAAGCGGGCGTGCAGGAGGGCGAGAGAAGCCTCACGAGGTGCGCCGCTCTCATTTCCACCCGGACCACTGGACGTCCGCGGGATTCGCCAAAAAGGGGGATGGCTCGGGTACGATGCGCGGTCACAGGAGGCACCTGATGCGACACGTCTCTCTTCTCTTCTCGTTGTTCGCTATGGCGATCGCCGCATGCTCGGGCGAGGATCCGGCGACGGCACCGTCGAGCCAGGAGGCGACGCTGCGTTTCAGCGCGATTCCCGATCAGAACTCGACCGAGCTCGCCGAGAAGTTCGCCCCCCTCGCGCGCCATCTGAGCGAGGTGCTCGACGTTCCGGTCGAGTACGTTCCCTCGCGCGACTATCAGGCGACCGTCGAGATGTTCCGCAACGGAGACATCGACCTGGCCTGGTTCGGCGGTCTCACCGGGGTGCAGGCGCGCCATCTGGTCGATGGGGCGCGCGCGATCGCGCAGGGAGATTCCGACCCCAATTACTACAGCTACTTCATCGCCAACCGGTCCACGGGGCTTCAACCCTCGGAAACCATCCCCGAGAATCTCGGGAGCTTCCGCTTCACCTTCGGCTCCGAGAGCTCGACCTCGGGACGGCTCATGCCCGAGTACTTCATTCGAGAGGCCACGGGGCAGTCGCCCGGCGAGTTCTTCGAACATCCCGTCGGTTACTCGGGGAGCCACGACAAGACGGCCGAGCTCGTCGCGTCGGGCCAGTTCGAGGTGGGAGTGATCAACTACAAGGTTTACGATCAGCGGGTGAAGGAAGGGAAGACCGACCCCGATCTGGTCCGCGTCATCTGGCGGACGCCTCCGTATGCCGATTACAACTGGACTACCCGTCCCGATCTCGACGCGAAGCTCGGAGAGGGGTTCACGGCACGTCTGCAGCAGGCGCTGATCGCGATCGACGACCCGTCACTGCTCGCCGCTCTGCCGCGGGAGAAATTGATCTCGGCGTCGAACGAAGAATTCGACGGGATCCGCGACGTTGCACGCGAGTTGGGGATGCTGCGCTGAAGCGATGGGCTGCCCCGGCACCAGCTTCAGTCTCGACAACGTGAGCGTCGATCTCGGCAGCACGCGCGCGATCGATTCGGTCACGCTCGAGATCGAACGGGGCGAAGCAGTCGCGTTCGTCGGCCCGAGCGGCGCGGGCAAATCGACCCTGCTCGGTCTTCTCAACGCGAGCGTGCGAGCGACCACAGGAATCGTCCGCCTCGACGGTCGCCCGATCCCGGATCTTTCGCGGTCTGAGCTCAAGGACGCTCGCGCCTGCATCGGCTTCATCCATCAGGATCTCCATCTCGTACCGGGCCTCAGGGTCGTGCAGAACGTCGTCGCCGGCCGCTTCGGAAGGATGAGCTTCGCCTCATCCCTGAGAGGGATGTTGCTTCCGAGCCGGGAGATGGTCGAGGAAGTCTTCGCCATCCTCCAGCGAGTCGGCATTCCGCAGAAGATCTTCGATCCGGTCGAACGTCTCTCGGGAGGACAGAAGCAGCGGGTCGCGATCGCTAGAGCGCTGTTCCAGGATCCGGGAGCTCTTCTCGCCGACGAGCCGGTATCGAGCGTCGATCCGGCGCGGGCGCGCGATACGGTCGCGCTTCTGCGCGAGCTCTCGCACGAGAAGGGTTTGACGCTCTGCATGAGCCTTCACAATCTCGACCTGGCGCGGGAGTTCTTTCCCCGGCTCGTCGGGCTCAGAAAGGGAAGTATCGCGTTCGACTCCCCGACCGATGCGCTCACCCCGGAGATGTTCCAGTCGCTCTACAGCCTCTCTCCCGAGGAGATGCTGGATGCGTGATCTGCCGCCGCGACCTCCGCTCGGCAAGCGGACCGCCGTTCTCGCCGCGATCGCCGCGGCGGCGCTGATCGCCGCTACGAGCCTGGGGCTGTTCGAGTCAGGGACGCTCCCCGGAAGCGGCGGGTTGACGATTGCCGCGAATTTCTTTTCGCACGCCCTCACCCCAGCACTCGTCTACGAGACGCTCCCTCCACCCGGCACGCGACCTCTCCTGCTTAAGGCTCTGATCGCCGCCGTCGACACCGCCGTCTTCGCGGCCAGCGCGATGTCGATCGCGATCCCGGCCGGACTCCTGCTCGGAATCCTCGCGTCATCCGTCTGGTGGATTCCGGACCCCGGGGGACATGCCTCCCCGCTGGCGCGCCTGCTCGCTCGCAGCCTCTTCCCCTTTCTCTGGAGCGCCACCCGCCTTTTCATCGGCTTCGTCCGCTCGATCCACGAGCTTTTATGGGCCGTGCTGTTTCTCGCGGCGTTCGGCCTCGGCAGCTTCGCCGCCATTCTCGCCATCGCGATCCCTTACTCGGGCATTCTCGCAAAGGTCTTCTCCGAGATGATCGACGAGGCTCCGCGAGGCCCGGGCCGCGCCCTTCAGGCTACGGGGGCCGGTGCCGCTCAGGCTTTCCTGTTCGGCTATCTGCCGCGCGCCCTTCCGGACATGAGCGCTTACGCGTTCTACCGGTTCGAGTGCGCCCTGCGCTCTTCGGCGATTCTCGGATTCTTCGGCTTTCCCACGCTCGGCTACTTCATCGCCGCTTCGTTCGAGAACCTTCATTACGGCGAGGTCTGGACTTATCTCTACACGCTCTTTTTTCTCATCGCCGCTGCTGACTGGTGGAGCGGAGCCCTTCGGAGGGATTTCGCCGCATGACGACCGAACCTCTCACCGAACGGGAGGTCGTGCTCCGCGACCTGCGCCTCGGCCGGCCGATGAACCGCTTCGCTCGTCGATCCCTCCTCGCCCTCGCGCTCGTCGCGGCGCTCTCGTGGCTGCGGCTTCTTCCGACTCTCGGCAGCATCTGGGATGCCCGCCGCGCCGCGAACCTCGACCGGTTCCTGAGAGAGCTTCGTCCGTTTCCGCTTCAGCAGGTGGACTGGGATTGGGCGATCGCGATTCAGTGGGCGGGCAACATCATGGGCGAGAAGGGGCTCGAGGGGGCCGCCGCCACACTCGCGATCTCGGTCGTCGCCATCTTCCTCGCCGCGCTTGCCGGCCTCCTCGTCTCCGTCGGAGCCACACGCACGCTGGCGGCAGCCGACCCATACCTCCCCGGATCGGCCCCGCAACGAATGCTGGAGGTTCTCTTCGGCGCGCTCGTCGCAGCGACCCGCGTGTTCCTCATTTTTCTGCGCGCGATCCCCGAGTATGTCTGGGCATTCCTCCTCATCGCGGTCTTCGGGCCGACGGCGTGGCCCGTCATCATCGCCCTGGCGATTCACAATGCCGGCATCCTCGGCAAGCTCGACGCCGAGGTGGTCGAGAACCTGCCGCCTCACCCGTTCGCCGCGCTCCGCGCAGTCGGCGCCGGCCGGCGACAGCTCGCCGCCTTCGGACTCTTTCCCGCCGCCCTCCCCCGGTTCCTCCTCTTCCTCTTTTATCGGTGGGAGACCTGCGTCCGAGAGGCGACCGTCCTCGGAATGCTCGGCGTGGCTTCCCTCGGCTTCTGGATCCAGGATGCCCGCGCCCGTTTTCTCTATGACGAAATGTTCCTTCTCATCCTGCTCGGGTCAGCCATCGTCATGGCAGGGGATCTTGTGTCCGCGATCGCACGGAAGCTCATCCGAGTGTGAGCCCGGCCACGTCACGAGTGCTTCGAGCGCGGGGCAATGTCGGCTTGTCCAGAGGTTCCCGAGGAAATTCTCGGGGTCATCGGTCACAAAAGGGCTGTGACCCGCCTCCTTCGGCTCTTCCGGCCGGATCGAGTCTCATGGTCCCAGAATGATCACCACGACGGAATCCCTGAAGAGGAATCGCCCGAGCGCCACCATCACGGGCTCAACCGGTCTCGATTCGGTCGACTACCGGAAGCAGTTCCGCACCCTCTACGCCGGCTCCGAGAAAAGGGTCGAGGTCGTTCACGCTCCGCGGATGAACTACCTCGCGATCGACGGGATCGGCCACCCTGCCGACATCACCGCATTCAGCGAGGCCGCCGATGCCCTCTGCCGCATCTCGCTGGAGGCTCGGCTCGAGGTCAGCCGCGCCGAGGTGATGGAGTTCGCCGTCATGCCCCTCGAGTGCATCTGGTGGAATGAGGATCCGGAAGTGGTCGCCAACGGCGATCCCCGCTGGACTCTCATGGTCATGCAGCCGGTCATTTCGCCTTCGGTGCTGCTCGAGTCGGTCGAACAGCTCAAGAGTGCGGGCGACGGCGCCCGGATCCTCGACCAGATCAAGCTCGTGAAGTTCTACGAGGGACCTGCGGCGCAGACTCTGACGCGGTCTCCCGAGCTGATGCCCCTGGATGCCCGCGAGCGCCTGCAGCAGTTCATCGCCGTGAACGGCTACCGGGCCCACGGATCGCTGCACGAGATTTTCCTCGACGGACTTTGCATCCCGCCGGCCCGCAAGGCCAGCCGGCTGCTTCGTCAGCCCGTGGCAAGCCTCCACGAGCGCTGAGACCCTCGGAACCGCGCCGAATCGACCACCTCGGCCGGTGTCGGGGGCTCCTTCGTTCGTCGATCCGAGCGAATCCGACCCCATCGAGATCGCCGTTCATGTAAAATTTTCGTTGCACCGGCTGTGTTCAACCGTCCGAGAGCAACGGAGGATTAATGCGGTCTCCCTATGGATTCGAGGTTTTCGAGGACTGTCTGAATTGTCGCTGGAAGAGCGATCGCTTCTTTTGCAACCTTCCGACCGAAGCGAGCGCGGCGCTCAATGCGATGGCGTTTACGACTACTTTTCCGGCCGGGTCGATCCTTTTCGCCGAGGGGCAGCAACCGCGGGGCATCTACATCATGTGCCATGGACGCGCGAAGCTGACGACGGCCTCGAGCGAAGGCAAAATGCTGATCACCCGGGTCGCCGGCGAAGGCGAAGTCCTCGGGATTTCGAGCGCGATCTCCGGCAAGGCTCACAAGGCGAGCGCCGAGACGGTCGAACCCTCTCAGGTGAACTTCGTCAAACGCGATGATTTTCTCCGCTTCCTGAACGATCACGGAGACGCCTGCTTCCGGGCCGCCCAGCAGCTCGCCGACGAGTGTCAGTCGGCCGAGAATCACGTCCGTTCGCTCGGCCTCTCCCATTCCGCGGCCGAGAAAATGGCGAACCTTCTTCTCTCCTGGGCCGACGAGGGGGGAAAGGAAACCGACCAGGGCACGCGGATCAAGCTCACCATGACCCACCAGGAAATCGCCCAGATGATCGGTACTTCACGAGAGACCGTCACCCGCCTTCTCGGCGACTTCAAGTCGAAGAACCTGATCTCGGTGAAGGGATCCACGCTGCTCATCCACAACCGCCCGGCTCTCGAGGCGCTCGTTCTTCTCTAGGCTTTCCTGGCATTCACCGTTACCTGACCGGACCGGCGTTGACCGGTCCGTTTCGTTTTTCATCGAAGCGCCCCTACGGCCCCGTCCCTCGTCGCTTCCGTTTACCGCACCTTCGCACGAAGCCTCTCCGCGTTACGGAACGGACGCGTGGGTCAACGTTTCGAGTGAACGGATCGTGAAAGCCGCGACTCTTCATGCGGACAGGGTTGAGCGTTTGTTCGCCTTTTAGCCCTAACCTTCACCGTTCCGGGCCGTGATTCCTTTCGAAGCACGAAAGGAGTCCGCAATGGCGATTCGCACCACCCGGCTCTTTCTGTCTCTCGCTCTCCTCGGCTCGGCTCTGTTGGCAGCAGACGCCGGCGTCGAGTTGCCTCCTCCTTCTCGGGGGCTTCTCGAGCGGACGCTCGCCCCGCCTCCGGTTTCGTTGAGGGGTGACCTCCACGGTCCTGCCATTCTGCTGGAGGACCGGCGAGTTCTCGTTCTTTTCAAAGATCTGTTTCGCCGCGCCATGATGGGATCGCAGGACGTCGAGCGCGCTGCCTTTCTCACGATTGAGAACGGGCGATTTGCATGTCTTCTCTGGCCCGCGAGCCGGGATTTCCGGCGGGAGTCTTTCCAGGGGGCGATCCCCGTCGGAACGGTGGCCATCGTTCACACCCATCCGAACCGAATCCCGAAAGCATCCCTCCAGGACAGAAAGACTGCGCAGCAGACCGGGCTGCCGCTCTTCACCCTTACCCGGACCAACATCACGATGGTCGATCCGCTCTCGGGGATCGAGACCTGGCCGGTTCGACGAATCGGATGGTACCGGGCGATCTCCCCCGCGGATTCGCCGGGCGAGAGCTGCCGCGAGATCGGAGTTCCCGAGAGGAATCCCCTTCCGGAAGGTTTACTGGCAGAGCGTGTCGAGTGACCCCGAGGCAGAGACCGATCGTGGCAGAGGATCTTTTCCTCTGCCTCGCTATCCGGGAAGGGACCTGGCGGAGGAAAGGATCCTCCGCCACGCGTGGATCGGCTAATCTAAGCGCATGGAGGCTTCCGGCGACGTCCCTTCTCTCTCTCCTGACATGACCGCGCTCATCGTCGGCGGAATGGCGGTAGGGTTGTTCGCGCTCGTCCGGCTGGTTCCCGCGCTCAGGGGAAAAGTCGACGCCATCGACTCACGGATCCTGATCGGTTTCCACTTCCTCCGGGCCGCCGGGCTCGCATTTGTGATCCTAGGCAGGAAAGGCCTGATCTCCCCCTTCGCTTCCCGGTTCGGATTCGGCGAGATCGCGATCGCCGTGACCGCGATCGGCGTCATGTGGCTTCTTTCCGTGCCCCTCGACCGCAAACCGAGGAGTCTGGTCGCGTGGAGCCTTTTCGGGATCGTCAATATCGGCTATCTGCTTCTCCACCTCGAGCCGCGATTCGGAGCCTTGCCGACGACCTCGGGAACCTCGATTCTTCCGTTGACGATTTACCTTTGGGCGATCGTTCCTCTCGCCGCCGCCTCGCAGCTCGAGATCCTCCGCCGTGGTTTTGCCCGCAAATGAAAAACGCGGCGCTTTCGCGCCGCGCTGTCGAAAACCCTCGACCTCGTCGTCCGCTCAGACGGTGGTGACGTTGGTCGCCTGAAGGCCCTTCGGCCCCTCGGTCAGCTCGAACTCCACCTGCGCGCCTTCGGCGAGCGAGCGGAATCCAGCCCCCTCGATTGCGGAGTAATGGACGAATACGTCCTCGCCGCTCTCGAGCGTGATGAAGCCAAAGCCCTTGGCGTCATTGAACCACTTCACGGTCCCCTGTTTCTTCATGAGCGTCACTTCTCCTTCGAATTCAACTGCGTGCTGCTTTCCTGTTTTGGAACGAAGGGTCGAGCCTTCTAGACAGTCACGGCAAGATCTCGAAACCGCCGCCTAATTACTAATAATTCCGAAACAGCCAATTATGACGCGCATGATATTCGGAAACTAAGCAGGCCGCCACTCCCTGTAACGCGCTCGCCGGAAACCAGATGGCGGCGTCGCGTCCCTACGGTACACTCGTCGCGTGAGAGCACGCATTGGACTGATCCTCGGTCCCGCCCTCTTCTTCCTGATCCTGCTGGTTCCCTCGCCCGAAGGGCTTCCCGACCTCGCATGGCGAACCGCGGCCGTCGCCGCCCTGATGGCGGTCTGGTGGATCTCCGAGCCGATCCCGATTGCGGCCACCGCCCTTCTCCCCCTCGTGCTCTTCCCTCTTCTCGGCATCCTGGCGATGCCGCGGACGGCGGCGCCGTATGCGAATCCGGTGATTTTTCTCTTTCTCGGCGGATTCCTGATCGCGGCCGGTGTGGAGCGATCGGGGCTTCACCGCAGGATCGCACTTCGGATCGTCCGGGCGGTCGGCTCCTCTCCCCGTCAGATCCTTCTCGGCTTCATGCTGGCAACGGCCGCGCTCAGCGCCGGGGTGAGCAATACGGCAACCGTGGCGCTCATGCTGCCGATGGCCCTGTCGGTCATCGCCGCGAGCCGGGGGGGAAGCGAGGAGGAGCGAACGGGATTCGGGACGGCACTGATGCTCGGAATCGCCTACTCGGCTTCGATCGGCGGCCTGGCGACCCTGATCGGAACTCCGCCGAACGCTCTCCTGGCGGGGTGGGCTTCCGAGACTCTCGGAAGGACGATCGGCTTTGGGAGATGGATGATTCTCGGCGTCCCCCTGGCGGCGATTTCGCTCCCTCTCTGCTGGCTCCTGCTCGTGCGGCTCCATCCGATGCCCGCCCGGGAAGGTGGCGACACCCGCTCTGAGCTCGAGGAGCAGGCGCTCTCGCTCGGAAGGATGAGCGCGGCTGAAAAGATGGTCGCGGTTGTGATCGCGCTAACGGCGCTCGCCTGGATCACCCGGCCGCTGCTCGCGGAGGCGGTCCCGGGGCTCTCGGATGCCGGGATCGCGATCTTCGCAGCGGTCATCCTGTTCACGATCCCCGTGAGAACCGAGGAGGGGAGGTTTCTGCTCGGGCCCCGCGACCTCGATTGCGTTCCATGGCCCGTGCTGATTCTGTTCGGAGGAGGCCTGGCGCTTGCGGAGGCGATCGACTCGAGCGGATTGGCGGCGTGGATCGGGGGAGGGATTGGAGGCCTCTCCGGACTCCCCGCGTGGGTCGCCATGCTGGTTGTGGCGACGGTCATCGTCTTTCTCACCGAGCTGACGAGCAACACGGCCACCGCTGCGACATTCATCCCGATCATCGGAGCAGCGGCGGTCGGAATCGGCGTCGACCCGATGATGCTGTGCATTCCCGCCGCGCTCGGAGCGAGCTGCGCTTTCATGCTTCCCGTTGCCACGCCTCCGAATGCGATCGTCTTCGGCAGCGGTCAGTTGCCTCTCGGGGCGATGATCCGCGCGGGATATCGCCTCAATCTCGTGATGATCGTGATCGTCGTCGCCGCGACGATGCTTCTCGCGCGTTTCGTCTGAAGGCCCGGAGAGTCGAGGACTCCTCCGCGTAGTTTCCATTCGATCGACGAGGGAACTTCTGCGTAAGTCGGAGATGTCTGCCGTTCAGTAAGGCATCTCCTCGTCGCTGAGGCCAAAGAAGTGTCCGAGCTCGTGAATGACGGTCTCCTGGACCTCGGCCACGACCTCGGCGCGGGAGCGGGCGATCCGGAGTATGGGTCTGCGAAAGATCACGATCTGGTTGGGCAGCGAGGGAAGCTGCGTCCAGGACGAATCCGTACGCGCGACGCCTCGAAAGATACCGAGGAGCTCGTGCTCGTGAGGGGTATCGGTCAGGTCGAAATCGTCCTCATCGGGTTCGTCCGCGATCACGACCGCGATGTTCTCGAGCAGATCGGCGAACTCGGGCGGCAGCTCGTCGAGAGCTTTTTCGACGAGCGATTCAAATTCGGTCGGGGAGACGTCGAGACGGGCCATGAGAGATGAGCGCCCGCGGCAAGCCGCGGGCGCTGGAAAGAATACCTCACTCGGGGCTCTCGCCCTCAGCTCGGCCCGAGCCTCACGGAGCCGTTCACCGTGGAGATGCGGATGGGAATTCCGCCGCCTCCGTTGATGGTGCCTTTCAGGCTGCGGCGCCCGATCTCCGACCCCGCGAGGGGGAGATCGGACTCGATCCGGCCGTTGACCGTCGAGACGTGCACGTCGGCCTGGATCTGGCGGGGCACCGAAAGGTCGACACTTCCGTTGACCGTTTCCAGCTTGAGCTGGCCTCGGGTGCTGAGAAGCTCGGCGCGAATCCCGCCGTTCACCGTCGACGCTTCCAGAGAACCGGCTCCTCTCGCAACGTCGATTCGCCCGTTCACCGTCTCGAGCTCGTACCCCCCTTCCACTCCCTGTGCCGTGATGCTGGCATTGACGGTATCGATGGACACTTTCGCCTGCTTCGGCACGGTGATCCGGTATCGCACGCTCGCACTCGTTTTCGATCCCGAGAGCCAGCCGATCACGTTGCCACCTCTGTTCGGATAGCGGGTTCGCACGCGAAGCCCATCGCGCGAGGGACTCACCTCGATCTCGAGCCGACCCATCGCGCTCTCCACGGCCTCGCGGCTCCGCCCCTCGACGCGCTTCTCAGCCTCGATCCGGACTTCCGGACGGTCCCACGAGAGGATCTCGACCGACCCGTTCACGTTGTCCAGGGTGAACACCCCTCCCGGAAAGGGATGGGTCTGTTCGGATTTTTCGATCAGCGTGTCAGCCAGGGCGGGGATCGCGACGAGAATAAGCGCGGCCGCAAGCAGCCCGATGCGGAAAGAATTGTGTTTCATAGCTCCCCCTTCCTTCTCTGTTGTCAACTACGAGGTGGGCCGCCGTTTGTTTCCCTCCGGCGTTCCCGGTATCCTCCGGCCGGATGCTGGAAGTCACGGATCTCGAACAGGCGGAATTCATCCGAATGATGATCGGGGTCGCCGTGATCGGGCTCCTCGCATTCGGAATCTCAGGAGGACTGCTATACGCCTTCTGGCGGAGTCTCCAGCGGGAGGATGACAAGGGAGAGCTGACGTTCACGGCGAGGTCGGGGGTGCTTCTGGCCGCCGTAGTCGTCAGCCTGGCTGTCGCCAGCCTCGTATTCGTGGTCCTCGCCTATCGTTGAGCGGAGCGGGTCAAAGAAGGCCGTGTTCCCGCATCTTGCGCCAGAGGGTGGTCCGGGAGATCCCCAGAATCCGCGCGGCTTCCTCCCGCCTCCAGCGCGCGGCTTCGAGCGCGTTCCGGACGCGGAGTCCTTCTGCGGCGTCGCCCGCCCCGAGCGGAGCTGCAACCCCCTCGACCTCAGCGGGGATGCGCCGCTGAACGCCGTCGGGAAGATCCTCCGGAGCGATGATGCTCGAGCGGCAGACCGCAGCGGCGTATTCGATCGCCGCCTCCAGCTCCGGAGCATTCCCCGGCCAGTCGTAGCGAAGGATGGCGCGGACCGCGTCGGGCGAGAGCCGAAGCTCGCGTCCCTGATGTGCATTGGCTCGTGAGAGAAAAACGCGACAGAGAACTTCCACGTCCTCGCGACGTGCACGCAGCGGAGGCACGTCGATGGGGATGAACCTCAGCCGGTAATAGAGATCCTCGCGAAACCGCCCATCCTGCACTAATCGCCGGAGGTCGGCGGTCGAGGAGGCGATGATTCGGGGGGCCGACGGCACGGCAGGTTCGAGACCGACGATGAGATTCTCGATGATGCGCAGCAGCCGGGTCTGGGCTTCGGCGGGCAGTTTCTCCACGTCCTGCAGGAACAGCGTCCCCTCTCTCGCTTCCTCCACTCTTCCGCCGCGTCCCGCTTCTTCGGGCGAGGTGCCGAACAGCTCAGACCCGAGCAGTTGAGAGGGAATCGACCCGCACGCAACGGCGACGAAGCCGGCGTGGCGTCTCGGCGAGTGTTCGTGAATCGCGCGGGCGATGAGCCGCTTTCCCGTCCCCTCTTCTCCGCAGATCAGGACGGGCGCCTCGTTGGTCCGGAGACTTTGAACGAGATCGAAGATCTGCGCCATCTGCCTGCTGCGTGCAACGAGTCCCGAAAATGAAATCGGCGAGCCACTCGACTCGTCGGCCGGCTGGATCAGGATGACGTACTGCGGCTCGGCTTCCGCGCTGCCACTGAGCGGCGCCGCGCTGATCGAGATCAACCGGCCGCTCCCGTCGGGACAGCGAAGGAGCATGCGCCAGTGCTCGCGTTTTTCTCCGCTCTCGAGAGCCGCGCGGAGCGGCCCCGCCGGCTCGAAGAGCACCGGGCCGAGCACCTCGCTCACATCGAGACCGACGGCGCGATGGGCAGCGCCGTCGCCGAGGATGGAGTCCAGCGTCGGGGACGCAAACCAGATCCGGAAACTCGCGTCGAGACAGATGACCGTCCGCCCCAACGCGCCAAAAACAGCACTGGCCGCGCGGAGTGCGGACGTGGGAACCCGAGTTTCGGAAACGGCTGCAGGGACCATCGCAACCGGCATCATGGCCTCTGGAACACTTTGATCCTGTGCGAGGTCGTACAGGGCGCAGTGAGAAATGTCACGAGCGCCTTGCCGGGGAGGTGCGCGACCCATGCTGCGAGGAGGGCCCCACAGGGAATCCGTGTGGCAGTGAGGTTGCAAAAGAAGGGTGGCAGGAGGCGACGAAGCCATGAAATGGGACACGCGACAGATGGCAGGACGGCTGGCTTCGGTGGCCGCAATCTGGGGAGTCAGCCAGGCCCTCGCCACGCCGGCAGGAAAGCGGTTCACTCACAAAATCGATCAGAAGGCCGGGAAGGTGACTCGGAAGAGCTCGGTCACGGTCAATCGCGGAAAGAGGAACGCGAAGGACCATAAAGCCTGGCTCGCGGCCGGTCTCGCCTCCCTGGCGATCGGCACGGTCCTCATCGGAAGAGCTCTGAAGCGCTGACGTCCATGCCACGAGTTCGGCAGGAAGAAAGGCGGCCCCCTGGGCTGCCTTCTCTTTTTTCACCCTCCCCTTCTTCCAGGACCGGAACGCGGCTACCATCGACGGCCCGAGAGGAGAAGCGATGTCCGACATTCTGATCGAGAGCGGCCAGGGCGTGTCGCGCTTGACGCTCAACCGCCCCGAAGCCCTGAATGCATTCGCTGGAGAGATGCGCCAGGAGCTCATCGACGCTCTCGACCTCATCCGCGCCGACGAGAAGGTGCGGTGCGTGATCCTGACCGGAGCCGGGCGGGGGTTCTGCTCGGGCGGAGACGTGAAGGCGATGAGAGCCCTCCAGGTCGAAGGGGACGTGGAGGGTTTCTCCGGATTGCTCGAGGCCGGAAAAGACATCGTCACGAGGATTCGAGAATTGCCGCAGCTGGTCATCGCGATGGTGAACGGGGTCGCGGCAGGGGCGGGCTGCAATCTGGCTCTGGCGTGCGATTACCGCATCGCCTCGACGCAGGCGAAGTTCGGCCAGACGTTCGTGAAGATCGGCCTCCATCCCGATTGGGGCGGCACATGGTTTCTCCCTCGTCTGGTGGGAACGTCGAAGGCTCTCGAGATCGCCATGACCGGGCGTATGGTCGAAGCGGCGGAAGCTCTGGAGATCGGACTGGTCGACCGCGTGGTCGATGCCGAGAAGCTAGAGGAAGAGACGATGCGGCTTGCGAACGTGATCGCTGCCGGTCCTCCACTTGCGATCCGGGAGATGAAGAGAGCGGTCTGGGCGGCGGCGACGAACACGCTCGACGAGCAGCTCGCCCTGGAAGCGGGGATCCAGAAACTCGCTTTCCTCTCGGCCGATTCGAGAGAGGGGATCGAGGCGTTCCTCGAAAAGCGTGCCGCGCATTTCCGCGGGCGATGACCGGGCGGGAATCGGCTGGTCAGGCGCGGATGAGGACGAGAGTCTGGTCGTCCCCCTGAGGTGTTTCTCCCACGAACGTCTCCAGATCGTTCGAGATCGCGTCGCGGATCTCGGAAACCGGCGCAGAGGCGATCGGGACGATGACCTTCTCGAGCCGGTCGTTCCCGTACTCCTCACCCGCTGCGTTTTCCGCCTCGGTGATGCCGTCGCTGTAGAGAATCATCAGCGATCCCTTTGGCAGCCTGCGAGTCTGACTCGAGTAGTGACTGTCGGACATGAGGCCGATCGGAAGACCGTGAGAGCGCACGATGTCCATCGTTCCGTCGGGAAGGATCAGGTAACCCGGATTGTGGCCGGCGTTGACGTAGCGGATCAGGCCATGATCGGCATCGATCGTCGCGAGTATGAGAGTGGCGAACTTCGTGTCGCTCGACCAGCGGTGAATATGGCGATTCAACTCGGTCGCGATCTCGCCGAGATCGCGGCCCTCGGCGAAAAGGAGATGGACGGCGGCGTGCAGCGCCGAGACGAGAATCGCGGCGGGCAACGACTTGCCCGAGACGTCGGCGATGCAGAGCGAGAGCCCGCCGTCCCGCTCGATGAACGTGTAGTAGTCGCCGCCGAGCTGGCGAGCCGGGCGCGCGAGAACGGCCAGATCCATCCCCTCGATCGACGGAACCTGCCGGGGAAGAATGTCGCGCTGGATCGTCGCGGCGAGCTGCAACTCGCGCTCGAGCCGCTGCTTTTCCAGCGTCTCGCGATGGAGCCGCGCATTCTCGAGCGCGATGCCTGCCTGGTTTCCGAACTGGCGGAGTAGCCGGATGTCGTTTTCCTCGAAGGGAGCCACGCCACCGTCGCGGGTCTCGCGGTCGGCCACGGCCACGACGCCCACGATCTCCGACCCGGTCGTGATCGGAACCGCGAGCAGCGTCGAACAGCCGGGGAAAAGGCAGGAGGCTCCTTCGACGAGCGAGATCGGATCGCGCCCCTCGAGCAGCGTATCGACGCTCGCGGGGTCGAGCTCCTCCTCGAGAAACCGCGCCCGAACCTCACCGAACGAACGGTAAAGCTCGAACTTTCCGCCTTTGCGGAGATAGAGCGCGGCGCGCCTGGCGTTCAGAAGCGAAATCGTACGGATCAGGATTTCTTCCGCCAGGTCATCCAGGTCGAGGGTCGAAGCGACGGAGAGGCCGATGTCATAGAGCGACTCGAGCTCCCACAACCGGTACTTGAGCTGGAAATCACCCTCCCGGACCTCGTCCGCCATTCTCCTCACGCGCAGCAGCGCCGTCAGGTAGCAGGCGCCCACGCGGACGAGCTCGAGCCCGTCCTCCGGCTCGGTTTCGCTCTCCCGGCAAAGGGCGATCAACCCGAGTCCGGCCTGGTTGTGCCGCAGGGGGACGAGCAGATGGGGGACCGGATCGAGGCCCGCGAAAGGAGCGAACGGAACGGGGTCGAGCACACGATCGACCGGGCCTGCCGGGAGAGCCGTGTCGATGCGATCGGGAGGTCCGAATCCGGGGCTCGTTGCCGCGAGTTTCAGAAGACTGCCATTGCCCTCGGCGAGCCAGACGGCCCCGGCCTCGAAATCGCCGCTATGGAGAAAGGCGTCGAGGATCGCCTCCCCCTCGGAGGCGCGGCTGGAGCCGGAGTCCCGGGGAAAGCGGTCGATCTGTTCGAGCGCGGCGAGCAGATCCGAGAACTTGCGCGAAAGGATCATCGAATGTCGTTTCCCGATCGTTCGACGCGGTTTTTCGGATGCGAGGATGCGGCGCGCGCCGGATCGAATCGGGTGGCGGTGCGAATTCTACAGTCCGAGCTCCCGTAACGCGCTTTCTTCGTCGCCAAAGATCGGAGCGTACTGTGCGAGACCCATGATCTGAAACGTCTTGGAGATGACCGGCGTCAGGCAGCAGAAGCCGAGGCGACCGCCCTTCTCCATCATCTTCTCCATGATCTCGATCAGGATGGAGATGCCGATCGAGTTGACGATCTTCGTGTCGCGAAGATTGAGCAGCAACGTGTCGACTCCACCGTCGATCAGCTCGTAGGCCTGGTTGGCGATCTCTTCGCCCCCCACGTTGTTGATGTAGCCACGCGTGTAGAGGATTGCGCCATTGGCGCCGCGGCGCTCGACTGTCACTTTAAGATCGTCCGTCATCATGATTTCCCGCCGCCGTATTTGACCATTCGGATCGTCGTTCCACTGGGAGTCGAGTCGATCTCGACCTCGTCCATATGCGCCTCCATGATCTGGAGGCCCCATCCCCGCTTCTGGGGTCGCCCGGGCGCAATCGCCCGGTGAGCCCGCGCATGCGCGGGGTCGAATCCGCGTCCATGATCGGTGATCCAGACCTCGATCCGCGGCCGCCCGTCATTTCCAGCGGTTCCGCGGAATCTTAGATAGATGCGCTGGTCCACGCAACAGGAATGCTCGCGGGCGTTGATGCAGGCCTCGACGATGGCGTGAACCATCTCGTCGATCGCATCGGAGTCCATGCCGAGCTGCCGACCGAGGTTGCCGGCCGCTTTCGCGGCGGCGATCTCGACGTCAGGCAGCATCGGGAGCGTGAGCTCCATCTGGCGCTCCGCGGTCTGAGTCATTCGGAGGGCACCTCCTCAGAAGAGGAGAAACAGGCTGGCTGCGGACTTGATCCACCCAGGGATGGCATGGTTGGCGTCGAGCGCCAGAAGAGCCAGGGTGTTGATCCCGAGGAGGAAGGGAAGGCTGAGGGAAGCGGGGAATCCTTCAACTTTGGCTTTGACGACGTGTGCGAACTGTTGCATGGCTGTCCTCCGGCGTGGTGTTCAACCCCACCCCTGAGCAACCGTGCTGCCACGTCGAAAGAGCCGCGACTCACAGCAGCTAAGTTACTGATGTCTAGTGAGTTAGTCAAGATTTTCCGCCGGCCTTCTCAAACTTTCACTGGGGCATATTGCCACGTCACGATCCATTCACAATAAGTCAAGCTTCTAACATCAATTTATTCAATTAGTTAGCGGTGTGGGAAATTTAGCCCCATCTGGGGCGGAATGGGACCATCCCTCCCGCTTCCGGTAGAGAGTCTTTCGATCGATCCCCAGAATCCGGGCCGCCTTACTCATGTTTCCGCCCGTCTTCTCGAGAACCATCCCGATATACCGCCGCTCGAGCTCCCGCAGCTCGGGCAGGTCCGCGAGCAGGTCCCCCTCTGGCCCACCCTCGTTTCCCGAAGGGATCAGCAACTCGTCCGCGGCGATCACCGGATCGACGGTCACGGCCAGCGCTCCTTCGATCAGGTTTTCGAGCTCGCGCACGTTCCCCGGGAAGGGATACCTCATCAGCTTCTGCAGAGCCTCCTGAGCGATCCGGACGTTCTCGAGCCCTTCCCGCTTCCCGTATTTGTCGAGGAAGTAGCGGACCAGCTTCGGAATGTCCTCCCGCCGCTCCCGGAGCGGAGGAAGAAAGATCTCCACGACGCGGAGCCGGTAGTAGAGATCCTGCCGGAACTCCCCGGTCTCGATCATCTCTTCGAGAGACCTATGTGTGGCGGCGAGGATCCGGACGTCGACGGGGATCCGTCTCCTTCCGCCGAGCTTTTCGATTTCCCTCTCCTGCAGGACCCGCAGGAGCTTGGCCTGAAGGGTTACGGGGATGTCGCCGATCTCGTCGAGGAAGACGGTTCCTCCGTTTGCGATCTCGAACTTCCCGGCCCGTGCCTCGACCCCGGTGGCCACCCCTCTCTCGATTCCGAACAGCTCGGACTCGAGGAGCGTTTCGGGAAGGGCCGCGCAGTTGATGGCGACGAAGGGGCGATCGCGGCGTGGTGAATTGCCATGGACCAGCCTCGCGACCATTTCCTTGCCGGTTCCCGACTCGCCGCGGATCAGGACATTGGCGTGGCTCCCCGCCACGCGGGCCACAAGATCGATCACCTTCTGCATCGCGGGCGAGTCACCGATCATGAGGCGGTCGCTGTACTCGCGGAACATCCTCTGTTTGAGCGACCGGTTCTCGTCTTCGAGAGACTCGCGCACGAGTTCGAGCCTGTGGAAGTTCCGCGTGTTGTCGATCGCTGCCGCGCCGATCGATCCGAGCGAGCCCAGGAACCGCAGGTCGTCGGCATCGAACGACTCGGCCCGTCCCCCACGACTCTCCTTTCCGCCGACTGCGATGGCGCCAAGCGCCTTGTCGGTCGCCATGAGCGGGGCCACGAGCAGCGATCCTTCCCGACCCACCGCCAGCGCTCCCGCCTCGGTGGAGATCGGCGTGCGCAGCGCGATCGCGCGACGGATCGCTTCCTCGCTCATCACCTTGTCACCGATCTCTTCCCGCTCCACCCCGACCGTGAAAAGATGCTGGATCCGGAACCCCTCGTCCACGGTCACGGCAAAACCCCACGCCGCATCCGCCAATGCGATTGCCCGCAGCAGCAGCTCCTCGAGCAGCTCCTCTTCGGGGCGAAGCGTATTGAGCGCTCTTCCCACGTCGTGAAGCGCTTCGAGCTGGAGCAGCTTTCGTCGCTGTTCGAAGCTGGTTGCCGGCATGTCCGCTTTCTCCCTGGTCCGTGAGCCCGTGGCGAAATCGAAGTTCAGCCAAGTCCCTGGGCGCGGCGTATCTCCCCGAGGAGAAAATCGCCGCCCCACTCCCGATAGAAGGAGGGCGAGATCGAATAAATTTTGATCAGCTCTGCCGAGGCCTCCGGCCAGCGCCGCTGTTTCATGAGCGTCCGAACCAGAAAATAATGCGCCTTGAGGGTCTCGGGCCGTGGCTCGTCGCTCTCGACCAGACTGCGAAATGCTGCCTCCGCCTCTTCCAGCCGATCCTGGTGGTAGAAGCAGAGCGCCTCCGGATATCCTTCGGCCACCCCGGCGCAAACCGGCCCCGCGGCCCATCCTCCGACGGGAAGGAGCAGCAGGATGATCAGAATCGCAGTCCGCATGTCGGTTCCTCTTATGATAAGCGCGAGCGGGAGTCAGACGTGAAACTCGGAATCATCGGCGGGGGAAGAGCCGCCTGGGCATTCGGGCATGCCTGGAAGACGCGCGGCCTCCCGATCGCTGGGGTTGCGCTCCGCGAAGGCTCCTCCAGCCAGCTGCCTGGCCTGCTGGATGCGCCTGCCGTGCCCGTGGAACGGCTGGCGGCGGAATCCGACATCCTGCTGCTCGCGATTCCCGATGGCGCGATTTCCCAGGTCGCCCGGCAGATCACCCCCCACCTGGACGAGCGATCCTTCCGGTTTCACGCCAGCGGATCCCTTCCCAGTTCGATTCTCGGCGCGGGTCCAAGCGCGTTCTCGCTCCACCCGCTCGCCGCCCTCCCCCCCGCCGGCACCGCTCTCGCCTCCCCACCGCCCCTGCTGGTTTTCGAGGGCCCGGAGGCGAGCCTGGATGTTGCGCGGGCGGTCGCGGCGGCCTTCGGGTCTCCGATGAGCCGCATCCATCCCCGCGCCAAACCGCTCTACCACGCGGGGGCCGTTCTGGGGTCCAACCACGTCGCCGCGCTGCTCGAGGTCGCGGACGGAGTCCTTCGATCGGCCGGCATCGGCGAGAACGAGAGCCGGGAAGCCATCGCCTCGCTCGCGCGCTCTGCCATCGAGAACTGGGCGAGCTCACCCCCCTCCGGGCGGTTCACGGGTCCGGTCGCGCGGGCCGAGCGGGCCACCATTGCCTCGCACCTGGACGCTCTCGCTGCCAGGCCGGAGATTTGCGAGATCTACCGGAGGCTCTCGCTCGAGGTAGCGGAAGCTGTGGAAAACGCGAGCCAGGGAGACGCGGAAATCTCGGAAATCATTGACCTTCTCCGCAATCGCGCGATTTCTTGACCCCTTCGAAAACCGGATGCTACCATCGGCGGCCTACGCTGGCCGCACGGAGCCGAATAACCCCGCCATGGTCTTCTTCAATTACGCGACGATGCAGATGGCCGCGAAGATCGTTTACTACGGTCCCGGCCTCTGTGGAAAGACGACCAACCTCCGTTATATCTACGAGAAGACGACCCCGCAGAGCCGTGGAGAAATGGTCAGCCTCGAGACCGAGGCGGACCGCACGCTCTTTTTCGACCTCCTTCCCCTCGACGTCGGCGTCATCGGAGGATTCAAGACCCGTCTCCAGCTCTACACCGTACCGGGCCAGGTGTTCTACAACACGACCCGAAAGCTCGTGCTCAAAGGCGTCGACGGAATCGTATTCGTTGCCGACTCGCAGAATGCGATGCTCTCGGCGAACGCCGAGAGCTTCCAGAATCTTCGCGAGAATCTCGGCGAGATCGGATTGGAACTCGACGACCTGCCGATCGTGATCCAGCTCAATAAACGCGATCTGCCGAACATCGCGGACCGGGAGACGATCGTCTCGGGTCTCGGAACCAACGGTCAGATCGAGGTCGTCGAGGCGTCGGCGATGGGCGGGAGCGGCGTATTCGAGACGCTGAAGCTGATCTCGAAACTCACTCTCCGGACGCTGCGTCGCCGGATGATGGGAGAGGAAGGCGCGGCGCGCGGGGCTGCCGGCCCGAAGGCGGTATTCCAGGTCCACGACACGGCCCGCAAGCCGGCACCGCCGGACATGCCCGACACGCCGGCGGCCGCTCAGCCGATAGACGCCGCTTCCCTGTCGCAGCCCCAGCCCCCTTCGCCGCCACCCGCCGAACCGTTTCCCGAGGCGGCGGCGGAGGCCGAGAGCTGGCCGCAGACGGAAGTCGGCGTCGCCGATCCGCTCGAGACGCTGGCCGGACTCAACGCCCTTCCTGAAGCCGACGAGGATGAAGAGCCCGAGCCTTCCTACCTGTCGTCCGCAGACACGGGGGCCGAGGCGATGGAGCAGACTCCGGTGCCTCCGCCTCCGGCGGCCGAAGAGCCTGAGAAGTTGCCCCCCGCGGCTCCGGAGATGAAGCGGCTCAAGGTCCGCTCCTCGATCGACATCATGGCGGAGCTCGAGCAGCTCCGGAAAAAGGCGACCCAGACCGCGGCGGTTCGAAAGAGCGACCCCGGGGAACCGAAGTCGCAGCCGGCACCCTTCGAGCTCGATTTTCCCGAGGCTGCCCTCACCGCACCTCGACGCTTGACGATCACCGTCTCCATCGAGGACGCGGGCGGGAATGTGGTACAACAGAATGCGACGATCGACGTGGACGAGGCGACCGATCTGAGGACTCTCATCCTTCGCCTGCGCGGCGAATCGTCGCGGTGAATCTCGACATTCGAGAGGGGGTGGCGGGGATGCGAGCCTGGCTCGGCCTGACGACTGTTCTGCTGACGGTGGCTTGCACGAGCGGGGGCCCTCCTGCTCCAGTTCCCTTTCCGGTTCCCTCCAGCTCGCCGGTCGCTGGCGACCTTTCCGATTACCGCGCGGGCCTCGAGGAGGCGTGGTCTCACATCGTCGCCCGCGAGGGGGAGACTCTCCCCTCCTCGATCGCCGACCCGACGGCCGCAACCTCGATCGAGATCCCTTCCCACCCTTCCATCGACGGGGCGGTTCGGTATTTCTCGACCAGACTCAAGGAGAGCATTCAGGGGTCGATCCTCCGCTCCTCGCAGTACCGGACGATGATCGACGGCGTGCTTGCCGAAAAGAAGCTCCCCGGCGCCATCGCATGGCTTCCCGTGATCGAGAGCGCCTACTTCCCCACCCTCACCTCGAAGGCCGGGGCGAGAGGGGTGTGGCAGTTCATGCCGGCGACGGCGCGTGAGTACGGACTCAGGGTCGACTGGTGGATCGACGAGAGGAACGATCCGGAGAAGTCGACGCGCGCGGCCGCAACTTACCTGAGCGATCTGCACCGGATGTTCGGTGACTGGTCGCTTGCGCTGGCGGCATACAACTGCGGTCCGGGACGGGTGCGCAAGACGCTCGAGCGCGAAGGGGTTACGACCTTCTGGGAGCTTCTCGAGCGCTCCGCGCTGCCGAAGGAGACCCGCGGCTACGTTCCGACGTTCTGGGCGACGCTGCTGATCGTGAGCGATCCGGCGGCGCATGGTTTCGTGATGTCCGACCCGGTCGCGATCGAAAAGGCGAAAATCGACCTCGAGGGCCCTGTGACGCTCGACTACGTCGCCCGCGTCGCCGGGGTCGAACCGAAGGTTCTCCAGGACTTCAACCCCGCGCTCCATCGCGGACTGGTCCCGCCGGGCCGGCACTCGCTCTCGATCCCCCCCGCTGCGAAGGCTCCTCTTCTCGCCTCGGTGAACAGGATGCGATTCGACGACCCCGATCTCCCGGTGACTCTTTACAGGCTCTCTTCGAGTGAGACGGTCGCGTCGCTGGCCCGCAGGCTCGAGCTCGATCGCAAGACGGTGACCGAGATGAACGCGCTTCGCTCCGACCGCCTCGGCGCCGGAACGACTCTCTACCTTCCGACGAGCACGACGCGCCTCTCGGAGACCCTCGCCCGCCGGCGGAGCCAGGTTCCCGAGGTCCACATCGTCGAGAAGGGCGACACGCTCTACGGGATCGCGCGCCGGCACGGACTCACGCTCGCTGAACTGCGGGAGCTCAACGACCTCGCCGAGGGTCGAGTCATCCATCCGGGCGAGCGCCTGCAGGTCGGTCAGGGAACGGTCGCGACCGGCCAGTAGGCTTCAGCCTCCGACTCTCCCCCACGGAGCGAAAATGCCTCCCTCCGGGAAGGTCTCGCTTCGTCGGGAAGCAGGAGACGGAGGCTGAAGCCTCCGCCACTGTGGAAATCTCCCCCGCTGAGGTATGGTTTCCGACCCCGTCGGCGAGGAGAGCCATGCCTGAGAATCCGGAAAAAAAAGACTGGAAGAAAACCCTGAACCTTCCCCAGACGCCTTTTGCCATGAAGGCGAACCTCCCGCAGAACGAGCCGACGCGGCTCGAGCAGTGGGCGGCGAAGGATCTGTACGGGAAGATTCGTGAGGCCTCGAAGGGCCGACCGAAGTTCGTGCTTCACGATGGCCCGCCCTACGCGAATGGCCACATTCACATCGGGCACGCGCTCAACAAGATTCTGAAAGACCTGGTGGTCCGGTCGCGAACGATGATGGGGTTCGACTCTCCTTACGTGCCGGGATGGGATTGCCACGGGCTTCCGATCGAGCATCAGGTCGACAAGGAGCTCGGTCCGAAGAAGCGGGAGATGTCCGCGGTGGAGTTCCGCCGCGCCTGCCGCAGGTTCGCCGCGAAATTCATCGGCGTGCAGCGTGAGGATTTCCAGAGACTGGGCGTGATGGGCGAGTGGGAGAACCCCTACTCGACGATGAACTTCGAGTATGAGGCGAAGATCGCCGGCGCCCTCGGGGAGTTTTTCGAGAAGGGGCTCGTCTACAAGGGGCTCAAGCCGGTTCACTGGTGCACACGTTGCCAGACCGCGCTGGCCGAAGCGGAAGTCGAGTACGAGGACCACACATCGCCGTCGGTGTATGTGAAGTTCCGACTGACCGACGACGCGGTCCGGTCGCTCGACCTTCCCGTCGAGATCCCCCATTACGCCGTCATCTGGACGACGACACCGTGGACGCTGCCGGCCAATCTGGCGATCGCGCTCCATCCCGAGCTCGAATACGACGTGGTGCGCGTCGGCGACGCGTCGTACATCGTCGCAAAAGAGCTGCTGGCGATTGTCGCGTCGAAATTCGGCTGGACCGAGCCGAGCGTCGTCAAGACCTATCGGGGACAGGCGTTCGAGCGGCTCGAGTATCGCCACGCATTCCTCCCGAAGCAGGGGGTGTTCGTCCTCGGCGACTACGTGAACCTCGAAGCTGGGACGGGTCTGGTGCACACGGCGCCCGGCCATGGAGCGGACGACTTCCACACGGGCATGCGTTACGGGCTGCCGGTCTACACGCCGGTGGACGCGCGTGGAGAATTCACCGCCGAGGTTCCGTGGGCAGGTGTCCACGTACTGAAAGCCAACCCAGCCATCATCGAGCTCCTCGAGGAGCGAGGAGCACTGCTGGCGACCGAACGGCTGACTCACTCGTATCCGCACTGCTGGCGTTGCCACAACCCGATCATCTTCCGCGCGACCGAGCAGTGGTTCATCGGCATGGACACCGAACAGTTCCGCGAGCGCGCACTGAAGGCGATCGACCAGGTCGCATGGATCCCCGGATGGGGTGAGGAGCGGATCACCGGAATGGTCGAGAACCGCCCGGACTGGTGCATCTCGCGGCAGAGGCTATGGGGCGTCCCGATCACGGTCCTGTTCTGCGAAGGATGCAGCGAGCCGGTCACGTCGAGGGAGTTCTTCGCGCGGGTCGTCGAGCTCTTCTCGACCGAGGGCGCCGACGCCTGGTACGAACGGCCGGCGGAGGATTTTCTCCCTTCAGGAACAAGCTGTGCGAAGTGCGGGCGAAGCGAGTTCCGGAAGGAGTTCGACATTCTGGACGTCTGGTTCGACTCGGGCTGCTCGCATCTGGCCGTGCTCGAAGAGCGGGGAGACCCTCTCACCTGGCCCGCGGCGCTCTACCTCGAGGGCCACGATCAGCACCGCGGCTGGTTCCAGTCCTCGCTTCTGGTCGGGACGGGCCTTCGAGGCCGGGCGCCGTACGAACGGGTGATCACCCATGGCTTCGTCGTGGACGAACAGGGCCGAAAGATGTCGAAGTCGATCGGCAACGTGGTCTCGCCGCTCGACCTGATGAAACAGCACGGCGCGGACATCCTGCGGCTCTGGGTCGCCATGGTCGATTACCGCGGGGACATCGCCATCGGGCCGGAGATCGTCTCGCGCATCGCGGAGGCCTACCGGAAGATCCGGAACACATCGCGATTTCTGCTGGCGAATCTGAGTGGATTCGATCCCTCGACCGACCGCGTCCCGTTCGAAGAGCTCGAGCCGGTCGATCGCTGGATGCTCGCGCGCGCGCAGGAAGTTTTCGACCGCTGCCACCGCGGCTACGAGGAGTTCGAGTTCCACGTGGTCTATCACCGTATCCTCGAGCTCTGCACGGTCGATCTATCCGCCGTCTACCTCGACATCGCCAAGGACCGCCTGTACGTCGAGGCGGCGCACTCTCCCACCAGACGCTCGGCCCAGACGGCGATGTACGAGATCCTCGAGGGTCTGGTGTCGATGATCGCTCCGATTCTGCCGTTCACGGCGGAAGAGATCTACGAGGCGCTGCCGGGCGATCGGCTGGAATCGGTCCACCTCACTTCGTTCCCCGAAGCCGGGCGTCGCTCGATACCAGCGGCGGAGAAAGAAGCATGGGCCCGAGTTTTCGCGCTTCGTGAAGCGGCGTCGAAGGTTCTCGAGCCCGCCCGTGCGCGCGGCGAGATCGGTCAGTCGCTCGAGGCGGACATCGTTCTGAGCGGAATTAGCGGGACGGACGCGATCACCGGAGGACTGGAGATCGACCTGGCCAAAGTGCTGATCGTCTCGCACGTCGAACTCGATCCGAGCGGCTCTCTGGAAGAAGCCGCCCCGATCGAAGGAGTGGGTCTCGTCGGAATCGCAATGAAGCGCGCGAAGGGCGGAAAATGCTCGCGCTGCTGGCACTACCGCGAAGAAGCGAGCGGAGAAAACGCTCTGTGCGAACGATGCCAGCAGGTCGTGTCGGCGCACGCCGAGGCCTGATCGCCGGAACTCCGCGATTTCCTTTTCGCTCGCGAGGCGGTACATTGATCGGCAGGTGTGGCTTCCATACCTGCAGATTTTTTGTTGAGGAGGGCGCAAACGTGGCCACGATCCGAAAAAAAATCAGCCGGACGGTCCGGAATTTGAAAAGCAAAGCAGTAGACAAAGGAGAAGACACGATGGCAACGATTGCGAAGACGCTCAAGAAGAAGACCAAACCTCTCGTGAAGGACGCCAAGAAGTTGGCGAAAGGCGTCAAGAAGGACGTCGGGAAAGCCACCAGCCGGGCGGTCAAGGACGTGAAGAAGGCCGCGAAGCCGAAGATCCGCGACGCTAAGAAAGCGGTCGCGAAGACCACGGCCAAGGCGAGCGAGCGCGGTGGAAAGATCGCGGCGAGCGCGAAAAAGTCGATCGGCAAAAAGATCGATGACGCTCGCGACGCTCTGAAGAAGGGGCTGAAAAAGGCCTCGAAAGCTCTCTGATCGAGTCCCCTGTTCCGCTGCGGGCCGGCCCTGGACAAGGTTCCCCAGGGGCCGGCCCGCGCGGCGCTAGCTCGACGCCCGCCGCCCGGCCCGCGTAGACTCCCGACCATGGCCGGTTTCGCCGATCTCCACCTCCACACCACCCACTCCGACGGGATCCGGTCGACCGAGGAGCTCGTGCGCCTTGCCGCGAGCCTGGGCCTGTCCACGATCGCCATCAGCGATCACGACAACATCGCGGCGTTCGCCGAGGCCGAGCCGATCGCGCGCGAGCTCGGGCTGACGCTGATTCCCGCTGTCGAGCTCTCGATCACCTGGAACGGCGCCGACATCCACGTGCTCGCCTATTCTTTCGACCCGAATGATCCGGCAATGCGCTCCAAACTCGAAAGGTGCCGCCGGACACGCTCGAGCCGGGGGGAGATGATGGTCGAGCGGCTTCGTGATCTCGGCATCCCGATCGAGATCGACCGCGTGCGCGAGATCTGCGGCGAGGGAGCGCTCGGCCGCCCTCACATCGCGCGATGCCTGGTCGAGATCGGGGCCACCGCCTCGATCGAGGAGGCCTTCGATCGCTACCTATCGGAGGGGAAGCCGGCCTGGGTCGAAAAGGAGCGCCTCGATCTCGAGGAGGCGATCTCTCTCGTCCACGCGGCAGGGGGATTGACCTCGCTGGCCCACCCGACGCTATACGCCGACTCCGAAAGACTTCTGCGGACCATCATCCCGCTCGGACTGGATGGGATCGAGGTTCATCACCCCGATGTCGATGTCGGCTCGCGCGATCGCTATCTCGCGATCGTGCGCGAGAAGGGCCTGATCGCGACGGGAGGTTCCGACGATCACGGGTTCGAGGGAGCCGACACCATCGGCACCGTGATGGTACCGGTCGAGACGATCCGCCCGATCTCCGATCGCTGGAAACGCCGGAATCGATGACCGCACTGCTTCTCGTCCTTCTTGCGCTCGGCCTGGTGGGCAACGCGAGGATCGGCCTGTTCATCCTCAACCGCGCGGTCTTCAAGACCCGGGAGGAGAAGGGCGATCCCATGCGCTGGCTGCTGATCACCATCCCCCCCGCCCTCCTTCTGCTCACCTCCCTCTACTGGTTCGCGTGGAAGGAAGCGAGGGAAGACCACCTCAGCGGTCTCGGTCTCGCGGGGTGGATCTGGGCGCTGCTCACGGGTGCGGTCGGCCTGTACTGGATTATCGACCGGGCGCTTCACAACTGGAACGAGGTGCAGACGCCCGGAACGCGAACGCTCGGATCCGAGGTCATCCGGCTGCGAAAAGCCCACATCCCGTTCGCATCCCTCAGGCGGCTGGGCGCTCACAACGATCTGTATGACCTGGAAATCAGCAGTCATGAAGTGATCGTTCACGATCTCGATCCCGCCTTCCATGGCTACCGGATCGCCTTCCTCACCGACACGCACGTCGCCTCGTTCATGAGGCGCGGTTTCTATCGGGAGTGCGTCGATCAGGTGCGGCGAGCCGAGCCGGATCTCATTCTTCTCGGGGGCGACTTCGTCAGCTTCCGCCGGCACATTCCGCTCATGGCCGAGCTCCTCCTCACCGGTCTGGAGGCGCGCGACGGCGTATGGGCCGTGCTGGGCAATCACGATTACTGGTCCGATCCCGACGGGGTCGTGGCGGCGATGACCTCGCGGGGAGTCCGATTCATCGTCAACCGCTCGGTGCAGATCCGGCGCGATGGCGCGACGATGGACCTGGTCGGAATCGACGAGGTCTACCGCGGCCGCCCGGACCTCGAGGCGGCGTTCGCGAATGCCGACGGGAAGCGCCCCTGCCTGGCGCTCTCGCATCATCCCGACATCGTGCTCAGAATGGACGGTCGGCGCGTCGACCTGCTCGTCTGCGGACACACGCACGGGGGACAGATCCGGCTACCGTTCTTCGGGCCGCTCGTCGTCCCGTCGAAACACGAGGGGCGCTATGCAGCGGGATTTCACCTCGAGCACGGCGTGCGGATGTACGTAAGCCGCGGCCTGGGCTCCATTCCGCCGATCCGGATCCTCTGCAGGCCGGAGATCCCGATCTTTACACTCGTCAAAAACCAGGGGCTAGGGACTAGGGGTCAGGGGCTAGGGAACGGCAACACCAACCCCGTCATCCTGAGCGAGCGCCGCGCTGAGAGAGCGATTGACGAGGCCGCGGGCGCGAGTGAAGGATCTCCAAATGGCAGGATCGAGCCCCAAGGCT
>JBHEPS010000004.1:41024-59742 GCA_046260175.1 Thermoanaerobaculia bacterium
CCCCTAGCCCCTAGCCCCTAGCCCCTAGTCCCTCGTCCCTGGCCCCTAGCCCCTAGCCCCTAGTCCCTAGCCCCTGATTCTGAAGCAGCGCCTCGGCGTTGCGTCGCAGCCCGGCATGCCGTGCCCGCTTGACCGCGCTTCGGCGGAAGAGCGTCGAGAATCGCTCCTGGGGCATCGTGAGGAGATCGCTGATCGGGGTCGCCCGGAACTCGAGGCGAGGTTCGAACGACGGATGGGGCGGCGGTGGAGCATCGTTCCAGGGGCAGACCTCCTGGCAGATGTCGCAGCCGAACAGGTTTCCCTCGAGCCGGGCGGCGATGTCGGGAGGGATGCTGCCCCGGAGCTCGATCGTCGCGTGGCTCAGACAGAGGTTCGAATCGATCATGCGCCCCGGCAGGATCGCGTCCGTCGGACACGCCTCGATGCAGCGCGTGCAGTTGCCGCAGCGATCCGCGACTTCGCTCCGTCCCAGATCGGGCTCGAGCGAAGTGACCAGGCAGCCGATGAAGATCCACGATCCGAGCTCGGGATCGATCAGCATGCCGTTGCGCCCGATCCATCCCAGGCCCGCCTGAACGGCGAGCGAGCGGTCGGAGAAGGGCCCCGTGTCGACATACCGCCAGGTCTGAGCTCCCGGGGCGGCGCTCGCCAGAAACGTTTCGATCTCCCGCAGCATCTGGTCGATCACGTCGTGGTAATCGTCCCCCTGTGCGTATCGGGCAATGTGCGGGGCCAGCGAATCAGGCGAACCGGGACGCTCGCTCGAATATGGGACGGTGAGGACGATGACGCTCTTTCCCCACGGGAACCGGATCCATGGATCGCGGCGCTTCTCGAGGTTCTTCGGAAGCCAGGCCATGGAGGCGTGATAGCCGCGCTCCAGCCATTCTTCGAACACATCGACGTGCTCGTCGACGAGCGGGGTTACGCCCACGCGCAGGGCGCCGAGGCGGCCGGCGAGTCGTTCGAGCTCTGGCCAGACCTGAGAGATGTTCGCCATCGGAGCAGACAACGGCCCGGGGGCGGACAATCATTTCCTTGGGAGTCGGCCGGACGCCGTCGCCTATGGATCAGTGAGGGCTGGCGGTTTCGGGCTCAGCGGCTTTCATCGCCACTTCGATCTGGCGCGCCAGCTCGGTGAGCGCCATCGCCGCGGGGGTGGACGGCTCGGACACCACGATCGGCTCGCCGCGGTCGCCGCCCATCACGACCTTCGGGTCGATCGGGACTTCTCCGAGGAATGGAACTCCGAGCATATCGGCAGTTTTTCGCCCGCCGCCGTGGCCGAAGATCTCTTCCCGCTCTCCGCAGTGCTGGCAGAGGAAGTAGCTCATGTTCTCGACAATTCCGAGAACGGGCACGTTGACCTTGCGGAACATTGCGAGCCCCTTGCGGGCGTCGATGAGGGCCACGTCCTGGGGGGTGGTTACGATGACGGCGCCGTCGAGGGGGACGCGCTGGGTGAGCGTGAGCTGTGCGTCGCCGGTGCCGGGGGGAAGATCGATGATCATGAAATCGAGCTCGCCCCAGCGGACGTCCATCAGGAACTGCTCGAGGGCCTTCATGACCATCGGGCCGCGCCAGATTACCGGAGTGTCGGGATCTGTGATCAGGCCGAGCGACATCGTCTTCACGCCGTGACGCTCCATCGGAAGAATCTTTTCGTCATGCGTGTCGACGATGGGGCGTCCCTCGATGCCGAGCATCATCTGCTGGGAAGGCCCGTAGATGTCGGCGTCGAGCAGCCCGACCTTGTAACCGAGCATCGCGAGTCCCACCGCGAGGTTGTTGGCGACGGTGGATTTACCGACTCCTCCCTTGCCAGAGGCCACCGCAATCTTGAAGCGGACGCTCTCGAGCGCGGGAAGCTGCTGGGCCTGGGCCGGCTCGGCCTGGCGGCCGCGAACATCGGCCTGAATCTCGACCGACTCGACACCGGGCACCTTTCTGAGCGCCTCCTCCGCGTCCTGCTGAACCTTCGGCCCGATCGCCGGATTTTCGGTCTGGAATTGAAGCTGGACGCGGACGCGTCCTCCTTCGATCCGCACTTCCTTGACGAACCCGAACGACACAATGTCGCGGGAGAGACCGGGGAACTTGACGCTCTTAAGCGCCTCGATGATTTCTGCTTCCGTGGGCATCCGCTTTTTCCTTCTTGAACGCTGCGTAGTTTTCCGCGAGGATCGCCAGCGCGGCCTCTCCCGAAGGAACGATGTGGACGATCTCCATGTCGGGTGGGCTGACCAGCCCGCGCTCGACCATCGTCTCCTGCATCCATTCGATGAGACCGTGCCACATCGTCCCCACGAGGATCAGTGGGTGTTTCTTGATGTGCTTGACCTGAAGAAGCTGCCAGACCATGAACGTCTCGAGCGACGTGCCGATCCCTCCCGGCATCACGACGAACGCCGAAGAGAGGCGCACGAAGTGGTGCAGCCTCGAGAAAAACGTCCTGTGCTTGAAAATCTGATCGACGAAGGGGTTCGCGGACTCTTCGGTCGGGAGATGGATCGGGAGGCCGAACGAACGCGAGTGGCTGTCGATCTGTCCTTCGACGGCTCCCGCGTTGGCAGCCTCCATCAGTCCGGGGCCGCCCCCGGTGACGATGTCCGCTCCCATGTGGGCCAGCTCGTAGCTGAGCTTCTTGACCTCGTCATAGATCGGATCTCCCCGCTTGATCCGGGAGCTGCCGAAAATCGAGACACGGAAATGTTTCACGTGCTCGGGCTGGATCTGTTCGAGATCGTTGATCGTCTCCCAGAGCTGATAGACGGCCTTGTCGATCACTCGAGAAGGATCGACGAAGGTTTTCTTCTTGGCCTGGCTACGCTTGAGCTGATCGATCTCCGGCGTGGTGGTTTCTTTCTCGCTCGCCATAAGGGCGAGCAATCATATCGCAGACGGTCCCGCCTCGCAGGCGGGCGGGGCTCCGGAACGGGCCGCGGCGCTCCCTTCTAATGAACCCTCCCTTTCCGAGGGGAACAAGAAGGGGACGGGGGGCAGGGGTCAGGAGACAGGGAACGTTTTCGTGAGCTTCCCGGCCCCCTGCCTCCTGCCCCCTTGTTTCCCTTCTCGGAATCGCGCCCGACCTCGGTTCATTGAATCACCACCCGCGCTCCCGCGCGATTGCGGCCCCTCAGGGGCGGGTGATCCAGGGATCGGTTCCCGAAAGGCTCTTGAGCCGGCTCGTGGCCGCACGCGCTTCCGCCTCGGAGGGGAAGCGGACGCGGACGCGATAGATCATCGCCCCTCCGCTATTGACCCGTTCCACGTAAGCGTTCTCAAAGCCGGAATCGATCAGTTTCGCCGCGAGATTCTCCGCGGCCCGCTGTTCGGTCGATGAGAGGACCTGGGCGATCACCGCTTCCCCGCCGGCCGGAGGGGGAGTCGCGGCTCCGGCAGGTGGCGTGCTCTGGCGTTCCGGCTGCGGAACGGCGGGAACCGGCTCGGCGATGAACTCGCTGCCCGGCGAAGGCGTCGGCGCGAGCTCCTCGATCCCGATGGCCGGCCGCGTGAAATCGCGGGTGGCCGTCGCCGGCGGCACTGGCTCGCGAGCTCCGAGATCCACGAGGCGCCCGGCCTCGGACGGGTCTGCTTCGGTGATGATCGCGGGATCGCGGCGAACCACGAGACGCTCATCGAGCTGGCCTCGTCCGACCAGGATCCCGAAGGCGAACGCCGCGCCCAGAGAACAGAGCAGTAGCACGAACGCGATGAACGCCTGGCCGGCGGTCAGTGAGATTTCGTAGTGCGATGAATCGTCCGGTACCGGATGGTCCGCCATATCACCCTCCCTCGCAACCGGCGCGCCGGGGGCTCACCGCTCTCGCGGATCGCGGGCGCTCAGGGCGCCTCGGCCGCCGGCGCGGCAGCGTTCCAGTTCGTATGGTAAACGATCCCGTCGTCGAAATAGACTGCGGCCGCTCCGCCGTCGGCTTTCGAGTAAATCCAGACCGAGTAGATCCGTCCGTCCCGGCGGAGGTGACGGATCCAGTCCTCACGCGGCATTCCGAGCCTGCTGGTGACGTTTAGCTCGGTCATGCCCGACGTGATCGCCCCAAAGCCGTCCATCGAGACGTAGCGCTTTTTTTCGGCCAGGGAGATCCGCTCGCGAGCCTGTTCGTTGGTCGGATCGGCATCGAGCGCGCTGCGGTAATAGTCGATGGCGCGCTCGTAGCGGGCGAGAACGTACATGTAGGTGTCGCCCATCCGGATGCGCTCGTTCGACCAGAGACGCGCCGCGCGCTGGTCCGATGTCCGGCGGAGGTATTCGTTGAGACGCTCGAGAAACGGCTGGAGAGAAGGCTCGATCCGCTTCTGGTTTTCGAGGGCCGTCTCGATCTGCTGACGCCTCGGCGAACCCTGCATCGGTTGCGGAAGGGCGCGTCGCGCGGCTTCGATCTGATGATAGGTCTCGAGCAGGGAGTTCCACTCCCGGTCGTTCGGACGGGTCGGAAGCGCCGCAGTGGCGCATCCGGCAAGGGAGACGACAAGAGAGAGAGCGAGAGAGACCCGGATCATGGGAAACATGATAATTGAGAGCCCGCGCGGCTGCGCTCCGGCGGGGCGCAGGGGCGGCGGCACGGGGCGCTCAGACGCCCAGAGAGCCGACCACGCCGGCGACCGGCTCGTCGAGCTCGGCGCCGAACTCGGCCCGAATCTCCAGAATCCATCCGCAGAGGATCTCGTCGAGCAACGTCTCCACGACCGCGCCCTGGTCCTCCGATCCCGACGATATGAGATTGTTGAGAAGCTGATCGAAATCGATTCGTCCCTCGTTGAGAAGGCTGATTCCGCTCAAATAGGGAAGCGTCCCCGGCGAGAGGTGCCGCGCGACTCGATCGACGAAATCAAAGGTGTGATCGCCGATCCTCTGAAAAACGAGCGCGAAGATCGCCTGGAAGACGCCGTTATACCGCTCCACCTTCGACTCGAGCTCCATCTCGTCCGCCGCGGCGGAGCGTCGCCCCACTCCCTCGGCGGCTTCTTCATCTTCGACCAGGCCGGCGGCCAGCATCGCCCAGAGCGTGCGGCAGGTCGCAAAATCGCTCAGATAGCTCCGCTGGAGAATCGACGCGAGCGATTGAGGCTCCGAGAGAAGATCGTAGATGTACGATTCGTCTTCGGAAAAATCGATGTTGTAGCTGCGAACCGCTCCCGACTCGCTCTTCCGCAGCGTGCGCGCCATCCCGCCAATGCCGCGCGAGACGAGCGTCCAGGACTCGATCTTCTGCACCCCGTCGAGGAGGAGCCGCTCGGTCTGGATCGGAAGTCCGGGAATGTCGCGGTTGAACTGGGCCGTGAAATCGATCGTGTAGGAGCCGCTGCGAAGTGCGAGCGCGCTGACGACGACCATCCTCACCTGCCTCTCCAGGGCACGCATCAGCTCGTTCGAGTGGAGGTAGCCCAATTCGACGAGAACCGAGCCGATCCGGTGCGCTCCGCCGACGCTTTCGGTGGCGGTCTGGTAACGCTCGAGCGAGAGCTCCCCACCGCGCAGCAGAACTTCGGCGAGGCCGAGGTCCGGATCGGAGCTGACGGCGAAGACGATCTTTCCGTCGCGGAAGTAAATGCTGTCGTGCCGGTCGGCGGTTTCGACCGTGATCACCGCCGTCTCGGCGTTGCGGGCCAGCGAGCGGCAAAGATCCGCCAGCGTGGTCTCCTCGAGCGCACCCTGAATCGAGAGCTCATCGCTCATGCAGGTCCCTGCACCTGCCTCCCAGCCGGGCTCATCACCTCCGCCAGGCCGATCGAATCCTTGCTCGTCGACTTCACGCGGTACATCGCGGCATCCGCCTGGCGGATGAGGTCTTCCTTGGTCGTCGCGTGGACCGGGAACGTCGCGATTCCGAAACTGGCCGTGATCACCACCGTGATGTCGGGCTCGAGACGGAAAGCGGACTCGGTCATAGCCTTGCGAACGCGGCTCGCGACCGAGCGCGCCTGATCCTGGGCCGTCTGCGGAAGAATGATGCAGAATTCGTCACCACCGAACCGTACCAGCTTGTCGATGGTCCGGATCGCCCCGAGAATCCTCTTCGCGACTTCCTGCAACGTCCGCGATCCGATCAGGTGGCCGTGGGCGCTGTTGACGCTCTTCAGGTCGTCGAGGTCGAGAAAGATGATGCTGAAGAAGCTTCCGTACCGCCGCGATCTCTCGATCTCCTCTTCGAGGTACGACTCGAAGAACCTCCGGTTGTACGCCTTCGTGAGGTCGTCGCGCATCGCGAGCTCGTTGCTTCGCGTGAGCTGGTAGAGATTGCCCAGGACCGCGGATACGCTCTCGACGTAGCGGACGGCTTTCTTCTCGCGTTCGAGCTCGAAGCCGGACGTTTTCCTTCCGCAGATCTTCACCACGCCCAGCAGGTCCGCGCCGGACTGGATCGGAATGAGCAGATGCGGCCTTTCCTCGTCCGAGCCCTCTGCGAACCCGCTTTCGGAAGAAAGAGCCTCTTCGAGCTCGTCGGCCGAGATGCCCGGCACGAACTCACCGTCATCCCGATGATTCGCATCGTTGCTGAAGGCGACCGCGTAGCGCTCGATGCGCGGATCGTGCAGCAGAAGGGTTCCCGCGGTGGCGTCGAGGATATGGAGAATCGTACTGGTGATCTTCTCGGCCACACCTTCGAAATTGGCGACGGCGATCAGTTCCTGCACGTGCTGCGAGAACTCGAGCTCTCCGAGGAGCTGGGCCACGAGTTGCCGTGAGCGCGCCATGTCGCGGCACGCCAGGAGATGAGCTCTCGGATCCTTTTCGAAAATCTCCGGCCGGACAACGAGATCGCCCGTCTCCCGCTCGTCGCATCGCGCCTGCTCGTCCAGAACGATGCGGCAGAGGTATCGCGACAGCAATCCCGAGCCGCTCGACTGCTCCCGGTCGACGACCGCGATGACGGCCTCGGGCACGAGCTCGGGCGCCGCGAAGGCGAATCCCTCCCCTCTCTCCGCAAGAAGGCGGAGCAGCCCATCGCGTCGGGAGATTACTGCGACTGCGAATGGTTCCATAAAGAAGGGGACTTTCTCCGCGACATTGTACGCCATCAACGCCGCTCCAACGGACGGCATGTCACAATGGGAGCGTCAGATGCGCATCATTCAGGTCGTCGAAACCGCCGCCCTTCCCTTCCAGAAACGCCTGCGGGAGCTCGACGCCGCGGCCCTGGCGGCGAAGGTCGAGTTGACCTACGCCCAGGCTTCGGGAAGCCGGCTCGATCCCCCGACCCGGGACGCTGACCGAGATCACGCCATCGCCCACGTCTACGCCGCGCCCGGTTTCTCTCCCGCCCTGCTCCGCAAGCTTTCCTCCACGGTGGTCGCCGAGGCGGCTCCGCGGCGACCTCGGTTCCCCTGGTTTCGCGGCGCGGCCCCCGCGGTGATCCTCGGCCCGCCGCCCGACTCGCTCGCTCCCGAGGCGGTGAATGAAGCCTGGTTCGCTCTGAGCGGGAAGCGCACAGACCGCCCGGCCATCGGCGTCTTCGCCCGTTCGGATGCCGTGAGGGAGATGATCGCCGGCATTCGGGCCCGCCTCGAGCGTTTCCGGAGCGACGTACGCTGGACGATCCTCCCGAGGTTCCCCGAACCAGCCGACATGGAGAATCTCGCGATCTGGCTCGATCCAACGCCGACGGACGACCATGAGGGGGGGATTGCCGAAGCGATGGCGGCAGGCAGGCTCGTGGTCGCCACCCGCACGGCGGCGAATACGCAAAGGCTCGATGGAGGGGAAGCCGGGTTTCTTTTTCCGCCCGCTGATCCGAACGAGGCCGTTCACGTGCTATTGGCTGCTTTGTTCAAGCCGGAGGCGGGCCGCCCGCGTCTGGCCGCAGCAGCGCGCCACGCGGAGCGCTTCCGCGCTTCCGCGCGCGCCGAGCGGCTCCTGGCGATCTACGAGGGGCTGGAGCATCGGTGAAGCCGCTGATCGAGCTCGCCACCGCTGAACAGCGGCGCATCCTGCAGGCCGCGTCGGCAATCGCCTCCGAGAGCGATATCGGAGCCTGGGTCGTTGGCGGGCCCGTTCGCGATGCGCTCCTCGGAAGGCCGTTCGGCGACGTCGATTTCACACTCGAGGGTGGCGCCGCGGAGTTCGCGAACCGGCTCGCCGCCGTCCTCGGCGGCCGGCTCCGTCAGTTCGATGAGTTCATGACGCTCCGAATCGAGCTTCCGTCGAAGGAAACGATCGACGTCGCCACCACGCGCGCCGAGGATTATCCGATGCCGGGAGGGCTCCCGCGGGTGAGGCCCGCTGGACTCGTCGAAGACCTCCGGCGACGCGACTTCACCGTGAACGCGCTCGCGCTCGACCTGGTCTCGGGCTCGATCGAGGATCCGTTCGAAGGTGTTGCGGACCTCGAGCGCGGACTGCTTCGGGTGCTCCACGCGGGCAGCTTCCGCGACGACCCGACGCGGATGTTCCGGGCTGCTCGCCTTGCCGCGCGGCTCGGTTTCGAGCTCGAAGAGTCGACGGCTGCGCTGATGCAGGAAGCGCTGGCTGCGGAGGCGATGGACCGCGTTTCCCGCGAGCGCAGGTGGCGCGAGCTGCGACTCGCGATGGAGGAGGCCGATCCGGCGGGTGCCCTCTTCGAGCTCGCGAGCCGCGGAACACTCGATTCGCTGCTTGGAGCCGTCCACCGGGGAGCGGCCCTGAAGGAGCGGTTGAGGGAAGCGGCAGCGATCATCGCAAAGGAGCCTGAGCTCGATGCGGAGCTCCTGCTGCTGGCTGCCCTCGTTTCGAAGAACCCCGACCTGAGGGGCTCCGCCCTGAGCCGGCGGCGCGTCGACGCTCTGAGAGTCCTGATCGACCGGGAACGCTTCGCCGCCGGCATCGAATCGGGCGCGATCGGTGCGCGCGATCTCGCCGCCGCTCCCGAAGAGCTGCTGGCACTGCTCGAGCGCGATCCTGCTCTTCGCGAGGCTGCGAGCCGCGAGCGGACCGCTCGCCGGATCGAGCTTCCCTTCCGCGGCCACGAGCTTGGCCTCCCGCCCGGTCCCCATCTCGGCCGCGCTTTCCGCGACACGCGCGAGGCGATCGCCTCGGGAAAGATCACACGTGACGAGGCGCTTTCTTTTGCCAGGTCCCGGGCGTTGGAGTATCTTCGTGGCGAGGCCTCATGAACGGACTTCTTCGCAAAACGGCAGCCCTGCTCGCTCTGGGAACTCTCTTCGCCCTCGCGGCTTCGGCTGCCGAACCTTCGCCACAGACGACCATCAGCATCCCGATCCCCGAGCTCTCGGACAGGGAGATGGTCAACTACCACGTCGTTGAGCTCGCAGGAGCAACCCCCGTTGGAGACGACCTGCTCGTCGATGGGCGTCTTCCGAAGGTCCTCATCAACTTCACCGCCCGGCTGGAGGAGATCTACCAGCGCCTGACCGTCTTCGAGAACGCCGTCCTCGCCGTGGAGGTGGAAGGTGAGGGATGGCGCATGTCGAAGAAGGTGAAGATTCCGGCCCAGGCATTGGATGCGTATCGCGAGTTCTTCACCACCCACGAGCTGGAGCGATTCCGACCGTGGAGCGAAGGCGATCCGACGCGCGACCAGACCGTCCTGCGGATTGCGACGGGCGAGACCACCGTGGAACGGAAGTGGGCTTCGACCGCGGTCATCCCCGAACAGATCGAGCGGCTTCGCCTGGTGCTCCAGGACATCGTGCGCGCTCTCTCCGAAGATCGCGAAGTCACGAATCCCGTGGCGGGATACGAGGCGTCAGTGGGCGATGTTCTGCTCGGGGACGATCAAAAGAGCTACCGGGTGATCGGCATTCTCCAGCAGGGGGATCTGCTCGAGCTGCAGAGCCTGACCGAGCCGGTGCGTCGTTTCGTGGCGAAGAAGGATCTTCACCTCTATTTCATAGCCGCGGGCCCATCGCCGCCCAGATGAGCTCGGTCCGAATCAGCGGAGGGACGCTCCGAGGACGAAAAGTGCTCCTTCCTCGCGGGGAGTTGCGCCCGACCTCGTCGCGAGCGCGCGAGGCCTACTTCAATGTGATCGCGCCGAGAATCGAGGGCGCGCGATTTCTCGATCTCTTTTCAGGAACCGGCGTGTTTTCTCTGGAAGCAGCCTCGAGGGGGGCCGCTTCCATCGTGGCCGTCGACAGCTCGTCGCGAGCCGTGCGAGCTCTTGCCGAGCTCGCCCGAACCTGGGAGCTGCCGATCAGGACCATCGCGGCGGATGCCGCTCTCGCGGTGGAGCGGCTGCGAGACGAGCTGCCGTTCGACCTCGTCTACGCCGATCCTCCCTACGACTACCCGAGCTACGCCGCTCTCCTGGGAGCGATCGACCGTGAGCTGCCGCTCTCGCCGGAAGCGGTCGTCGCGGTCGAACATCGCTCGGGCCCCCCTCCGTTCGCCCCCGAAGAACTGACCTCGCTCGTTTTTCGCAAGAGCTCTCGCTACGGGAACGTTTCGATCTCGTACTTCGAGAAGAAGAAACCCGGAAATGGCCCGTTTACTGCGGGCGTTCAGCGGAGTGAACCGGCGTCCGGAACGGACGAGGCCGGAGAAATGGACGAACCATGCCACTGACCGTACGCGACCAGGACGTCACGACTCTGTTCGGAGTCCACGATGAAAATCTGCGGATCATCGAAGAGGCTTTCGGCGTCCGCATCAGCGCTCGCGGCTCGGAGATCTTCGTTCAGGGAGAGCCGGAGGCGATCAAGTCCGCCGAGACGGTCATTCAGGAACTGCAGGAGCTGATCGAGCGGGGCTTCCCCTTCAAGCGGTCCGACCTTCAGACGATGGTGAAGGTGATCAAGGAAACGCCGGAAGCGAACCTTGTCGACTTCTTCACCGACGAGACGCTTCAGTCCTCGCTGCGCAAGATCGTGACGCCTCGGAACGTGCGGCAGAAGGAGTATCTGCAGGCGATCCAGGATCACGACATGACGTTTGCGATCGGCCCCGCCGGAACCGGCAAGACGTTTCTCGCGGTCGCCGTGGCGGCGGCGGCTCTGGCCGAGAAGCAAATCAAGAGAATCATCCTCTGCCGTCCGGCCGTCGAGGCGGGAGAGAAGCTGGGATTTCTGCCGGGTGACCTGATCGAGAAGATCAACCCCTATCTCCGTCCCCTCTACGATTCTCTCTACGATCTGATCGGATTCGAAAAGGTGGCAAAACTGATGGAGCGAAGCGTGATCGAGATCGCGCCGCTCGCTTTCATGCGGGGCCGCACGCTGGCCGACTCCTTCATCATCCTCGACGAGGCGCAAAACACGACTCCGGAGCAGATGAAGATGTTTCTCACCCGACTGGGATTCGGATCCAAGGCCGTGATTACGGGGGACGTCACCCAGGTCGATCTTCCCGAGGGAAAGAAGTCCGGCCTGAAGGAAGCACAGAACATCCTTCACGCGGTGGAAGGAGTTGCGTTCTTCTCCTTCACCGAAAAAGACGTCGTGCGCCATCCACTGGTCGGTCGTATCGTCAGGGCATACGAAAGCCGGGAACGGGAGCTCGAGCTGAAAAAGCAGGAGCTGCTCGAACAGCGCGAGACCTGAGCGGCGCGATGGAAGTCGACATCACCGGCGCAGCCATTCCACGCTTTCCGCGAATCGCGATCGCCTCCTTCGCGCGCTCCTGCGTGAAGGAGGCCCGCCGGGCGCGGGCGGCGCGCTTCGAGCCGAGTACCCTCTCGATCGCTTTCGTCGACGACCGTGAGATGGCGCGGCTCAACGCCGCTTACCGCGGAAAGCGCAGGACCACGGACGTGCTCACGTTCGAGGGAGAGGAGGAACCGGACGGGTCTCGTCCCCTCGGAGAGATCGTGATCTCGATCGAGCGCGCGAAGGCTCAGGCCCGGGAGGAGCAGCACTCGCTGGCGACCGAGGTCCGCTATCTGATCCTCCACGGCGTGCTCCACGCCTTCGGCTGGGATCATGAGAACGACTCAGGGGAGATGAACGCCCTCGAGCTCGAGCTGCGCCACCGCGTCGGGCTGGAGTGAGGGCGCCTCAGGCCAGCTCGATGATGTCGTTGTCGAGGAGCTTGTGGAAGATCAGCAGGGCGTCGATCTCGCGCATGGGGCTGATTTTCGCGATCGAGCTCAGATCCCATTGCCCGTTGATCCGCGAGAGGATGAATCCCTCGTTGGGGGAGAAGTTCATCGAGCTGATTTCCTCGAGATCCTTCTTCAGCTTCGGCACCTTGTGATCGGAGATCCCCTGCTTCTTGAGCTCTCCGACGATGAGCGCTTCCGCTCCCTTGAGTGAAGCGCGCACCTTTGCGTTGTCGGGGTCGAGATTCTGCGCGGCCTTGAGGAGTCGGAGCGCCTTCTCGTACTCGCCGCCACGCAGCCCGGCCTGGGCGCGATGGAGCAGCGAGTCGACCTCGGCGTCGCCCGATACCATGGCCTCTTCGGCCACTTCCGCCTGAGCCTCCACAGGCTCGAAAACGATCTCCGGCCCGGCTTCCGCGGGCTCCGGCCTCAGACGCTCCTCGAGGGTCATCTTCTTTCCCTTCACCAACTCGAAGACCGTGCGGGAGACCACGAAGCCGGAGGAGCGGCTTTCGAGGATGATGTCCGCGATCGTGCGCTGCCCGTCGATCACGTCGACGATTCTTTTCTGCGCCTCGTTCAGCTTGTCGGTCGAAATCTTCCCGGCGGGCACCGGAACCAGTTCCTGGCTCGTGACGACCTTGCGGATCCTGTCCCATTCATCGACCCGGCGCGATCCTTCCATCACGATTGCGGTCAGGTCGACGTTCATCGGGACCAGGTCCATCTTTGGTTTTTCGGCGTCGATGAACTCGAAATCCCCGTCCGGCCAGAGGAAGATGTCGTAGATCTCCTCCTCGACCTTCTTCCGCATCAGCCGCTTGAGGTCGTCCTCGGTGATGGCCTCGATGATCACGAGGATCTTTCCAAGCAGGATCTTCGACTGCTCCTGGACCTCCATCGCCTTCTTCAGCTCGGCCTCCGTGATGTAGCCGTGGCTCATCAGGAACTGCCCGAGGTACTCGCGGGGGTCGGTGGATGCCGAGGTCGTGATCTTTCCTTCGTGAACGAAGACGGTCTTCTCGACGGTCGCGTTACGGACGACCAGCTTCCCGGTTTTCTGACTGAAACTCAGCCACTGGAACAGGTGGCCGGGTGCCATGGTGCGGAGATGTCCGGTGACGCTCATGCGATTCTGCGGTCAACCGTCTGACCGGCCGCCGTGAAGTTAGCAGAAGTCGCCACACGTTTGAAGCAAATGCGTGGAAGTGGGCGAGCATATAATCGCCCCTCGGCCGCGCTGTCGCATCCGGCCGTGGAGCTGACCATCATGAAACGACCCACCTCTACCGATATCGACAAGCCCGCGCGCGTCACCACCTCCGGAATCGAGATTCCGGTCGTCTTCGAGCCCGAAGACCCCGGAAAGCGAGGATTCGACCCCTCGATCGATCTCGGCGAGCCGGGAAAGTTTCCCTATACCCGCGGACCGCAGCCGGACATGTATCGCGGCAGGCTCTGGACCATGCGCCAGTACGCCGGGTTTTCCACGGCAGCCGAATCGAACCGCCGCTATCGCTACCTCCTCGAGAAAGGGCAGACCGGCCTGTCGGTCGCGTTCGATCTCCCGACCCAGATCGGGATGGACTCGGACGACGTCCTCGCCCGCGGGGAAGTCGGCAAGGTCGGCGTAGCGATCGACTCCATCGAAGACATGGAGATCCTCCTCGACGGGATCCCGCTCGAGAAGGTCTCCATCTCGATGACGATCAACGCTCCAGCGGCGATCCTTCTAGGCCTCGTGCTCGTCGTGGCCGAAAAGAGGGGGATTGCCTGGGACTCGCTCAGCGGGACGGTCCAGAACGACATCCTCAAGGAGTACGCCGCCCGGGGAACCTACATCTTCCCCCCCCAACCTTCGCTGCGGCTCGTCACCGACGTCTTCGAGTTCTGCTCGCAGGAAGTGCCTCGCTGGAACACGATCTCCATCTCCGGCTACCACATCCGCGAAGCCGGCTCGAGCGCCGTGCAGGAAGTAGCCTTCACGATCGCCAACGGTCTCGAGTACGTCCGGCAGGCCGTCGATCGCGGACTGGAAGTCGATCGTTTCGCTCCCCGGCTTTCCTTCTTCTTCAACTCACACAACAACTTTCTCGAGGAGATCGCCAAGTTCCGGGCGGCACGGAAAATGTGGTCCCGTTTGATGAGCGAGCGATTCGGGGCGAAGGACCCCCGCTCGCTGGCGCTGAGATTCCACGCACAGACCGCGGGCTCGACCCTCACCGCCCAGCAGCCCGAGAACAACGTGGTCCGAGTCGCCTATCAGGCGATGGCCGCGGTGCTGGGAGGGTGCCAGTCGCTCCACACGAACTCACGCGACGAAGCGCTCGCGCTGCCGACCGAAGACTCGGCCAGAATCGCCCTCCGCACCCAGCAGATCCTCGCGTTCGAAACGGGAGTTGCCGATTCGGCCGATCCGCTCGCCGGGTCCTATGCCGTCGAATCACTCACGCTCGACATCGAGAAGAAGGCGCTGGAGCTGCTCGAGCGAATCGACTCGTTCGGTGGCGCGCTCGCGGCGACTGAACAAGGGTGGATCCAGAACGAGATCGCGGAGTCTGCGTACCGGGCTCAGCGAGATCTCGAGGAGGAGGAGGCCATCGTCGTCGGCGTCAATCGCTACGTCGACGCCAAAGGCGTTCCCCTCCCCACCATGGTGATCGAGGAGGCCATCGAGCGCGAGCAGGTCGAGCGGCTCGAGGCTTTCCGCGCACGCCGCGACTCCGATTCCGACCGGCGGAACCGCCATGCCGAAGCCCTCACGGATCTCGACGCGGCTGCAAAAGAGGACCGCAATTTGCTACCTCCGATCCTGGAGGCCATCCGCGGCGAAGCGACCATTGGCGAGATCGTCAACACCCTGCGCCGGACGTTCGGCACCCATCGAGATCAGGCTTTCTGACGGACAGGCGAACTATTCAGCCGATGAAGAAACACATGGGAACCACGCTGCGGCTGACCGCCGGAGTGATCTTTCTGGCTCTCGGAGTGATCGGCGCCCTTCTCCCCGTGTTGCAGGGGTGGATCTTCTTCCTGCTCGCCTTGCTGATGTTTTTTCCGAACCACCCGCGAGCGGAAAAAGGGCTCGCGCGTTTGGAGCGACGCGCCCCAAAAATGGTCGCGTGGCTCCGACGCGCCGGTTTCGGTCGTCCCGAGGTGGAGCTCGTTAATCTCGACGTCGGGGCATGGGTGCACGACCACTCGCCGCTCCACCTTCACCTGCACCATCGGCATCCTGAAGGTTCCAGCGAGCCGGAGGGACCGCGCGAGGATCCCTGAGGGGCGAGGGGCGAGGGGCGAGGGAGAACCAAGCCAGAAGCCAGAAGCCAGAAGAAAGGTCAAAGGCAAGTGAACGATTGCGCCCTGCTGCTGCCGCCGTTCTGCGTGTCCTGCTTTTTCTTCTGGCTTCTGGCTTTTCCCTGACCCCTGACCCCTAGCCCCTAGCCCCTTTCTTTCACCGCGCGATCCAGCCGCTATAATCCCCCGCAATGTCTACCCGCCTCATTCTCGAAGATGGATCCGTGTTCGAAGGCGAGCCTTTCGGCTCGCGGGAGGCCGCTCTCGGCGAGGTCGTGTTCAACACCTCCATGACCGGCTACCAGGAGATCGCCACCGATCCCTCCTATCGCTTCCAGATCGTCGTGATGACGTATCCCCATCAGGGTAACTACGGCATCGAGACCCTCGCGGAACAGAGCGCATCTCCGCAGGTATCCGGCTTCGCAGTGCGGGAGCTCACGGCGGCCGCCGCTCACCCCGACGCTGCGGTCGGGCTCGAGGAGTACTTCGTCCTCCATGGAGTCCCGGCGATCCACGGGATCGACACCCGGGCGGTGACGCGGAAACTTCGGATGCACGGCTCGATGATGGGGATGATCGTCAATGACGATCGAACGGTCGATCAGGTGCTCTCCGAGCTGCGCGCAGCCCCCTCGATGGCGGGGCTCGATCTGGTGCAGAGGGTGAGCGTATCCGAACCGTACGAGCTCGCTCCTGAAGGGCAGCGGCGGAGGAAAATCGCCGTCTATGACTTCGGCGTGAAACGCGACATCCTCAAGCGGCTCCAGCTCGAGGGATGCGAGATCACGGTCTTTCCGGCGAAGACGCCCGCGAGCGAGATTCTCTCCCGCGGTTTCGGAGGCGTGCTCCTTTCCAACGGCCCCGGAGATCCCGAGCCCGTCACCTACGCACAGCAGAACATCCGCGAGATGATCGGGCGCGTCCCCCTCCTCGGGATCTGTCTCGGGCATCAACTTCTCGGGCTGGCTCTCGGCGGGAAAACCTACAAGCTCAAGTTCGGTCACCACGGCGGAAATCATCCCGTGAAGCAGCTCGATTCGGGCCGCGTGGAGATCACCGCGCAGAACCACGGTTTTTCGGTGGACGGCGACACGCTGGCTGACTCCGAGATCGAGTTCACTCACGTGAATCTCAACGATGGGACCATCGAGGGGTTCCGCTCGAAGAAAGATCCCATCATCGCGGTGCAGTACCACCCGGAAGCAGCTCCCGGCCCCCATGACTCCTTTCACGTCTTTTCCGATTTTCTCCAGATGATCGACGAACGGCAGCAGCGGTCGTGAACCTCCCCCTCGAGATCGCTTGGCGTTACCTGAGGCGGCCGACCGACAGGCTGGTCTCCGCCGTGGGTCTGGTCTCGGTTCTCGGCCTCGTCATCGGCGTCATGGCCCTCGTCATCTCGATGGCTCTGATGACCGGCTATCGCGAAGATCTGCAGGAGAAGCTCCTCGCGGGGAACGCGGAGATCTTCGTCTACGCGATCGACGGGACCATCGAAGACACCCCCGCGCTGGCGGCGAGCATCGGCGGAGTCGAAGGCGTCCAGAACGCTTCCCCGGTCGTTTTTCAGCAGGCCCTGATCACCTCGGAGGATCACGCGACGGGGGAACAGGTGATGCTGAAGGGGATCGACCCCGCACGCGTGACCGAGTCGGAGATGCTGGCGCGGATCGGCGGCCCCAGCCGCTTTCTCGGTCCTGACGGGCTTCCCGGCGTGACGATCGGTAAGTGGCTCGCGCAGAAGCTCGCGGTCGAGCCGGGATCGGCCGTGACGATTACGGTTCCGACCGAAGAGGCGGGGTCATTCCTTCCCCGCTCCGAGACCTACAGCGTGACCGGCATCTACGAAACGGGATTCTTCGAGTTCGACTCGCGCTGGATCTTCATGCCCGCCACCAGCGCGCAGGAGCTCCTCGCAACCGAAGGCCGCTCGAACCTGATCGAGGTGAAACTGACCAGCCCTTCGCGAATGGACAAGGTCATCTCCTCAATCCGGGAAATGGTGGGAACGAGGTACGCCGTCGCCGACTGGCGCGAGATGAACAGGCAGCTCTTCTCCCTGCTCAAAGTTCAGCAGCTCGTGCTTTTCATCGTCATCGGCCTGATCGTCTTCGTGTCCACATTCAACATCGTCTCGACGCTCATCATGACGGTGCATGAGAAGAGGAAAGAGATCGGAATCCTGCTTTCGATGGGAGGGGACCGGTCGCTTGTGAGAAAGATCTTCGTTTACTACGGGACGCTGGTCGGAATCGTCGGGACGGCGATGGGCATCCTCATCGGGGTCGTCACCAACTGGATCATCACGCGCTACGAGCTGATCTCGTTCGGCCCCGAGATCGCTGAAGTCTATTTCGTCAACTCGATCCCGTTCGTGACCCGGTGGAGCGATGTCGGCCTGATCGCGCTTTTCGCCGTCGTCGTGTCGTTCCTCGCGACGCTCATCCCTTCGGCGCGCGCCGCCAGGATTGCGCCGGCGGACGCCGTCCGCTACGAGTAGGTCAGAACGCCAGCCCGATCGCGATCACCACGACCGCGCCCCAGGCGATCTCGGTGAAACCGACCTGTTTGGCGCTCGCGCGCCGGCGGAGAGGTGAAAGCCCGACCGCACACCGCCCGAGCAGCACCGCAAGTGCGATCGGGACGACCATCGGAACGAGCCCGCTCGTGAAAAGCACGACACCGAGAAGCGCAGCTGCGACGTGCGCGAAGACCGGAATCGCGCGAGACGCCGCGGCGCCCCGCTCGATCATCACTCGCGAACGGACGTAGAGAATGGTCGGAAGGGCGCGGCCGACCATCACACCCCAGACCACGGCCGCGAGAAGCCATCCTTCCCCTGCCGCGAGAGTGATCATCCCCGCGACTCCGCTCATCGCCGCCGCTCCCGACAACTCAGGCAGCAGCTGGCGGCTGTCGTTCTTCGCATCGAACCACACCTGGACCAACGCCAGGGGCGCTGCGACGAGAAGCGGCAGCAGGATCCGGCTGCCTCCCGACGCGATCGCTCCGGTCAACAGCAGGGCAGCGAGAAATCCGAACGCGATCGCCAGGGCCGCGGAGGCGCGCGTGCGCGGGTAGATCCGGCCGCGCCGCCAGTCCACCATCGCCAGCTTCAGCGGCTGCCGGGCGAAAAACGCTCCGACCGCCGCGAGGGAGATCAGGAGCCCCCCCAGCGACGGGAACGCGATCAGTCCGAGAACGATCGGCTCGAACAGAATTCCCCACCCTCCGTGCTCCACGGGAAGAGCGATCTTCCTGAGCGAAACCCCGGGCGGGAAGATCGAGCTCATGAGGCGTCGGAAACGGGCGTCAGCGGACTCGGGCCAGATCGTCATCGGCATCACCGGTTCCAATCATCAGGGATGCCGAGCGCTGGGGCCATGACGGGGGTCATACGAGGGGCTGGGGGCTAGGGGCTAGGG
>JBHEPS010000040.1:0-12162 GCA_046260175.1 Thermoanaerobaculia bacterium
GCCGACAGCAGTGAGGCTCCCTGGATGAGCCGCGCCGTCCGCAGTGACTGCATCCTTCCCTCCCGCGCGGCGCGCAGCTTCATCTGAAACCAGAGCGCGCCAGCCGGCGGCAGGCTCGCTTCCGCCATCGCCTCGCGACGGTCCGCGTCGAGGAGCCCCGCCAGCTCGAGCAGCTCGCCGCACTCGCGGCATTCCGCTGTGTGCTCCCGAACGTCCTCCTCCACGATTCCGAGCCGCACCGCGCGAAGGACGGCACCCTCGAACCCGCAGACCGCGCTCACGACGCCGCTCCCCTGCCGAGGAACTCGGCCATCTTGCGCCGTGCCCTGAGGAGAATGACGCGGACGCTCGTCTCACGGACGCCGCAGATCTCGGCGATCTCGGCGTGCGAGGCGCCCTGGGCGTAGGCGAGCCAGATCATCTCGCGCTGCCGCGGTTCGAGCGAGTCGAGCGCCCGCCCCAGGTCCATCCTCTTCTCGATCCCGTCGCCTTCCTTCCGGAGGATCGGCGCGTCGTCTTCGAGCTCGACGTGGAACACCCCGCCCCAGCGCCGGCCATGGTCGCGGACCAGGTTGGTCGCGATATGAAACAGAGCATTGCGGCGATGCGCGTCGCTTTCATACGACGCGCCCGCCCGGACCATGCGGTAATACGATTCCTGAAGCAGATCGTCGGTGAGCGCTTCGTCTCGCGTCATGCGCGAGAGATACGCCCATAGAGGCCTCGCGGTCCGCTCGTAGAATGCGCGGAATGCGTCTTCGTCCATCGGGAGGATGACCCGCTCGCCGGCTGCTTCCCGGCGGGCGGCCTCACCCATGAAGATCGACATCGCCATCGTGCTGACCATGGTACGGGATCACTCCCCTGCCGCGCGAGCGGCGGGCGGGTTCTGCTCGAGGCCGAGCCGTTTCGAGACGATTGACGCCACGATCCCCGAGGCCGCGAAGCCGAGGCCGATGCAAAGCCCGATCACTCCCATCGCGAGCATTTCTCTCGCTCCCTCGGCCAGGAAACCGGAGACGAGCAGGATTCCGAGCGATCCGGCGGCCACGATGATTCCGACCTGCAGCGACCAGAGCATCGACGACGCCGGTGCGAACCTGGGCAGGCTGCTCCCGGTGCTGACCTGGATCGGCGCCGACTCGAGAAAGCGAGAGCCGGCAGGAGATTCGATATAGCGCAGCAGGTCCTCGTTCTGGGTCAGACGGTCGAGAAGCTTGCCGTGTGCTTCGCTCTGCACCTTCGCAAGGCGGCTCCAGCGGCGCTGCTCGATGATGGTTCGGATGAGCCAGATCACGGCCATCGCGATGATCAGCACCGTCACCGTGATCGAGGCCATCTCGGCGATCGTTTCGGCAGCCGACGGCTGGCGGCGAGTGTCGAACCCCCCATAGAGCGAGGCGCGATCGACGTAGAGCCGGGGGTTCCGGCCAAGCTGGGGATACTGGGCCACCAGCGCCTCCAGTTCCGGATACCTGGCCAGGAACTGGGCGTTCGCCAGCAGCGAAGGATCGAGCCGGATGATCGTGCTCAGCTCCCGGGGATGGGCCCGGAGCAGACGCTGGAAGTCCTCCAGGACCTGCGACTCGGAAGCCGTCTCGGACGGGGAGCCGGCCGTCGTGACCTGCACAGGCGAAACGGACACTGCGACGCTTTCCAGATCCTCAATGGGCTCAGTGGTTTGGCCGACGGCAGCCACGGTGAAGAGAAAAAGCAGAATCGTGCTCAGGGCGGTCAGGCGAGAAGTCATGGGCTCATCCTTTCGCCACTAGATACGGCCCTCGCCCGGATTGGTATACGGCCGCCCCGAGATACGATCGAGGCTCCATGACGACCATCACAATTGACACGCTGATCGCGGCGCCGCCAGGGCTCTGCTTCGACCTCGCCCGCGACGTCGACGTACATGAAGAGAGTGCGGCCTTTTCGGGCGAGCGCATCGTGCCCCCGGGACGCACCTCGGGCCTTCTGGAGCTAGGCGATCTCGTCGCCTTCGAGGGGCGTCACTTCGGGCTTCGTCAGCGATTCGTCGCGCGCATCACCGAGGTCGAGCCTCCGCATCGCTTCGTCGACGAGATGGTCGAGGGAACGTTCGCCTGGCTCCGGCACATCCACGAATTTCATCCCGTCGATCACGGAACTCTGATGCGGGACACCCTGACCTGGCAGGCGCCGCTCGGCTTGCTCGGCACACTGGCCGATCGGCTGTTTCTCCGGCGGCACATGGAGTGGTTCGTCCGCACGAAGCAGCAGGGTCTGAAACGGATCGCCGAAAGCCGGTCGTGAGGAGCCAGTGGTACGATCACGCCTTTTCGAGGTGCCCCCTGGAAGGTACGGCGCCGGAAAACGCGATCTGCTGCGGATCGACTGCGCGAACGGTGTGCCGCTGGGACTCGTCAGCAGGTGACGCTCGCGGCGACCTCCCCATGAAGGCTGGGGGGTCACATCTTCACGGGCTGGGGTCACATCTCCGAGATTCGCAGGCTGGGGTCACATCTTCGAGATTCGAATGGCAGGCGAAATGTTTCCACTCCTAGCCGGTCGTCACATCGAAGCGCCAGGAAACGGAAACTTCCGGCTGCCGAACGAACTTCGAAGATGTGACCCCCAGGCGATCCGCAAGAGCGAGGGAATGGTTTCTGCTTGGAGCAGAATCGACCGGAACGCTTCCGGAATCCTCTCCCAAGGAGACTTGCGATCATGAAATCGAGCAGACATCCGTTTCTCACTCCGGCCTTGATCTTCGTTCTGGCCCTCGGGCTCGGCGCGTGCGCAAAGGAAACGACGACCGTCGATACGACGGGAACTACCGATACGGCCACGACGACGTGGAGCGACACGGCGATGATGACCACGGACACGACCACGACGGACGCGAGTCTCGCCAGTCATCCTGGCCAGGAGGCATTCACGTCGCTCCGCTGCCAGATGTGTCATGCCGTGTCAACCGCGGCAGTCACCGGGACCACCGACACGGGCGGAGATCTCGCGGGCGTGAGCGGACGGCGGGCAGGCGAAGACCTGGCTGCATTCATCCAGGGCGACGATCACCCGGGCGAATGGAAGGGAACGCCGGAGCAGGCGACGCAGATCGCGGAGTGGCTGGGGCAGCAGTAGATCCAGACCGGTGCCAAAAAGAAGCCGGTCCGATCCCGGCGACGGGCTTATGATCTGAGCTCGATGCTCCTTCTTCTGGAGACCGAGCGGCTGATCCTCAGGCCCCTCACGGACGATGACGCGCCGTTCATCGTGGAGCTACTGAACCAGCCTTCGTTTCTCGAGAACATCGGGGACAAAGGGGTGCGGACTCCGGAGGACGCGCTTCGCTATCTCCACGAGGGGCCGGTCGCGAGCTGGGCGCGTCACGGCCACGGTCTCTACGCGGTGGAGTTGGCGGAGACGGGCGAGGCGATCGGGATGTGCGGTCTTCTCAAGAGGGATGACCTCGATCATCCCGACCTGGGGTACGCCTACCTCACCCGTTTCTGGAAGAACGGTTATGCACTCGAAGCGGCGCGAGCGGTCATCGCCGCCGCGCCGCACCCGGGGACGCTGCTCGCGATGGTGACACCCGCGAACCACGGATCGATCCGCTTGCTCGAGAAACTCGGCTTTCAGCGCGCTGCCGATCACCTCGATCATCCCGACGCATCGATGTACTCACGCCAGATCCCCTGAGGCGCTTCGCCAGCCATCGGTCCGATCGCATCAGTCTGCAGATGACGCGGCGCCCGAGATCGCGCACAATGCGCGCGTGCTGGAAGCGCTCCTTTTCGGTGTGAGCTACGGATTCGCGGCGGCCGTGCAGCCGGGTCCGATGCAGGCGTTCCTGCTGACACGCGTCTCTCAGTACGGCTGGCGTCGAACTCTCCCAGCCTCGTTCGCGCCGCTCGTGAGCGACGCTCCGATCGCGACGCTGGCCATCCTCGCATCGGCCGCGCTCACCGGAATGGCGGCGCGCGGTCTGCGCGGCGCCGGCGGAGTCCTGCTTCTCTGGTTCGCGTGGAGGGCGTGGAACGCCTCGCGCCGCCCGGTCGCCGTCGAAGCCTCGGCATCGGGCGCGCCTCGGACACTTCTCGAAGCGGCTGTCGTCAACCTGCTCAACCCCAATCCCTGGCTCGGATGGTTCCTCATTCTCGGGCCGGCCGCGCTTCGCATGTGGCGCCACTCCCCGGCCGCCGGAATCGCTCTCGTCGGCTCGTTTTACGCCGTGCTGGTCGCCGGACTGGCGGCGTTCATCGCGATCGTCGGCGCCGGGAGCTCGCTGCTTTCACCTCACCGACGCCAGAAGCTGATCGTCGTGTCGGCGCTGCTGCTCGCCGCCATCGGAGTCTGGCAGATCGTTGCCGCGGCGGTGGGGTGAAAGCGGCGATCCTTGGAACCGGGTCATCGAATTGCCGGGAGCCCGAGGCGGCGTCGCGCCTCGTGGTACCGAGAGTCGGCGAGGAACGTCTGAAACACCGGATGGGGCGGGAGCCCGATGTTCACGCGCGCGTAGTAGGGATTTGCTTCGATGGATCTGGTGAGCCACTCGGCGGCTTTGTCTAAGTCGCCGACGGCGGCCCACGCCCGGAACGTCCGGATCGGGGATTCGAGCGGCTCGAGCATCTCGACCGGTTTTTGATCGATGACGCGCAGAATCTCGACTGCCTCGTCACGCCTTCCCATGACGGCGAGGACCAACGCGCGCTCCGCGCCAGGCGCCGTGGGCCTCGCCAGCGAGATCGCGTCCTCGAGGGCCCTTTCAGCTTCGGCAGTGCGTCCGGCGAAAGCGAGTCCGCGAGCGAGTGAGTAGTAGTTGATCGAAACATCAGGTGAGATACTGATCGCTCCCCTCGCGAACTCGGCCGCCAGCCCGTACTCTCCGACCGTCCACAGGCTCGTCGAGCCGACTGTGTGCACATGGTGAGAGAGTGGGTCGGCCTCTCGCGCGCGGCGAAACTGTTCGACGGACTCTTCATTCCGTCCAAGCGTCCGAAAGAGGATGGCGAACCAGAGCCGGGCCGTCCCCGAGCTGGGGTTGAGCTCGGTCGCTCGTCGAAGGTTTCTTTCCGCTGACTCGAATTCCCCCTGGTGGACCTCGATGTGACCCAAGGCCGCAAGAGCTTCCGCGGAAGCAGGCTCCAGCTCCAGAGCGCGGTCTGCGGCTTGCCTGGCCAGGCGGTAAGTTTCGGCGGGCGCGAGGGTGGTCACGCCAAGAGTGTGATCCATCATTGAATAGGCATCCGCGAGCCCTGCCCACGCGCGTGCGAACGAGGGGTCGCGCGCGAGCGCCGCGCGATAATTGGTGATCGCGTTGTGGAGCGATTCAGCGATCATCCAGTTTTGCGACGCCTGTCTTCCTTTCAAATAGAGCTCGTATGCCTCCATGTCGCCCGTCGAAGCGGTCACGAGTGGCCCTTCCCCAATGCGCGTGGCGAGCGCGCGGGCAACGGCGGTCGCGATCTCCTCCTGGATCGCGAAGACGTCGGTCAGCTCCCGGTCGTAGACCTCGGACCACAGCTGATAGCCGTTCGTGGCGCTCACCAACTGCGCGGTCACGCGCAGGCGGTTACCTGACTTGTTCACGCTCCCGTCCACGAGCGCTCCGACATCGAGCCTGCGGCCGAGCTCCCTCACATCGCCGGTCTGTCCCTTCAGGGCAAAGCTCGACGTCCGCGAGACGACATTGAGACCGGGGACTTTCCCGAGAGCGTGAATCAGTTCGTCGGTCATCCCGTCGGAAAGGTGCTCGTTCTCGGCGGCTCCGGAGAGGTTGGCGAAGGGGAGGACTGCGATCGAGCGAATCGTCTCCGGTCGCACCGCGGCATCGCCGCTACGCCGCAACAGCACGGTGGTGAGGCCGAGGAGGAGCGCAGCAACCACCACCGTGGCAGCGATTGCGGACCTGGAGAGGCTTCTGCTGCGCGGTCCAGGGGCGGGCGCGAGAATCTGGCGCTCTACCGCGTGCAACTCGTCGAGCAGCTCACGCGCCGACCCGTGCCGCCTGTCGCGCTCTTTCTGCAGCGCTCTTCCGACCAGCGATTCGAGCCGCGACGGGATGTCTCCGATCGGCGATCGCACCGCGGGCGGGTCGTCGCGAAGAATTCGCGCGACCATCGCGCTCGGATCACCGAGGAATGGCCTCCTTCCCGTGAGCATCTCGTAAATCACCACCCCCAGACTCCAGACGTCGGTTCGCGGGTCCACCGACTCGCCGCGCAGCTGCTCAGGCGACATATAGCCGGGCGTGCCGACGACCGAGCCTTCCTTCGTGAGCGGCTGCGCATCCGAATCCAGAGACGGCTCGAGCAGCTTCGCGAGACCGAAATCGAGCACCTTGACCAGCCCGTCCGGCCGGATCATCACGTTCTCGGGCTTGACGTCGCGGTGGACTACCCCAGCCTCGTGCGAAGCGGCCAGGGCGGTCGCGATCTGGCTACCGATCTCGAGCGCTTCGTCGAGAGGGAGCGGGCCCTGGTTGATCCGCTCGCGCAGCGTGCGACCCTCCACGAGCTCGGTCACGATGTAGCGCATCGAACCGGTCTCACCCAGCTCGTGGACCGTCATGATGTTCGGGTGATTCAAAGCGGAAGCGGTGCGGGCTTCGTTCTCGAACCGGGAGACGCGGCCCGCATCGGCCGTCACGCGCGGCGGAAGAAACTTGATCGCCACGCGCCGGCGGAGCCGCGTGTCCGTCGCCGACCAGACCTCGCCCATGCCGCCGGCGCCGATCCGCTCCTCGATTCGATAGACGCCGATCGTCCTCGGAGCGGATGCGTCGGGAGAGTCCCGGATGATCGTCGGTTCCTTCTCGTCCCGCGCCGCGAGCAAAGCCTCCAGCTCGGAGCGAAGCGCTTCGTCACCCTCGCAGACCCGGTCGAGGTAGGCGCGCTGATCTTCCGACGAGAGTTCGCTCGCAAAACCGAGCAGCTCTCGGGCGCGTTGCGAGGATCGCTGGTCCATGGAGGAGTGAGCTCATGATAGAGGGCGCCCCTCGATCCCACAAACGGCCGCCGCGACCGGCGGCCGCGGATATCAGGCCCGGTACCGCCAGAGCCCTGCGAAGCACTCCCGCGGGCTCGATCCACGCCCGCGGATCAGTGACCCAGCATCTCCCTCACCGCAGCTTCGGCTTTCGAGAGCGCTTCGGCGATCCGGTCCGGATCCTTCCCTCCCGCCTGTGCGAGGTCAGGCTTCCCGCCCCCCTTGCCGCCGACGATCGGCGCAAGGCGCTGAATGAGGCCATTCGCAGGAACCCTCCCCTGCACGTCGCTGGTGACGGCCGCGAGGAGCGTCGCCTTCCCGTCGGCCTCGCTGCCGATCAGCACCACGCCGCTCTTCACCTTCTGACGGAGCGTGTCTGCGAGGTTCCGAAGGTCGCCACCGCTCACGTCGCGAACCTGGCGCGTCAGCAGACGGACACCGTCGACGTCGATCGGCTGCTCTTCCGCCGCGGAAGTGCCCGAACCGGCGCTCGCGAGCTGCACGCGCATCTGCTTGAGCTCCTTCTCGAGCTGCTTCTGACGTTCCTGGAGCGAGCGGACGATCGCCGGGACTTCCGCAACCGCCGTGTTGAGATGCGAGGCCGTTTCGCGCGCGGTTCCTTCGAGGCTCTGCAGGTACGCGAGGGCGCCTCGTCCCGTGAAGGCTTCCATCCGCCGCACGCCGGCAGCGAGCGAGCGATCCGAGACGATCTTGAAAAGGCCGATGTCGCCCGTGCGGTTCACGTGGCATCCGCCGCAGAACTCGCTCGAAAAGTCTCCCGCGCTCACCACGCGCACCTGCTCGCCATACTTTTCGCCGAACATCGAGACGGCCCCGCCGCGCCTGGCTTCCTCGATCGGCATGACCTTCTTGGTCACTTCGAGGTTCTCGCGGATGCGGTCGTTCACCGCCCGCTCGATCGTGCGCGTCTCGTCCTCGGTCAGCGGGCGGTTCCAGGTGTAGTCGAATCGCAGCCGGTCGGGCGCGACGAGCGATCCGGCCTGCTGGACGGTCTCGCCCAGGAGGTCCTTGAGGGCCTTGTGCAGAAGATGAGTCGCCGTGTGATTCGCGGTCGTGTCGAGCCGCATCTCATGCGGCACGGAAGCCTTCACCGCCGTTCCCCAGCGGAGCATCCCCTTCTTCACGCGAACGCGCGAGACAGTCAGATCCCCCGTGGGCTTCTGCGTGTCGAGCACTTCGGCGTCACCGCCGTCCCACTCGAGTTTCCCGAGGTCGGCGATCTGGCCGCCCGACTCGGCGTAGAACGGGGTCGGAGAGAGGACGACCTCCCCTTCGGTTCCCTCGCCGAGCTCCGGAACTTCCTTGTCGTCGCGGACGATCGCGAGGATCTTCCCCTCGACGGCGGTCCATCGGTCGTAGCCGACGAACTCGGGGGCACCGACCTTCTCGGCGACTGCCGCGAAGACGGCGACGTCGGTGGCGCGGAACTTCGAGGAGGCCTTCGCCTTCTGGCGAGCCGCTTTCATCATCTCCTCGTAACCCTCGCGATCGATCGTGACTCCCTCCTCCTCGCCCAGCTCGGCGATGAGATCGACCGGAATGCCGTAGGTGTCGTAGAGACGGAAGACGTCTTCTCCCGCGAGCGTTCGCTCCCCCCGGCGCCGCACGTCGTCGAGGGCCTGCCCGATCCGCTCCATACCGACGCTGAGAGTTTTCGAGAAGCGCTCTTCTTCCGACTCGAGCAGCTGCAGGACGGCCGCGCGGCGCGAATCGAGATTGGGATACGCCGTTCCCATGGCGGCGATCACGGGATCGACGAGTCCACTCAGCAGGACCGGCGAGGGGAGCTTGCGCCCGAAGCGGATGGCGCGACGGATGATCCGCCGGAGCACGTAGCCGCGGCCCTCGTTCGAGGGGATGACGCCGTCCGCGATGAGGAAGGTGGCGGCGCGCGCGTGGTCGCAGAGGACGCGGACGGCGGTATCGAGCTCGCTCTCGAACGAGCCGCCGTACTTGTGGCCGCTCGTCGCCTCGATTTTCGCGATGATCTCGCGGAACAGGTCGATGTCGTAGTTGGAATCGACCTTCTGCATCACGGTCGCCAGACGCTCGAGTCCTGCGCCCGTATCGACCGAAGGGGCGGGCAGCGGCGTGAGCACGCCGCTCGCATCACGGTCGTACTGCATGAAGACCAGGTTCCAGATCTCCATCGTGTCGTCTCCCTCGCCGTTGACGAACGATGGGAGATTGTTCGAGAGATCCTGCCCACGGTAATAGTGAATCTCGGAGCAGGGGCCGCATGGACCGGTCTCCCCCATCTGCCAGAAGTTGTCCTTCCGGCCGAAGCGGAGGACGCGCTCCTTCGGGACCCCCGCCTCGATCCAGAGGCGCTCGGCCTCCTCGTCGGCGCCGACCTGATCGTCACCCTCGAAGACGGTGAACCAGAGGCGCTCCGGGTCGAGACCGTAGACCTTCGTGATCAGCTCCCAGGCGTACTCGATTGCGTCCTTCTTGAAGTAATCGCCGAACGAGAAGTTCCCGAGCATTTCGAAGAAAGTGTGGTGGCGCGCGGTGCGTCCCACGTTCTCGAGGTCGTTGTGCTTTCCGCCGGCGCGGACGCATTTCTGCGATGTCGTCGCGCGGGTGTAGTCGCGCTTCTCGCGGCCGAGAAAAGAGTCCTTGAACTGGTTCATCCCGGCGTTGGTGAACAGCAGGGTCGGGTCGCTTCCCGGAACCAGCGAGGAGCTGTCGACGCGGCGGTGCCCCTTCGACTCGAAGTAAGCGAGGAACTGTTCTCTGATTTCAGATGTGGTCGGCATGGTTGATGGGAAGAGAGGAGGAACGCCCCTGCACTCTATCGCTTCACTTTCTGAGCTCCGAATCGAGCGCCGCGGTCACGGCCGCGTACTCGTATCCCTGCTGTAACAGATACGCCAGCAATTTCTTTCGCCCCTCCGGCTCCCGGAGCCACTCCTCGCCGTGGCGTCGCGCGAGAATCCGCATCCTCTTCCGGACGGTCTCCCGAAGCCGCTCCTCGGGGGGCTCCTCCTCGGCGGCTTCCGCCATCCCGGCGCGGGCGGATTCGTCATCGACGCCGAAGCCGCGCAGCACAAGGGCGATCCGCTTCGGGCCGACTCCCTTGCGCGCCCTCGAGCGCGCGATCTCGCGCGCGAACCGCACGTCGTCGAGCCATCCCTCCTCCTCGAGCCGGGCGAGCGTCTCCTCGATCACCGGGGACTCGAAATCGCGATCCTCGAGCTTCCGGCGCAGCTCGACACGCGCCCGGAACCGGTACTCGAGCAGGCGGACGGCTGCCGCATGGCAGCGCTCGGAATCGGACATCTCACGGCTCATCGGGGAGAGTATGGCATGTGCAAGTGGCCGGGGCTTTCCCCGGTGGCCGGAGCTTTCCAGCTCCGGCTATCGGGGCGTCGCAGCGGGATCGGGGGAGAACACGGCAGCCGCCCTTCTTGCCCGACCGCTCTTCGTGGCACGAGCCGCGGCTGGAAAGCCGCGGCCACATTTGCGCAAGCCGCGGCTGGAAAGCCGCGGCCACTACGGCGTCTGGTTGCCGAAGTCGAACGGTGATTCCTCGCCGAAGGGATCGTCGCTCGAGGCGACCTTGAGTTTGTCGTCCATCTCTTCGCGGGCGAGGTCCGAGGTGGACTGGATGCCCTGGATCTTGAGCTTGAACTCGTCCGGGTTCGACGCGCGGCGCAGAGCCTCGTCGAGCGTGATCAGCCCGTTCCGGTAGAGCGTGTAGATCGACTGATCGAATGTCTGCATCCCGTACTGTGACGTACCTGCGCTGATGGCGTCCTTGATCAGCTTCGTCTTCTCTTTGTTCTCGATGCAGTCCCGAATGTAATTGGTCGAGATCAGCACCTCGGCCGCGGGAACGCGGCCCAGGCCGTCCGCGCGCGGAAGAAGGCGAAGGGAGACGACGGCCTTCAGCACGGCGGCGAGCTGAAGGCGGATCTGCTTCTGCTGGTGCGGCGGGAAGACCGAGATGATGCGGTTGATCGTCTCGGTCGCGTCCATCGTGTGGAGAGTCGACAGGACCAGGTGGCCCGTCTCGGCCGCTGTGAGCGCCGTCTCGATCGTCTCGTAGTCACGCATCTCGCCGACGAGAATGACGTCGGGATCCTGACGGAGGGCCGAGCGGAGCGCCTGCGAAAAGCTCTTCGTATCGACCTCGACCTCGCGCTGGTTCACGATCGACTTCTTGTCACGGTGGAGAAACTCGATCGGGTCCTCGACGGTGATGATGTGCTCGGTCCGGTGCGAGTTGATGTAGTCGATCATCGCTGCGAGCGTGGTCGACTTGCCCGAGCCCGTCGTCCCCGTGCAGAGAATGAGGCCACGGCGCTCGTCGCAGATCTTCTCGAGAATCGTCGGAAGCATCAGCTCCCTGACCGTATTGATCTTGACCGGGATGACGCGAAGGACCAGACCCACGGTTCCGCGCTGCTGAAAGATGTTGCACCGGAACCGGCCGAGACCGGGAACCGAGTAGGCGAAGTCGATCTCGTAGTTGTTCTTGAACTTCTCCTTCTGGCGGGAAGACATCATCGAGAACGCCATCGCGATCGTGTCTTCCTGCATGAGCCGCTTGAGCTCGACCAGGGGAATCAACTCGCCGTCAACACGGATGACCGGGTGGGAACCGACCTTGATGTGAAGATCGGAAGCCCGCCGTTCAGCCGCAATTTTCAGAAGATCATTGATGTGCACCGTTCACCTCGAAAACCGTCGATTCATGGAAAGTCGACCGAATAAAGAATTGTAACGCGAATCGCGCAGAGAAGGCTCTTCGGGGAGCCGAAACGGGCTTCGCCGGCGTCTGTTTTCGCCCAGGACGGGACCTCAACGCCCCGGTTCGCCCAGCGCCCGCTCGAGCGCCGCCGCCAGGCTGTCCGCCTTCCTCGAGCCGATCATCAGGCGTTTCCCCCCCTCGAGCTCGAGGTCGGGTAGTGGTAGCGTTTTGTAGCATGAAGCGGCCGTTCCGGCGGGATCGCGGCCGCTTCATGGCAGGTCGTAAGGCCCAAGGAACGGGACTACGGCTGCGGCGTCACAATCGTGATTTCCTGACTGATGTTGTTTGTAGTGGTGACGAACGCCCACATCTTCCCGAGGTTAGTGATGGGCTCAACTTGCACTCGCGTAAAGGACCCTGTCACCGGAAAATCTGCCGATTCCGCGAAGGCGGGATAGAACTCTTGCGCTTCCGGGGGA
>JBHEPS010000040.1:12172-18364 GCA_046260175.1 Thermoanaerobaculia bacterium
CTTCAATGGAGACCTTTGCAAAATCATGGAATTCCGCCACCACACCCCGGGAAACCTCCGCGCGATGGTGCAGGCGAAGCTGAGAAATCTCCGGACGGGCAACCAGTTCGAGCACCGGTTCCGCTCGGGCGACTCCATCGAGCAGGCATTCATCGAGACGCACGAGATGGAGTACCTCTACTCGGACGGTCAGGCCCATCACTTCATGAACACGACCAGCTTCGAGCAAATCGAGATCTCCGAAGAGGAGCTCGGCGCCGCCGGCAACTGGCTGCAGGCCGGTCTGAAGATGCAGGTCCAGTTCTACGAGGCGAAGCCGATCGGGATCGAGATGCCGAAAACGCTGAAGGCAAAGGTCGCCGACACACAGCCGATGGTCAAGAGCGCCACCGCAAACGCCTCCTACAAGCCGGCGACGCTCGAGAACGGGATCGTCGTCCAGGTCCCCCCCTTCGTCGAGGTCGGCGAAGAGCTCGTCATCGACCCGAGTGACAACCGCTACATCGAGCGCGCGAAGTAAACCGTGGCCACGGCTTTCCAGCCGTGGCACCCCCCGCCCGCCGCGGCTGGAAAGCCGCGGCCACAGGACACCCGCTACTCATACCTCAGGGCGTCGATGGGATCGAGTTTGGAGGCCTTCGCGGCCGGGTAGATGCCGAAGATGATGCCGAGGGCGGCGCAGAATCCGAACGAGAGCGCCACGGCCCACAGCGGCGTGTGAACCGCCGGGAAGGTGATCCACCGCGTCAGCAGTTGCCGGATCCCATTCGCCAGGCCCACCCCGAGCGCAATGCCGATGACTCCTCCCAGGCCTGAGAGGGTGATCGCCTCGATCAGGAACTGCTGCAGCACGTCCTTCCGGCGTGCGCCGACCGCTTTGCGGACTCCAATCTCCCTCGTTCGCTCGGTCACCGAGACGAGCATGATGTTCATGATGCCGATGCCGCCGACCAGGAGGGCGATGCCGACGATGGCGGCCATGATGAGGGAGGTCATCGTCAGGGTCTTCGATACGGCCTCGAGGATCTCTTCCTGAAGGATGATCCGGAAGTCGTCCTTCTCGCCCTTTTTGAGTCCGTGGCGGACGCGAAGGATCTCGGTGATCTGCTCGCGGGCGAAATCAGTGGAATCGGGCGAGAGGGCTTGAAAGTCGATGATGATCGACCTCACGGCGTCCTGCCCGTAGATCGCCGCGGACGTGGTGAAGGGAATCAGGACGAGGTCGTCCTGGTCCTGGCCGAACATCTGCCCTTTTTTCTCCATGACGCCGACGATCGTGTATGCGTTTCCCTCGACCCGGATCGCCTTGCCGATCGGATCTCCATCGATTCCGAGCTTCCTCACCACCTCCGAGCCGACCGTCGCAACCCTCTTTTTCTCTGCCAGATCGAGCGGAGTGAAGAAGCGGCCACGGTCCACCCAGTGGTTCACCACGTCCTGGTAGCTCTCCCCGATCCCGAGGAGCGTGCTGGTGTGGCGGGAGTCGCGATATTGAAGGCTCGCGTTGCGGAACATGATCGGGGTGAACGCGATGATCTCCGGCGCGCCTCGGAGGACCGCTTCCCCATCCTCGTACGTCAGCGCGGGGACCTTCGGGTTGAGCTGCTGGCGCTGGTCCTCCATGTCGGGCACGACCCGAATGTAGGTTGCCCCAACCCCCTCGAGCTCCGTGGCGATTCCGTGCTCCATCCCCTGAACGAGCGAGACGACCGCGATCACAGAAGCGACACCGATGATGATGCCCAGAGTCGTCAGGATCGAACGGAGCTTGTTCGCCCACAGAGCGCGGAGCGCGATTTTGAGGTTTTCGCCGAACATGATGATTAGGGACGAGGGGCGAGGGGCGAGGGGCGAGAGAACCAGGGATGAGGGGCGAGGGACGAGGGGCGAGGGAACGGCAACGGCAAAAGCAGAAAAGACGCGGTTGATCTGAGTGTCACACTTTGCTCCCTATTCTCCCTTTGCCTTTGCTTTTCCTCGCCCCTCGCCACTCGCCCCTCGCCCCTCAACTCTCCGCGATCACCCCGTCGCGGATGTGGATCACGCGCTGTGCTTCGCTGGCCACATCCTCTTCGTGGGTGACCAGGATGATCGAGTTGCCGCGGCTCGAGAGATCCCTGAAAAGATCGAGGATCTCGCGACCGGTCTTCGAGTCGAGATTTCCCGTGGGTTCGTCGGCGAGCAACAGCGAGGGATCGTTGACGAGGGCGCGCGCGATGGCGACGCGCTGCCTCTGCCCGCCGGAGAGCTCGTTCGGCTGATGGTGCATGCGGTCCTGAAGCCCGACCTCGAACAGGGCGCGCTCGGCACGCTCCTTTCTGGCCTGGCGGGACATGCGGGCGTAGATGAGGGGGAGCTCGACGTTGTGCAGGGCCGTGGTACGCGCGAGCAGGTTGAACGTCTGGAAAACGAAGCCGACCTTCTTGTTGCGGATGGCCGCCAGATCATCCTCGTTCATCGTCTCGACCGGAATGCCGTCGAGCAGATATTTTCCCGAGCTGGGCGTGTCGAGACAGCCGATGATGTTCATGAGCGTCGACTTTCCGGACCCCGAGGGGCCCATGACGGCGACGTACTCTCCGTGGTCGACGGTCATGTTGACCCCGCGGAGCGCGTAGACCTGCTCCGCCCCCATCTCATAGACGCGGACGAGTTCAGCCATCTCGATCAGATGCTTCCCGTTGTTATCGGACATGAATTCTCTCTCCGCGGAATGAGCAGGGCTCAGGAATCCTCATCTTCATCCTCTTCCGCATTATCGCTCTCTCTTTGACGGCCGGCGTCGCCCGCGGTGTCGACCTCGACCTTGTCGCCATTCTTGAGGTTCCGCAGCGTCCGGAACGGGCCCGTGACCACGCTCTCGGTTCCGGTCAGTCCGCCGGTGATGACGACGTGGGTCGCATCGCTGATGCCGGTTTCCACGGGAACAGCCTTCGCCACAGCTTCACTGACGACGAACACGTACTTTTTCTTCTCTTCGTCGTTTCCGCTTCCGCCCCGCGCAGCACCTTTCTCGAGCTCTTCCTCGGTGCGCTCGACCACGCTCTGCAGCGGGACCGACAGCGCTTCGGGCGCCGATTCAGTGATGATCTCGACCTGGGACGTCATGCCGGGACGAAGGCGATCGTCGGCCGCATCGATCGCGATCTTCACCTTGAAGTAGCGGATGCCGGTCTGCGCGCCGCTGCGCTGGGCGGCCGAGCTCCCGATCTCGATGACGGTGCCTTCGAATTTTTCGTCGGGGATCGCGTCGACCTCCACGCGCGCACGCTGGCCCTGCCCTACCCGAACGACCTCCGTCTCTCCGACGTCGGCCTCGACGAGCAGCTCGGAGAGGTCGGCGAGCACCGCGATCACCGAGCCTGGATTGTTCATCGTCCCGGTGATCACGACCTCTCCCTCCTGGGCGTTCCTCTCGACGATCCGCCCGCTGATCGGAGCGACGATCGAGGTGCGCTGCAGGTCTTCGCGCGCCTGGCGCAGCCCGGCCTCAGCCTGGCGGACCGCTTCCTGCGTGGAGGCGAGCGAGTTGCGCGCGGTGTCGTACTCGAGCCTCGACCGCTCGAGGAGCTCTTCGGTCAGGATTCCCTGGCTGCTCAGGCTCTGCGCGCGCTCCAGATTGCGCCGCGCATTCTCGAGCGCGATCTCCGACCGGCGAACGTCGATCCGCCGGTTCGCGACGATCGAGGCTGCCTGATCCGCGGCCGCGGTGAACGAGACCCGCTCGAGGTCGACGAGGCGATCCCCCTTCTCGACGAGATCGCCTTCCTCGAAGTAGAGGCGCTCGATCTTCCCGATCACGTGGGCGCTGATGTTGACCTTCAGCTTCGGGTCGATCTGACCCGGCGCCGAGACGACCGACTGGATGCTGCGGCGGGTGACCTGCTCCACGTAGATTTTCTCGCCGGTGTCTCCGCCCCCGTAAAGGCTCGCGATGACGATCAGAGCCAGCACGGCGACTCCGGCCACGATTCCGATGTTTCTCTTCTTCAACGAAGAACCCCTCTCCTCATCCCTGCAGAGTGGCGAGCGCCGCCCGGATTGCGACCCACACGGCGTAGAAAATGACGATGGCGATGGCCATCTTCCCCTTTCCGATCCGCGAGGCATGTCCATAGCCGATCGCCATCAGCGCGATCGTCGCGAAATTGAATACGTCAACGCTGCTGAGCAGGGCGAACAGCGCCGGCTGCTCCGCGGGATTGACGAGAAATCCGAGGTTCGACTTGAGAAGGGTCTGCATCGAGACCGCATCGACTGAGCCGGCCCGCCAGACCAGCAGCGTGAGCAGCAGGGCCTTGAGCATCTGCGGCATCCACGCATACTCGGTCACCGAGAAAAACTGTTTGTACGTCCCCTCCCCTCCGAAGACTTTGGAGACGAGCAGGAACAGGGCCGCGACCGCCACCAGCATCACGATCGAGAACACGAGGGCGAACCACGCGCTGAACTTCTGGAAGCCGGCCACCCGCTCCATCGCTTCGTCGATCTGCTGCTCGTTCATCCCGCGCTCGGAGAACTGTTCGCGCATCTGCGTCTCGAAGTCGATGCGAGGACTCAGAACGAGGTTCAGCCCCACGGAAAGGAGGACGATGATGATGAGAGGGACGATCCAGTCGGGCTTCTCGGCGATCCCACGCATCGTCTCGCCGGGAGCCGCGACGAGGCCCGCGAGCCTTGAGAACGTTCCGCGCTCGGGCGGTGGGGCGGGGGGCATTTCCGCGGGATCGGTCATCGACAATTCCTCCTCAGGCGTCAGCGAAGCGAGCCGAACCGCTTTTAACACATCGGAGGACTCGGACGGGCACGGCGCGGGGGAGCGAACGATCCGCTCCCCCGCGTGGAATTACGCGACTACATTTCGTCTCAGTCCGCCCAGTGCCGATACGTGAGCCACTCGACGTCTTCGAAGCGGCTTCGCGGAAGATCGAACTCCTCCTGGCGGGACTCGACGACGATTCCGCGAAGCGGGAGGAGGTCGCCGACGGCGCGGTGATAGGCGGCGAGCGCCTGGTTGTACCCAACGACGGCGGCGATCTCGCGGCTTTGCGAATCGGCCAGCGCCTGCTGGACGCGAAGCACGTCGAAGTTCGTGCTCATTCCGTTCTCGAAACGCCGGCGCTCGGCCTCGAGGTTCTGCTCGGCCGCATCACGCGCCGCCTCGCTCGCCGTGATCTGGCGTGCCGAGGTGCGGATGTCCCGGACCGCCTGGCGGACCTGGATCGCGATCTCCTGCTCGATGTCGTTCTTGTCGAGGACCGCGCGCTCGAGGCCGAGCTCGGCCCGGCGACGCTCGGCGCGCGCGGAGATGTTGCGGATCGGAACGCCGACGGTGAGCGAGGTCGACCAGGTCGGATAGGTGAAACCGAATACCTGGTCGATCGCGTCGGAGAAGGCGCCACCGACGATGCCGATCGGCTCGTTCGTGACGGGGTCGCGGATGATCTGGGTTCCGCCGAGGCCGGCGACGCCGTAGTTGACGTTGAAGTCGAGCTCGGGAAGGACCTGGTTACGCGCGTAGAGGTAGTCGATCTCGCGGTTCTCGATGCCGAGACCGGCCTGACGGATCTCCGGCCGGAGCTCGAATGCGCGCGCCACCGAGGCTTCAACGTCGACGTCGACGGGCTCGAACTCGATCGAATCCGTCGGGACGATCGGCCGGTCCCACTCGGACGCCGGCAGGTTCATCAGCCGTCGCAGCCGGTCCTCGGCGTCGCGGATCCGGGCCTCGGCGACGATGACCTCTTCCTCGCGGGTGGCGATGGCGACCCGCGGCTCGAGAATGTCGAGAGGCGCCGAAGCGCCGACATCGATCCGGATCCGGGTGATGCGCTCCTGGTCCCTGGCCAGGGTCAGCGAAAGGTTGCGCACGTCGAGGTTCTGCCTCTGGAAGATCAGTTCGTAGTAAGCCTGCTCCGCGGCGAGGACGCCGATCAGCAGCGTGTTGCGGAAGGCTTCCTCGCTGACGCCGAGATTATTGCGAGCGATGTTGATGAAGCGACGGTTCACGTCGACACCAAAGTCGCGCAGCAGCGGCTGAGTGAGATTGAATCCGAGGTCGGAGCCGTACGCCGGCTCGGCCACGGTGACCTCCGTGTTGTCGAACGAGACACGGTAGGAGCCGCCGGTCGGGAGATTCTGTCTCATGCCGATTCCGGCAGCGAGATTCTCGATGTTCGGAGCATCCTCGGC
>JBHEPS010000041.1:0-18099 GCA_046260175.1 Thermoanaerobaculia bacterium
CGGCTCACCACCGCCGTGACCACGCCCCGCACCGTCACCTCCACACCGAGCAAGGGCGAGGTGTGGCCCTCCCCCTGAACAGCGAAGATCGGGGTGTGCGTGACCGGAACCAGGGTCGCGCATCCCTGAACGAGAAACGCGATCAATGCGGCGAGAAGCGAGTAAACGGAACGACGGATCATCGGGTCGAGCCTCCAGGACCGGAAGTCTAGCGCGGGACCGCGATGATGTCCCGAGCCGAGGCCGGAGGAACCCGCCCTCGCCCGCGAGCACCTTCTGCCACCCACGGACGTGCTTACCGGGCCGTCACAACTGCCCGCGCCCGCCGTCAGGCTTGCGGAACATTCTGAGCGCGTCCTTCCAGTTTCGGACCCACCCCTTCGGCGGTGGAAGATCCAGACTCCGCGTCCATAGCCAGATGGCGCGGCGATCTCCCTGCGCAGCCTCCGCTCGTACGGCCTCTGAAGGGGGGGGTGCCAGAGCGGAAGCGATCGCGATCAGCTCTTCACGATGCTCGGGCACCCTTCTGGCGAGGAGAAGAACCGTGTAGACGTCGCCGACCCGGGCGGAGCCGCGGATGGTCTCCACGTCGGCCTCGCTCCCCCCATGTTCCTCGAGCCGCCGCGCCGCCGCCCGAAAACGCTCGGACGCGGCAACGAAGAGCGGGACCGTCGGCGCACTGCCACTACTCATCCGAGCCTCTGCTCCTTCCGGCACGAGCACTTCCCCCCACACGTTCTCGAGTTGCACCCAGCCGCTGGTGACACGCACCACGGTCGAACCGTCGCCCGTCTCCAGCTCGAACGCGCACCCCATGTCGTACACGTAGCCGTCCGGTGTCCGGATCGCCACGCTGAAGGGAGGAGCCCAGACTCCGATCGCTACGCTGCCGCGCTCGAGCGCAAGGTGGTGTCGTGTTCCACCCGTGCGGACCAGCTCGATCTCGGATCCGGGATCGACGCGCATTCGGCCGATCCGGGCGATCCGAACCAGCGCCGGCTTCTCGGCGTCCACCTGAAGTCGTTCTCCCTCGGCGAGCAGGCGCCCCTCGCCGGCGGGGGAATTGGTAATCTTCCAGGGTCGTCCGTCCGGCCACGACCAGATGAACGACCGCAGTCCGATTGCGAGGATGAAAAACGCTGCTGCGGCGACCGCGAAGGCCGCGACAAAACGCATCGATGACGGCTTCGAGGCCGCTTCGCGCCTCGGAAATTGGAGCTCCCGCTCTTCGATCCGATACCGGAAAGGCCGGAGAGTCTCCTCCAGTGCGAGGACCTCCCTGTCCGGCGCCGCTTCGGGGTCGAACAGATAGTTCTCCAGCCTCCCCTCGCGATCATCCTTCTGCATTGCCGACTCCCAGTTGCTCACGCAACATCCGCATTCCGCGGTGAAGGTTCACTCGTACCGACCCCGGCGTGAGGCCGGTCACCTCCGCGATCTCCGGTCCCGACAAACCACCGATCAGCCGCAGCATCAGCGTCTCGCGATAGGCCTCCGGCAGTTGCTGAAGGGCCTCGAGAGCAATGCGCGCTTCCGCGCTCGCTCCCGTCTCTGCTGCCGCGACGAGGCCCGGAGGCAACGGATCGGTCGGTGGCCGGCGACGGAACGCATCCGCGGCCTTTCGCCGCGCGATCGTGCAGAGCCACCCCCCAAGTGCTTCGGCATCGCGCAGCTGGGGCAACTTCTGCCATCCCTCCAGAAATACCTCCTGCACCAGATCCTCTGCCTCCGCGGGGGTCATCCGGGCCAGAAGCACGCCGTGAACCGCCGGCGAAAACCGCCTGTAGAGCGCATTGAAGGCCTCGGCGTTGCCCGCCACGGCAGCGCCGACCAACTCCCCCAGATTCTCTTCCGCAACGTTGCGCAGTGCTTTCTCCTCGAAGACATTCTGCCCTCGAGAAGGACGCTTTGAGCCCGAAAGGTGTTAACAAACGCCCAGGAACAGCCGGCCGGCAGCCTCAATCGACCCTTCGCGCCACGATCCGGAGACGGACGGTCACCTCGTCCCCCAGAATGGCGCTCCCGCCACTCCAGCGGGTCCCGAGAACGTTGAAATCGCGACGATCCAGGTGGAACGTCGTCTCGAACGATGCGAGCTCTCCCACTCCAGGCACAGCCTCGATTCCGATCATTCTCACGGGCGCAACGATCCGCCGCGTCACACCCCGTATCGTAAGATCGCCAGTGACGCCATACGAACCGGGGCCCTCGGCGCGAATCGCGCTGCTTCGGAAGATGATGAACGGATGGTTGGCGACATCGAGAAAGTCGTCCGACCGGACCGCGGCATCACGATTTTCATTGCGCGTATCGAGACTCGAAGCGGCGATGCGGATCTCGACCCGCGCGGTCTCCGGACGATCGGGATCCATCCGAATCGTTCCTCCCAACGAGCGAAACGTTCCGGTCTGCACGGTGACGGTCCATTTGCTGATCGAGAACTCGACCGAGCTGTGGGTGGCATCCACCTGGTAGACCGCGCCCCCCGAGGCGCTCGCCGAATGCACGAGCGGACTCCATGCGGTCAGTACGAGAATCAGCGGAAGCAGCCGAAAACGGGCGTGAAGGCTCATCAGGATCTCCTTTGCTCAACGATGTTCGGGAGTAAAGAGCCCCGGAGACCCTCGAGTGTTAACCGGTTAACGATCACGCAGCGATCCGCGTCTTTACACAACGGAGGACGTTTCTGATGCGAATTGCTGCTACGGTCACCGCTCTGCTCCTTCTCGTCTGCGGATGCGCAAAAGCCGAGGCAGATCCCGGCTACGTTCGGATGTGGGAAGAGGCGCAGAAGGAACGCCCTCGCGTGCTGTCCGCGCAGGAACGGATCGCACCCGAAGGAGAACCGGGACAACCGCTGCGAATACGGGGGACCGCATTCCTCCAGGATGGGCGCACGCCTGCGGCAGGGATCGTGATCTTCGCCTACCAGACCGACGCCCGGGGCCACTACCATGAAGACGGCGCGCGCACGTGGCGCGTACGGGGATGGGTACGGACCGACCAAGAGGGGCGATTCGAGTTCCTGACCGTCCGCCCCGGCACCTACCCGAACGCTTCCGTCCCGGCGCACGTGCACTTCACGATGGATGGGGCCGGATTGACCCGCCGCTGGACTGCCGACCTCGAGTTTGCGGACGACCCGTTCCTGACCGACGCCAGGAGAGCGCGATCCGCGGCCGCGGGCCGCTTCGGCTCCATCCGTCCCGTCGTCCGTGACGAGAACGGCGTCGAGGTCGTCGAGATCCACCTCCGCGCCTCGGACGAGAATCGATTCTGACCGTGGCGGAGGATCTTTTCCTCCGCAGGCCCGAGAACCGAGGCGTGGCGGAGGATCTTTTCCTCCGCCCGCCCGAGTTTACCCCCGCTGATCGGATTCCCCGGTCATTGTGGGCGCGGCCTTTGAAGGGGTCAGCTTCGGAGGTCGTCTCGTCATGAACAGCAAGCAGAAAGCGTGGCGCAACACGATTGCGCTCGGAGCCATTGCCGGAATGCGGAGTATGGCGGCGCCAGCCGTGGTGAGCCGGCAACTCTCCCGCCGCCGTTTCCACTGGCCGCGCGGAAAGGTCGAGTCTTTTCTGAGCGAAGAGACGACCTCGAACATGCTCATAACCGCAGCCGCGGCCGAAATGCTCCTCGACAAGCTCCCGTTCGCCCCAAACCGCATCAGGATTCTCCCGCTCGCCGGCCGCGCCGCAGCCGGCGCCGTGGCGGGCTGGTCCCTCGGGCGGCGCGACTCCCGTGTGATGCTCGCGTCCGTGGGAGCCGCGACCGCCGTCGTGACCGCCGTCACGGTGTTCTACCTCCGCTCGACGATCGCGAAACACTCGAGGATTCCAGACACCCTCCTCGGGCTCGCCGAAGATGCCGTCGTGCTCGCGATCGCGAACGAGGTGAAGGTTTAGAAGAGCAGGGGCTAGGGGCTAGGGGTCAGGGGCTAGGAAGAGCAAAGGCAAGAGCTGGAAACCAGCCGCCAAGCGAGTCCCCGTCATCCTGAAGGGAGCGCCGGAGGGATCGAGGCGTCGCGTCGCGGGTGGGCGCGACCGAAGGATCTCAAAATGCGAGGATCGCGTTGGCCGGTGCGGGGGAAACGGGCAAATGGGTGAAATCCTGCAATTCTGAGATCCTTCGGTCGCGCGCGCGGTTCTCGTGAATGGACCGTCAGCGCGGCGCTCCCTCAGAGGCTGTGAAAGAAACCAGAGGGGCCGCGTTGCGGGCGATCTCCGCGTCGCTCGTCGTCAACGATGCCACCGCATCGCCTCCTCCTCGCTCCTTGATCTCGCCTCGCAAGCTCCACCAGCGCGGCCCCTCTGGTTTCTTTCACAGCCTCTCAAGGATGACGTCGAATCTTTCTTTCCGACTGCGCGTTCCCATTTCCGTGCGCCGACCCATCATCTCCACCCTTCTCATTCTCGCTCTCGGGGTCTCTCCTCTCTCGCTCGAGGCGGCTCGCCAGAGGCCCCTTGCCCGACCCGCGTTTGCACCGCTGCCGACGGCGGCGATCGACGCACTCGTCGCCGATGCGCTGGCCGCGGGCGTGCCGGGAGTCTCGATCGGCATCGCGAAACCGGGGGCGGCGGCTTACCTTCGAGGGTACGGTTTCTCCGACCCCGCCAGGAGCGCCGCCGTCGACACCCTGACGATTTTCCAGATCGCTTCGATCAGTAAGCAGTTCACGGCGGCAGCGATTCTGCGGCTCGAGGAAGAGGGGCAGCTTTCGACGGGCGATCCGGTGTCGAAATGGATCCCGGAGCTCGAGCTCGGCGGACGAACCGTCACGATCGCTGAGCTCCTCTCGCACACCTCGGGGATGCGGCCCGATGCGGTGCTGACCGTCGACCCTTACCGGACGTATTCGCAGGCTGAGATGATCACGCGCATCGGAGCGGCGGGCTTCTCTTCCGAGCCCGGCGAGCGCGCGGATTACAACAACGGCGGCTACTATCTGCTCGGAGTCGTCATCGAGCGGGCGAGCGGGACGAGCTACGCGGAGCTGCTCGAGCAGCGATTCTTCGAGCCGCTCGGGATGTACCGCACCGCGTACTGCGGTCTTCCTCCCGCGGTGCCGGTCCCGACCGGCTTCGCGCAGCTCTTCGGCCCCGCGTTCGAAACCAGGCCGGTCGACATGTCCATCCCCTTCGCTGCGGGCGCTCTCTGCTCGACTCCCGCCGATCTCGTGACGTGGTCCGAGGCGCTCTCGTCGGGACGCGCGATCTCGATGGAGTCGTATCTGAAGATGATCACGCCCGCGAGGCTCAACGACGAAACCGAGATCGGCTACGGCCTCGGGATCGGAACCGGCGCCATCGACGGGCGGTTCGCGACCGCCCACGCCGGGACAATCCTCGGGTTCCAGACCTACATGATCCATCTGCCCGCCGAGCGGATCACAGTAGTCGTTCTAGTGAATGCGCTGTCGAGCCGAAGCTGGGCGCGGGACATCGCGCGCGAGATCGTAAGGATCGTGGTGGAGTGAGGGAAGACGGCGGTCACCGGCAGGATGCGCACCGCGGAGCGGTGCCAGAAGGTAGAGCGGTCGAGCGAAGCGAAGACCGCCGGGATCGCGCGCCAACCCCACCCCCTCGCGCGCTTCGCGCGCCGGGTGGGAGGGCGGGTTCGCTCCGTCAACCGGGGGTCTTCGCTTCGCTCGACACCCCGGCTACCATCTGGCACTCCTCCGGAGTGCTTTAAGGAGGACCGTCAGCCACGTTCACGCCCTCGATCGCCAGCCCCAGCTCCGGGCCGAAGGCGGTCGAGGGGGTGTGCGCGCCGGGCGGAGGGGGATCCGCGAGCACTCGCTCCACGGCTGCCAACGCCGCGAGCACGGTGAACGTATAGCCCTCGGGCGTGGTCATCGTCATCGTCGCCTCTTCCCCTTTTTCGTTGGCGACGCGACCCCACAGCTCGACCCGGCCGGTGCGTTGCTGTTCTTCGGTCGGGCCTTTGACCCGCGAGGCCACCCATCTGAGGGTCTTGCGGATGGGCCACAGCGCGGCGATCGGGGCGAAGCGCGCCATGCGCCTGAGGCGCTGTACTCCCTTCTTCGAGCTGCCGTTGTAGACGCGGATGTCGGGGATCCGCGTGGTCCGGTAGGCCGATGCGACGTCGCCCCACGGGATCGTGACCGCGAGGCGGGAGCGGGAGGGAAAAGGGATCTCGCGGACGTCGTATGCGTGTGGAACGCGGACGAGCTTTCCGTCGCGGCGGATCGCGCCTCCCTCGCCGATCGACTCGACCATCGTCTGGAGCGTGCCGGGACTGATCGAGCTGCCACGACTCGTCGAGAATGCCAGCTCGAGCTCCGTCGCATCGGGAAGGCGCCGCGAGAGCAGCGCGGCAATCGCGTCGGTCGGAACGACGTCGAAGCCGACGCCTGGGATCAGGGCGATGCCGCGCGCCTTCGCTTCGGCGTCCCGCGCGTAGACCGCTTCGAAGACCGGAATCTCCCCCGTGATGTCGAGGTAATGGACGCCCGCCTCGAGACAGGCGTCGACCATCGGACGGCTCGTTTCGATGAAGGGACCCGCGCAGTGGAGCACGAGCGCGCAGCCGCTCAGATCGGGGCGGTCGAGCGGAAACGAGCGCCAGTCGAATCCGAGCTCGCGCGCGAGCGGCTCGAGCCGCTCGGGACTGCGGCCCGCGAGGATCGGACGAAGACCGCGGCGCGCGGCCTCGCGCGCGATGAGGTTTCCCGTGTAGCCCGTCGCACCGTAGATGAGGAAGGGTCGATGAAGTGGGGACGAGACGACAGCGGGCTGAGAATCATCCTGCATTGCATATCTCCCTCACGCGGCCTCGGTGAACGCTAGCAGAACTTTCGACCCGGCGGTCTCAGTCGTCCTTTTCGGGGATGCCCGCACCGTGGGGCGGCACGCCTTCGACAGCGTTGAAGGCACCGGCGTTCGGGTCGGGACGGCGATGCTTCTCGGGATGCTCGAGCTCCTCGCGACGCTCGTCGGCGGCGCGCTCGATCTCGCTCTTCGCTTTTTCTTTCATGGGGAGAACCTCCGGGGAGGGTGGGTGCGGGGGGCGTGCCAGAGAATGACGTATAGGACGAATAGGACGTATAGGACAAATAGGACGAATAGGACGGATAGGATTCATTGACGGGGAGGGTTGCGGCTTTCGACGAAAACGCCTCCCCCCGCCCGTTCTACCTATAGGTCCTATTCGTCCTATAGGTCCTATTCGTCCTATTTCGTCGTAAACTTCCCCGACTTTACCGCTGACCCCGGTCGAAAGGACTCCCAAATCATGGCAGAACAAGCCGTCGAATCCCCTCGGTGGATCGATCGCGCGCTGAACTGGATCGAGCGAATCGGAAACAAGCTTCCGGATCCCGCCGCCCTCTTCTTCATTCTCCTGGTGGTCGTCTGGATCGTCTCGGCTCTTCTCGCGCCGGTGGCTTTCTCGGAGATCGACCCGAGGACGAACGCGCCGATTGAGGTTCAAAACCAGCTCACGGGAGCGGCCATCGCGAAGTTCCTGTCGACGATGGTCACCACCTTCACCGGCTTCCATCCTCTCGGGGTCGTTCTCGTCGCCCTTCTCGGCGTCGGTGTCGCCGAGCACACGGGATTCATCAACGCAGGGTTGAAAGGCCTTCTCGGCTTCACGAGCGAGAAGCTCCTGACGCCGATGCTGATCCTCGTGGCGATCATCAGCCACACGGCGGCAGACGCGGGGTACGTCCTGGTCATCCCGTTGGGCGGCGTCATCTTCTACGCGGCCGGGCGCCATCCGCTGGCAGGGATCGGCGCTGCTTTCGCGGGCGTCTCCGGCGGGTTCAGCGCGAACCCCGTCCCGTCCGCCCTCGACCCGCTGCTGCAGGGGCTCACGCAGTCGGCCGCGCAGATCATCGATCCGACGCGCCTCGTCAATCCCCTCTGCAACTGGTACTTCACCGGCGCTTCGACACTGCTCATCGTCCTCCTCGGCTGGTATCTGACCGACAAGGTCATCGAGCCGCGACTGAAAAATGTTGCCGTCGATGGCGACATCAGCCAGATTCCCCGCATGGACGCGCTCGGACCGAAAGAGAAACGCGGCCTCTGGGCTGGAATGGCGGCGCTCCTGATCGGACTCCTCATCCTGATCTTCGTCACCATCCCGGCCGACTCGGCGATGCGAGCACCCGACGGTCAGATCACTGCCTCGGCCGCTCCGCTCATGCAGTCGATCGTCCCGCTGATCTTCCTGCTCTTCCTCATCCCCGGCATCGTCTACGGCTACGTCGCCGGAACGGTGAAGGGGCATCGCGACATCATCAAGGGGATGTCGAATGCGATGTCGACGATGGGCTACTACATCGTCATGGCCTTCTTCGCGGCTCTCTTCATCTCCGCCTTCGGCCAGTCGAACCTCGGCGCCCTGTTCGCACTCAAGGGAGCCGATTTCCTCCGCGGCCTCGGCCTTCCCGGACAGGTCACGATCTTCGGGATCATCGTCCTCACCGCCATGGTCAACCTGCTGATCGGGTCGGCCTCTGCGAAGTGGGCGCTGCTCGCACCGATCTTCGTCCCGATGCTCATGAGCCTCGGGATCTCGCCCGAATTGACCCAGGCGGCGTATCGCGTCGGCGATTCGACGACGAACATCATCACCCCGCTCATGCCGTACTTCCCCCTGGTCGTCGTTTACGCTCAGCGGTACGTGAGGAACACAGGAATCGGCACGCTCGTCTCTCTGATGCTCCCGTTCTCGGTCGTCTTCTTCATCGGCTGGACGATCTTCCTCGTTGGTTACTGGATGCTCGGGATCCCCCTGGGACTCCAGGCTCCGTACGTCTATCCCTAGACTGCCGTTCGACTCGATTCAACGAAAAAGGCGCCGCGGTTTTCGGAACGCGGCGCCTTTCGTCATCCTGAGGAGGTGCCCGGAAAACCCCTACTCCGGGTCGACCTGCTCGATCCGCTTCCGTTTCCTCGGGATGGCGGCCCAAAGGGCGCCGGCGATGGCGGCCTTTCGCCCGAGACGGGCACTGGCGAGGACCGCGTTCCTGCGGCCGCGCCATTTTGGCGAAACTTTGGTTGCGAACCAGCCGGGGAGGCCTCGGAACTCGCGGTCGAGCCGCTGCGAGCCCCACCAGAGGCCCATTCCGAGAGCCGAGAGAATGACTCCTTTTCTGCGCATCTCTACTCCTTATCTCTCGGATGACTCCTGCACGAGCGGGGCCGGAAACATCACTGTTCCGCCGCGAGCCTCCGCTCGAGCTCCGAAACGAGCTCAGCCGGGTCCGACTCGAGCGCCCGGGCGAGCTGGAGCAGCTCGATGACGTCGAGGCGCCTGTTCCCCTTCTCGATCTTCGAGAGATACGAGGCGGGCAAGTCGAGCCGCCCGGCGACGACGCTCTGTTTGAGCCCGCGCGCCTCGCGCGCATCGCTCAGAACCTTGCCCAGAACGACGAGCTCGCGTGCGAGCTTCGATTTGGTCGAGATGCGGTCCTGCCCGCCACCACGCGTCGCCATGATCAGCGGAGCTTATCGCGGTCCCGCACCTCCGTCATCCTGAGCCGGCGAAGCACGGCGAAGGATCTCAAAATGGCAGGATCGTGCTTGTCGGCGAAATGAACCAGGCTGGTTCATTAGAAGAGGCTGTGAAAGAGTCGCCTTACGAATACCGTGAGCGCGACCGAAGGATCTCAGAATTGCAGGATCCTGCCACCTGCCAGTCCCGCCCGCGCCTTCACAGGCTGACGCGCGACGCGCGCCCGTTTCGCATCGGCCGCAAATCGGCTAGCATCTTCCCCATGCCTGCGGTTCTGAGCGGTTCCACCTCCTTCTATTCTCTCGCTCACATCCTGCGTTTCATCGCGACCGAGGGAAAAAGCTGCACCCTCCGGGTCCGGCGGGGTGATGTCGAGGACACGGTCCTCCTTGATGAAGGGCGTTTCGTGATCGCGGCGACGACGGATCCCTCGATCGAAGTCTCGGCAATCGCTAGCGATCTTCTTCCACCCGAAGCAGCCGAGCGGTTTGGAGAGCTGACGGCGGCAACGAAGGGACGGCTCACCGGCGCGGCGATCCAGAAGAAGATCGTCTCGCCGGACGAGGCCCGGACGCTGGCCGAGCGCGTGGTCCGCGCGATCGTGGTTGCGGCTCTCGCAGCCCCCGAGGCCGAGTTCGAAGTTGATTCGGAAACCGAAGCATCGGGGCTCGAGCCTCTCGAGCTGTCGCCGGATGCGCTGATCGAGGAAGCGGAGGAGCGGCGCCAGCTCGAGGCGAAGGCGCTCCACGACTCGACCGTTCTCCGGACGGCCGGAGAGATCGATCTCGAACAGGTCACGCTCTCGGCGGCCGAGCTGAAACTGCTCCTCAGGATCGACGGGAGGCGGACGGTCGCGGATCTGATCGGATCGGGCGATCGAGAGAAGGTCGTGGACCTGATCGAGAGGCTGATCGCGATGGGGATCGTCGAGCGGCAGACGGCCCCTCTCTCGCCGGAAGAGCCGACTCCCGCCGCCGCTCAGCCAGCGCCTGCAACCGAGACTCCGCCCCCGCCCGCCCCGGCTGCGGCAAGCGAGGCCTCGGAAGATCTCGTGCCCGGTCGGACAATGATGGAGCTCCCAGCCGGGGGCTTCACCGCTGCCTGCCTCACGGTGCATGACGCGAGTAATACTTCCTTCCCGCTCTTCGACGATCTGTACAACCTCGGGCGCGACCCCTCGAACGACATCGCGATTCCCGACGCCAGCATCTCCGGCAGGCACGCGCGGCTTCGGCGGACCCCCTCCGGCTACGAGATCGAGGACACTGGAAGCCGGAACGGATCGTTCGTCAACGGCGAGAAGATCGAGAAAGCGACTCTCGCCGACGGGGACATGGTCCGTCTCGGCAAGGTCCAGATGGTCTACAGCGTCGCCAGCGCGACCCGTCCCCCGGCTCCCACCTCTCCCGGCAAGACTTAGGAGCAGATCGGCCCGGCGGCCGAAGGCTGCGTCGCATCCAACGCGGCGTGGCTTTCGGCGCAAGACGCATGACGCGATGCCGCCATCGACCGGCTATTGCGACGGCATCGTTCGAGAAGCCGCATTCTTGACGTTCGTCTTCGACGCGATTAGGGTATTCTCCTCAAACACTTCAGGACAGGAATCATCCATAGGATCCAGGAGCCGGCATAGGCCGGCTTCCCTGTTTTCAACGGTATGACTGAGAGCACGTACGATCTCATCGTAGTGGGGTCCGGCCCGGCCGGTCTGTCTGCGGCGTCTCACGCCCATGACAGTGGGCTCAGCTACGTCCTGCTGGAGAAGACCGGTCACCTGTCGGACACGATCTTCTGCTACCAGGCGCGCAAGTACGTCATGGCGGAACCGAGCCTGATTCCGTGCCGCGGCGAGGTCCCATTCGAGGCCGGCTCGCGCGAGTCGATCCTCGAGGCGTGGCAGGACCACTGCGAGGACAAGAAGCTCAACGTCCACCTGAATCGCGAAGTCACCGGCATCGTGAGCGAGCCCGGCGGCCTCGTAGTCCGCGCGAAGGACGGCTCCACATACCGCGCGAAGAGCGTCATCGTCGCGATGGGAACCCAGGGCTCGCAACGGAAGCCGAATGTCCCGGGTGACGACCTTCCCCACGTGGCCTATCGCCTCGTCGACCCGGACGAGTACGTCGACCAGGACATCATGGTCGTCGGAGCGGGAGACTCGGCGATCGAGATCGCGCTCGCGCTGGCCGAGAACAACCGCGTTTCCCTCGTGGTCCGCTCGGCCGAGATCCTCCGCGCGAAGGAGAGCCTCACGCGCGAGGTCCTGAGCCAGGCGGCCAACGGCGCGATGGCCGTTTACTACAGCACGACGCTCTCGAAGATCGATCCGGAGTTCGTCGACCTCAAGGTCCGGGGCGAAATCGTCCGCGTTCCGGCGAAACACGTATTCCTCAAGCTCGGCGCCGATCCCCCGCGAAAGTTCTTCGATTCGGTCGGTATCCGGTTCTCAGGCGACGACAAGGACGCGCGCCCGATCCTCACGCAGAATTACGAGACCTCGGTCCCAGGTCTCTTTCTGATCGGTGCGGCGAGCGGCCGCGACCTGATCCGCCTCGGGATGAACCAGGGATGGGAAGTCGTCGAGCATCTGCTCGGCCACGAGGTCGAGCCGGCCGACGAGCAGATCCTCCGCCAGAAACTCCCCTTCCTCGAGGGGACGGTATTCGAGCGCATCCAGGCCCTGCAGGAAAAGATCCCCCTCTTCGGGGCCGCGGCGGACGAGCAGATCCGCGAGATGCTTCTTTCCACCGAGGTGCGGGACTACGCCGACGGCGAGACGATCATCCGTCAGAACGACTACACGAATGAGTTTCTGGTCATCGGGTCGGGGCGGGTCGAGATCCGCGTCCGGTCCGAGCAGGGCGACGAGCGGAAGGTCACCGAGCTGACGGCCGGCAATTTCTTCGGCGAGATGAGCCTGATCTCCGGCCGCCGCCGAACCGCTACGGCGATCGCCGTCGGGCGGACGCGCATCCTCGAGATCCCGCGCAAGGCGATGCTCAAGCTCCTCCGAACGGCGCCCCGCGCGGAAGCACTCGTCGACCAAGCATTCCTCATCCGCGCCATTCAGGGGTATCTCTTTCCGGGCGTGCCGACCTCGCAGCTGGGCGAGCTCGTCGCCCGGGCGACAGTCGAGGTCCTCCCGAAAGACCACGTCGTGTTTTCGGAAGGAGACCCCGGCGACGCCTTCTTCCTGATCCGGAACGGCATGGTGAAGATCGCAAAAAAGTCGGGCGACAAGGAGATCGTCCTCTCGTACCTGGTCGCCGGAAACTTTTTCGGCGAGACGGCGCTCCTCTCGGACGCGCCGCGCACCGCGACAGTGTCGACGATCTTTCCCTCGGAACTGATCCGGCTCGACAAGAGCGACTTCGACCGCTTCCTCGCCCTCCATCCCACCCTCCGCGAACAGCCGCTCAAGAAGCTGGAGGAGAGGAGGATCGGAGCCCTCATCGCCGAGGCGACTCCAGGATCGGGATCGATCCTGAGCGATCTGATTCGCGAAGAAGTCGTGATGGGAACGGACTCGCTCATCATCGACGAGCACAAATGCGTGCGCTGCAACAACTGCATCAAGGCGTGCGAGGGTGTTCACGACGACGGGCAGTCGCGCCTCTCGCTGACCGGCATCCATCTCTACAACCTGCTCGCCCCAAACTCCTGCTGGCAGTGCGAAAACCCCCTCTGCATGCTCGACTGCCCGCCGGACGCGATCACGCGCGACCCGCGCGGCGAGGTCTACATCAAGAGCAACTGCATCGGCTGCGGGAACTGCGAGAAGAACTGCCCTTACGGCAATATCTTCATGGTTCACCCGGAGCCGAAGTGGTCGCTGTTCAAGTGGGTCGCCTCGCTGGTGAAGTCGAACGGGGATGGCGATGGCGACGGCGGCGTGGACCGGACCATCGCGGTCAAGTGCGATCTATGCCGCGGTCTCAAGGGTGGACCTGCCTGCGTTCGGAGCTGTCCCACCGGCGCCGCGATCCGCGTGACGCCGAAGGAGTATCGCACCACGCTCGAAGATCTCGTCGTCTCGCGGAGAGAACTCTGAGATGGCCGCCCCTCGCTACGCGCTTCGCTGGACCATCATCGGGCTAGTCCTGATCGCGATCCTCGCTGCCTCCTACGTCCCCTATCATCTGTCGGCGTCCTTCACGCACGGGGGTTCTCCGCATGGACTCATTTACGGGGCCGTCGCGCTCTTCCTGATCGGCCTTCTTCTCTACTACGGGATCCGGAAGCGGAACTACAAAAGCCGCTTCGGCAAGGTCGAGGAGTGGCTTCAGTCGCACATCTGGCTCGGCATCCTGGCGTTCGCGGTCGTGGTGGCGCACACCGGCTTCCGCTTCGAGGACAAGCTCGCGGTCGCGCTCTTCATCGTGGTCAGCGCCGTCGTCGCGAGCGGGATTTTCGGGGCGGTGCTCTACCAAACGGTCCCGCGCGCGCTGACCGAGGTGGAGACGAACCTCTCAGCCGAGCAGATCTCGGATCAGCTCAACCAACTCGCGCGATCGATGGCACGCATCGCCTCGGGAAAGTCCGAGCCGTTCCAGCGCATCTACGCCGGACTCGCGCGAGAAGCCGTCCCCGCCCCGCTCGCGGGGTGGACGCTGCTCCTCTCCTCCCCGGGCCAGCGCGCTTCGCGCGAGATGACGGGTGACTGGACCGGCCTTCTCGGGCTCGTCGCCCCTCCCGAGCAGGACGAGCTCCGCCAACTCCTCGTCACCTCGCGGCAGCACAAGGAGCTTCACCATCGCCTCGCCCAGCAGCAGCGCTATCGGAACCTGCTGGAGTTCTGGCTCTGGATCCATCTCCCGCTTTCGATCGCGATGGTCGTGCTGATCATCGCTCACCTCGTCGCCGTGTTCTATTTCGCCCGCATCGAGTTCTGATCGCCATGAGTTACCTGATCCAGCAGATCGACGGCACCCGCGTGGGGCTTCGCGAGGTTCGCAGCGGCGAGCTCGTGATCGGACGCGGCACGAACGCTCAGATCCGCTCGGAGAACCCGGCCGTTGCCCTCGACCACGCGATCATCCGGCTCACCGAGGATGGCTACGTTCTCGGCGACCGCGGGAGCATTACCGGAACTTACCTCAACAGCCGTCCGGTCGAAACTTCGGTGCTCAAACGCGGCGACGTGATCGAGATCGGCGATCTCAAGCTCGTCGTGCAGGTGGCGGATCTCTCACGCCCTCTCTTCATCCGCCTCGAGCATGTCGACGCCGACGCCCGTCCCGTTTTTCAGCGCCGGAAAGCGACCTCGGAGATGCCCGTCGCGGCGCCGACGGCAGGAGTCGTCACCGCGGAACGGATCGATTACGCGGGCGCTTACAGGCTCCGACGGGGCGTACTGACCAAGGCCGGCGCCGCCGTCGTCCTGACCCTTCTCGCGATCACCTCGGTCGGGATGGTCACCGCCCGCAGACAGCTCGACGTCTTCTCACCCGGGAAACTCTCGGCGGCGCACGCCGGGGTCCGGCTCGCCGGCGGGGACCACCTGTTCGGCCCTGGCTCCTGCGGCGAGTGCCATCACCCCTTCGCGGGACCTTCCGACTCGCGCTGCCAGGAGTGCCACGCGAAGGCGTTTCACCAGGCCTCGCAGAGCATGGTCGGAGAGTGCTCCCGGTGTCACGCCGAGCACCGCGGACTGGCCAATCTCGCGGCCGTGCACGAGTCTCAGTGCATCGACTGTCACCGCGACCTCCGTGGCGTCGAAGGGTCCGGCGTCGTCGCGGCGAAGAACACGATCACCGGATTCGAGCTCGATCACCCGGAGCTCACGATCTCGTTCCCTGGAGCGGTCGCCGAGCGCGTCACCGCCAACGTGGCGATCGAGCGAAAGATGGACTCCCGCGGACTGAAGTTCGATCACGCCTGCCACATGACGGGCAAGTGCGCCGTTCGGGCGGCTTCGATCGACAGTCCCCAGCGCGTTCCGGAAAAGCTCGACTGCATCACCTGCCACAAGGTCGATCCCGCAACCGGCGGCATCCTCGCGATCAAGTACGAAGAGTCGTGCGCCCGCTGCCACCCGCTGACCTTCGACAATCGCTTCCCGCCGGTTCCGCACGGGGTGACGCTCGACGCGGTCGCCGGCGTCATCGCGAACGCTTACGCCGGGAACCGGGAGCTTCTCAGCAAGAGTCCGGAAGAAGTCGCGCGAATCTTTTCGCAGAGCTCCCGGAGAGAGTTCAACGTCGGCAGCGCGACGGTGCGGAACGCGCAGCGGACGCTGAGGGTGCGCTGCGAGCAGTGCCATGAGATCGAAGGGACGGCAGTCAGGCCGGTCTCGGTCAGCCGCAAGTGGTTCCGCGGGATGAAGCCCTTCGATCACCCGGCCCATCTGAACGAGAGCCTCGACACCCGCTGCGAGACCTGCCACGGGGCGGCCACGACCAGCTCGAGCGCGGCCGACGTCCTGATGCCGACTCTCGCTGAATGCAGCAGCTGCCATCGGAGCAGCGGAACTCGCGACGCCTCCGTCGGAGGCTGCCTCACCTGCCACTTCTACCACTTCGAGACCGCACAATCCGGCGCGGGATGGACCCGCAGGATCGAGCTCGCCTCGATGACCGGAGGCCCGCTCGCCGGTGCCGCAATCGTCTCGCCTCCTCCCGCCGCCGCCGAACCCACGACTCCGGAAGACGCCGAATCGCGCGATATGCTCATGACTGGAACACTCATCTTCTTCCTCTTCCTCGCCGCCGCCGCCGCCCTCTGGTTCTGGATGCGCCGCCGCTCGGGCCTCGATGCTCCGAAGCCGCGCCCGACCGGCGGTCAGGTTCCGCCGCCTCAGCCCTCGCCGCCTCGCGCGGCAGCTCCGCGCCCCCAGCCTCCCGTCCAGGCGGCTCCGCCGCCCGAGCCGACGGTCGCGCTCAATCTTCGCGAGACCGCTCCTCCTGCCGAGGTGGGCGGCACGATGATGATCGAGTGGCATGGCTCGCTCGTCGGGGTCGAGGGTCCCTACAAGGGACGGAAGATTCCGATCGATCCGGAGGGCTTCTACATCGGGCGCGACAAGGAGATGTCCTCGGTCGTGGTCGACGATCCTCGGATCTCGCGCCGCCACGTCTGGATCGGCGTGAAGAACGGAAAAGTAGTGGCCACCGAGCAGGGGTCGACCAATGGCACGTTCCTCAACACCGTCGGCTCCGCGCCGATCACCGAAGTCGAGCTGAAAGCCGGCGACGTCCTGATCCTCGCCGACACCGTCGCTTCCTTCCGTTACGAACCTTGAGAGACTGATGATGCGCGATGTCCGAAAGCAGAGCTTTCCGCCCGTACCGAGAGCCTGGCGCTGGCTCGTCTGCGCAGCGGCGCTGACCATCGCCGGCTCCGCGCTCAGCTCAGCCGAAGCGGCGGGAAGGAGGAGCGCGGTCCGCCGCGGCATGATTCCTCCCGCGCCGCACGTGAGCGCGCCCGACTGTTCCGGTGTGCCGCTCGACGAGACCTGCAACGACGGTGGGGAGTTCGCGCCGCTCAGCGCGGAGGAAGTGGAGCGCCTGGCGCGCGGCGCGCTGGCCGCAATCGACGATCCCGGCATGACCGTCGCCGTCGTCGACCGGGCGGGGCGCCCTCTCGCGGTGATCCGCAACCCTGAGGCGGACGCGGCGAACGACGAAGTCGCCGTCGGCCTGGCGCGGACCGCTGCTTTCTTCAGCCACAACATGGCGCCGCTCTCTTCACGCACCGTTCGCACGATCAGCGGCGTCCACTTCCCTCCCGGCGTGAAGCGAGCCGGGAACGCCGCCCTCTACGGAATCGAGAACACGAACCGCGGCTGCAACTTCAACGTCCAGTTCAACGAAGGGAAATGCGTTCCACGGGCCACCGCGCTCAACGGGCTCCCCTGCGACGCCTTCGACCAGCGCGGCTGCGGCACCGGGCCGGTGACCGGCAAGCCCGATGCCTTCGACGGCCACGCGGGCGGCGATCATCCCGAGCCGGTCGGACTCCGCGGGCCGTTCAATCCGGGCGGCCTTCCGGTCAACCCCGGCGGCATCCCGATCTACCGGGTCGCCGACTTCCGGATCGTCGACGGCTCGATCGAAGACGGCGACGCCGAGGTGCGGGTGTCGGGGCCGAGCTTCATGCTCGGCGGGGTCGGAGTCGCGGGAACGACGACGCCCGAGGCGGCGGAGTTCGCGGCCTTCGCCGCCGTAGCCTTCGCGGGAGGCGGACTTTTTCCCGCTCCTTCGTTTCCTCTTCCCGAGCCGGGAAGGGTCTTCATCGACGGTTTCCGCCTTCCTTTCGTCGAGCAGGGCAAGCGTCCCGCTGGCCTCGCCACCGGTTCGCCTTCGAGCGGAACGTTCGTTCTGGGCCCGAGTCGCGGCGGTTGTATCGCGAACCGCTACCTCGTTGGCCCGGCCGCATCGCCCGAGCTCACCGCCCAGGAGGTCGATGCGCTGGTGCGGAACACGGTCCGGACGGCGACCGAGACGAGCGCGCTGATCCGGCTCCCGCTCAGCAGCTACGCGCGCATGGCGATCGCGGTCTCGGACCTCGGTGGCAACATCATCGCGCTCTACCGGATGCCCGACTCTACCGTCTTCTCGATCGACGTCGCCGTCGCCAAGGCGCGCAACGTCATCTGGTTCAGCGGCGAAGGAT
>JBHEPS010000042.1:0-18061 GCA_046260175.1 Thermoanaerobaculia bacterium
AGACCGGCGAGCACGGCGTCGCCGGCAGCATGCCCGTCCGAGTCATTGACCGACTTGAAGTGGTCGAGGTCGATGAGCAGCACGGCGTCGCCCGGGCGAATCGCCGCGAGCTCGGCATCGGCGGCGCGCCGGTTGCCGAGGCCGGTGAGCGAATCGCGGAGTGAACGGCGGGTCATCTCGCGCGCCAGATCTCTCTGCTCCTCGAAGTCTCGGGCGTTGGAGAGGGCCACGGCACCGTCGGAAGCGAGAAGCGACAGCGCATCGCTCAGGTAGCCGGGGAGCTGCGACCGCCGCCGATTGCCGGCCAGCAGCACCGCGACGATCTCTCCTTCGACCTCGACCGGGATCCCGGCCACGAGTGAAAACCCTTCGGCGTCGAGCGCGCGAACGCGGAAGGAGCTCGATTGATAGTTCTCGATGAATACGGCCTCGCCCGAGTCGAGAACGCGCCCCGCGACGCCGTCCGACGAGAGATGCTCGAACCCGTCGATCGCGGCGTGGAATCCCTGAGCCGCGTGGACCATGAACTGCGAGCCATCATTCTCGAGCACGCTCACGGACGCCGCATCGAACCCGAGCGATCGCACCGCTTCCACCAGCTCGCGGTAGATCCCCTCGGTGTCGAGCGTCCGAAGCCTTCGCGCCGCGTTGAAGGTCACGCTCATCATCTCGGTCATCCGCTCGGCCTCGGCCCGCGCCACGCGCAGGGCGAAGAAGGCCCGGCCGACCACTTCGGCGACCAGCACGCCGACCGTGACCGTGATGATCGTCGTCATCACCAATGTTTCCACTCGCCCCGTCAGGATCAGCGGTCCCGCGTGAGCAACGAGAATCAGCGGCGCGATCCGCAGTCCGGCGCCTTTGCGCAATGCGAGACCCGCCCAGACCGACCCCAGGATGAAGAATGGCGGCACCGCAGCCGGATGGGCGCCCACCGACTGCACTCCGGCGAGAAGGAGGAATGCGATTGGGAGGAGCGGTTCGAGTGCCTTCGCCCTCCACCGTTGCCACGGCAGGTGCCATACGACCAGGCCGGTTGCGACGCCGCATCCGCCGAGCAGAGCGAGAGCCGGATGATTCAGGCCCGGGGTGCGGCTGATCGCCGACTGCAGCAACCCGACCATCCCGGAGAATGCGAGAAAGGCCGCGAGGTACCGTCCGGCGCGCAGGCGGGCGAGCGGCGAAGGCTGGACTTCCGGCTCCGATGCCGACAGGCGCTCGAGGCTCGCCCGGGCGCGAGCGAGCATCGCGCGCGCATCGGCGCGCATCGCCAGGGCTGGTTCGTGGCTCGTTTTCGGGCTCATCCGATGGTCAGTCGGTGAGCAGGGGCGTTTGATACAGGGGCCCCGGGGGGGCGGTCGGAACTCCCCCGGGAACCTTTGCATAAGTCGGGTGGAATTTCGGCCGATGGATCGAGGGTTGTGTCGGGATGCATCAAGTGATTCCATCACCGAGACGAAGAAGTTGCTGTTTCAGAATCTCCGAGTTGGCTGATCACGGAAAGGAGATTCACGCATGAGACAGAACGGAACGGTGAAATGGTTCAATGACGCAAAGGGCTTCGGCTTCATTTCGGCCGAGGACGGAACCGATCTCTTCGTACACTTCAGCGCGATCCAGGGGAACGGCTTCAAGTCGCTCGCCGAGGGCGCTGCGGTTGAGTTCGAAGCGGTTCGTGGCCCCAAGGGTATGCAGGCTGCGAACGTAATCGCGATCTGACCCCGAATCGATCGAACATCTCGAGGGACAGGATTGCTCCTGTCCCTCGTTTCGTTTCCGGCGAGCGCCCGAGCATCCGGCGCCCACCTCAGGAGGAGCAAATATGGCAAAACCCCGTCCATCCGTGCTGAAGCGCCAGCGGGAGCAGGCCAAGCGTGAGCGGAAGGCCGCCAAGGCCGAGAAGCGCGCCGAGCGCAAAGAGGGTGACGATACCGAGAGCATCTTCACAGCGCCGCACGACGAGCTCATGGAAGAGCTGGTTCCCGAAGACAAGCAGTCGTAGTTGCCCCTCGCGGCTGGGCCCCCGGAAGGAGAGGCTGGGACCGGTTACCGGCGAGGAGCAGTCACCGCGCCCGGTTCCGCCCGCTACTCGCCGCCTCCGGCGCCCCCGCAACCACCATCCCGAGCGACCGCTCGAGCGATCTCCGCAGAACTCCCCAACATTCGCAGGACTTTTTCTCGAGCCCCTCGTGGTCGCGAATCGAGACCCGCATCCTGGAGTGCCTGATCAGACCACTGCCCGAGAGGGACGCAAGGACCCGAATCAGGCCGCGAGCGAGCGATGGACCGCGTTGCGGACGACGCCGAGACACTCACAAGCGCGCGCTTCCATTGCGCCGACGTCGCGGATCCGGAGACGGTTCCGCGAATGATCGAGGAGCCCATCCGTCGTGAGGTTGCCGACGGCGATCGACACGCCGGCTCGGCGGATCCCCAGCATGTAGCTGATGAACTCATGCGTGATCCGGAACTCGACCTCGTCCGCCCTGTCGCTCATCATCAGGATCCATTTGCACAGCCGCTGCTCGACGCTGTGATAGCGGTTGCAGGCCGCGTTCTGGGTAACCTGCTCGAGGTGAGATCCTGCTGCGGCGAGAAGGCGCACCCGGACAGTCGGATCCTCGAGCACGCTCGCCAGGCGGATGCGCGACACCCGGGAAGCGCTTCCCGCAACCTGGACGATCCCGTTCGTGAAGAGCGGCCGGGTGTCGAGCAGGCCGTCGAAAGAGAACAGCCCCTCGCTCCCCACCAGCCCGATCTCGACCTGCTGGCCTCCCGACATCGCCCGCACCTGGGAAATCACGGTTCCGGCCCTCGGAAACCAGACATCGAGGCATTCCTCCCCCTGTCGCGCGAGGATCCGGCCGAAGGGGGCCGGCTCGTCCTGCGGGTTCAGCGTTTCCAGGGTCTGAGGGGAAAACGAACTGAGAATCGAATTGGTCCCGTGCTTCATCGGCTCCATGGGGAACTCCTCGAACGTCTGTCAAAGGACGACGACAAGAGGAGGAGAGCGCGCGACGAGGGCGCTGATCCGGATGCCGAATGGTGGTGACCCACCGCCGCGGAATAAGGGAACCCGCGATTTCGCTAACCGGCGAGAGAGATGTGATGTTCCAATCGTCCGAATAACTCGCGTTGTGTACGCTAGCGAATAGACCAGCCCGCCTGCCGGAACTTGAAGATCAGCCTCCCGCTGGGACCTTTCTCGCCAGAATCCGAAAACGCCAGGCTCCTTCCTCCCAGTGAATCGACACGGGCGTGACGAACGGCTCGCCGATCGGCTTGTCGATCTTCGTCTCGAACGCGTCATACCAGCGCGTCGGATTCTCGTAGCGCCAGAGGATCTCGGCGCGCCCCACGGTCGGCTCCGAGGGGTGGCGAACGAAGTTGCGGATGCCGTCGACGCGCTTGTCGGCGATCCGGGCGCGGAAGGCCGGACCGCGCGCGCTCGGAACGGTACCGAGGATCGCGAAGCCCTCATTGGTCGTGCGGGCCTGGACCCGGGTCTCCCCATCCGGGGAAACCGTCGACTCGACCGTCACCAGCCCCGCGCGCTCGAGATTCTCGAGAGTGCGCAGAGATTTCTCGTCGTAGTCATCCCGTGGCGAGCGCTCGCTCCAGCGGACGACCTGAGGGACCTCGGCATAGACCGGCTCGACCTCGAACGACGACTCCGTCAGGATTCGCTCGGCCGTGGCCCGATCGAGCAACTCGGGGGCGCCGCAGGCCGAAGCGAGAAGCAGCACGGCGACCGTCACGACCCTCAGAGGCTGTGAAAGCATCATCTTGACTCCCCTTCGGGCGCATGGTATCAGCGCGGCGACACTCGCGGCAGTGTCCCCCAGCGTCTCCCTGCCCGCACCACAACATCCGGAATCTCATGAGAACGATCCTCGAATCCCTCCTCCACGCAGAGGCCCACCTTGTCTGAGCGCTTCGCCACCTGGATCGCCGAACTGGCCCTCCGCCGCTCGCGCGCCATTCTTTGGACGGCCGCCATCCTTGCGGCCATGGCTCTCGGCGGCGCGACACTGCTCCGGTTCGATCCCGACATCCTCAACCTGGTGCCGCAGCACAACAGGGAGGTCAACGATTTCCGGAAGGTTCTCTCGGAGATCGGCACCATCGATTACCACGTCGCCGTCGTGCGGGTTCCCCCGGGGCGGCAGGCCGGCGAGTATGAGGATCTGATCGACGCTCTCGGCGACGGGCTCGCCGCGTCCGACCGGATCGAGAGCGCCACGTGGCGGCTTCCCGATCCGATCGACTTTCTCGATGAGCTGCTCCCGGTCGCCCTGCTCTTTCTCGACCCCGCGGAGCTGGAGTCGGTGGCGGCAAAGCTCGGCGACGACGCCATTCGCGAGTCGGCCGCCCGGAACAAGGCGCTTCTGCAGACGCCCCAGTCGAGCGCGATGGAGAACGTGATCCGCTACGATCCGTTCAACCTCCTTCCGATCTACCTCGAGCGCTTTCGCCGCGCCGGGGGCGGGCTGAGAATTGACACCGCGAGCGGTTTCTATCTCTCGGAAGACCAGACGACCTACCTCGTCCTGACCACACCGGTCCGTCCCGCGCAGGATGTTCCGTTCGGGCGCGAACTGATGAACGAGAGCCGGAGAATCGCCAAAGAGGCCCTCGACTCGTTCGCAGCCGAGGCGCCCACGAATACCGAGCTACCGCGAATCGCATTCACGGGTGGTTACGCCATTTCCACCGCCGACGCCGATCTGATCCAGAAGGACGTCGTCTCCAACATCCTCTTTTCCTTCTTCGGCGTCCTCGCCCTCTTTCTCTACGGGTTCCGCCGGCTGGCGGCGATCGGGTACGCGGGAATCCCGATGGCCCTCGCGCTGGCGCTGACTTTCGGGATCGCGGGGATCGCGTACGGCACACTCTCCTCCGCTGCCGCAGGATTCGCGGCGCTCCTCGCTGGTCTCGGGATCGACTTCAACACCGTGCTCTACGGCCGCTACGTCGACGAGCGGAACCGCGGCGCCGCGATGCCCGAAGCGCTCCGGCAGACGCTGCGCACCACGCTCCCCTCGGTCATCATCGCCGCGCTGACCACGTCGGTGACCTTCTTCGCATTCCTGCTGACGGATTTCCAGGGAATGACACAGATGGGAATGCTGACGGGGATCGGCATCCTGTTGTTCTTCCTCTGCGTGGCTTTCGTTCTGCCCGCGCTGATCGTGGCCAACGAGGGAAAGTCACGCAGGCGGAAGCCTCCGACTCTCTATCACCACTCGTTCCGCTCCGAGCAGCTCATCGCCTGGGCCGTCCGCCATCCGAAGGCGGTGCTCTGGGTCTGGATCGTGTTCATCATCGTCGCGCTACTCGCCGGGACGCGCATCCGCTTCAGCGACAACATCCAGAACCTCCGGGCGAGCGGGAATCCCGGCGTCGAGACGCAGGAGCTGCTGACCTCGAAGTTCGGCCAATCCTTCAACTCGATGATGTACGTCTCCTACGGAGCGACTCCGGACGATGCGCTCGACGCGACGGCAGCCGCCATTCCGCGGCTCGATGCGCTCGTCGTGGAGGGAACGATCAGTTCGTATCAGTCGATCGCATCGTACATCCCGGTCGCGTCACGCCAGCGGGCCGCGATCGATTTCATCCGCGCCCACCCATTGGAATTCGATCCCGATCGCGTCGAGACCACGTTCCGCGAGTCGGTCGTCGCCGAGGGCTTCCGCCCCGAGACGTGGGACGATTACCTGATCGACTTCCGTCAGGCACTGGCTCCCGGGGAGACGGTGGGGACCACGGATCTTCTCGCCCGGACCGCGGGGGTGACCAACCGCTTTCTTCAGCAGTCGGGTGAGGGGTGGATGTCGGTCGTCTACCTCTATCCTTCGGGCGGGGTATGGCCGCGCGAGGTTCCACCGGGGCTGCGCGCGCTTCAGCAGGAGCATCCGGAGTCGATCCTCACGGGCGTCAACCTGGTGAGCCAGAGCCTTCGCACGATCGTCCGCGCCGACGCGATCCGGGCGACTCTCATCGGCACGATCGCGGTATTTCTCCTCATGCTCATCGGGTTCCGGCGCGTCGGAGTGACCCTTCTGACATTCGTCCCTTTCCTCGCCGGCGCGGCCGGGATGGTGGGGCTGATGGCGACGTTCGGCCTCGAGCTGAATTTCATGAACGTCTTCGTGGGGCTGATGATCGTCGGGGTCGCGACCGACTACGCTATCTACATGCTAAAGCGCTGGCTCGAGGATCACGACATGTTCGTGGACGGCGCCGCCGCGGAAACGGCGAAGTCGATCGCCATGGCCGCCGTGACGACGATCGTGGGGTACGGGTCGTTCGCTCTCTCCCACTACCCGGGACTCCGCTCGATCGGCTACGCTTCGACGTTCGGAATCGCCCTCTCGGCGCTGGCGACGATCACGCTTCTTCCCGCAATTCTGACGTTGTACGGGAAGCGGCTGGGGTGAGGGGGAAAGTACGAGTCCGGGCTCTGGAGAGCCCGGCCACAGGGCTCTGATACAATCCGGACGCCCCGACACGGGGAGAGAGAATCATGGCCGATATGAGCACACAGACTTCGAGCTTGTCCCTTCCACAGATGATCGCAGGGCGGCTGGCCGGCGACTCGGCGGTTCGCAATGCGGCGCTGGTCATCGGAGCCTCTCTGCTCCTGGCGCTTTCGGCGCAGGTGGCGATTCCGATGCCGCTATCGCCGGTGCCGCTGACGCTGCAGCCGCTGGCTCTGCTTCTTCTCGGTGCCGCGCTCGGCCCGGGGCGCGCGGCGGCCGCCGCGGCGCTCTATCTGGTGGAGGGTGCGACCGGGCTCCCCGTCTTCGCGCAGGGTCGCGGAGGGATGGCCGTCCTGGCCGGTCCCACGGCCGGTTACCTCTTCGCGTTTCCGGTCGCGGCGTTCATCGCGGGCTGGGTCGCGCGCAGCCGCTGGACCCGCTCGATGCTGACGACGATTCCGGGGATGGCGCTCGCGCTCACCGCGATTCATCTCGGAGGTTGGTCGTGGCTGGTCGGAGCATGGGGACTCGATGCGCGGCAGGCGTTCATCGCCGGCGTGGCGCCGTTCCTGGTGAACGACGCGATCAAGGTGACGATCGCGGCGCTGCTGCTTCCCGCCGCCGAAAGAATCGTCGCAAAGTTCCAGCGCTGATGTGGCCGGGGCTTTCCAGCCCCGGCTCATTCCACGCAGCGAGATCAACCGGGAAGGCCACGAAGCCGCGGCTGGAAAGCCGCGGCCACATTCTTTTCAGCTCATGCGCTGGGGGATCGGATGCTTTTGTTCCTTGGCCGGCTCGGGCTCCTTGAGGGGATGCGCTTCGCGCCCTTCGCGCTCGACGGTCTTCTCTCCCGCGGCTTCCCGCGGCAGAAGGGCGATATCGAGAACGTTCTCGATATGCTCGACGAAGTAGAACTTCATGTCCCGTTTGATCGGTTCGGGGACCTCGACGAGATCGCGCTCGTTGAGCTTGGGCATGATCACGGTGTTGATCTTCGCGGCGCGCGCGGCGAGCACCTTCTCCTTCACGCCGCCGATCGGAAGGATTTCTCCTCGAAGCGTAACCTCGCCGGTCATCGCGACGTTGCGCCGGATCGGTCGCCCGGTAATGACGGAGATGATCGCGGCGGTGATCGTGATGCCCGCGGAGGGACCGTCCTTCGGGATCGCGCCGGCCGGAACGTGGATATGGATGTCGTGATTCTCGAAGAAGTCGGCTGAGATCCCCTGCTCCTCGGCATGCGCGCGCGCATAGGTCAGGGCGGCCTGGGCCGACTCCTTCATGACCTCGCCGAGCTGACCGGTGAGCTGGAGCTTTCCTTTCCCCTTCACCGAGATCGCTTCGATGAAGAGGATGTCGCCGCCGACGGCCGTCCAGGCGAGACCGGTCGCAACCCCAACCTGGTCGCGCTCGAGAAGCTCCTCGGAGAAGTGCTTCATCGGGCCGAGATACTTCTCCACGTTGGCGTCGGTGATTCGGTAGGCGTCGGCCGCCTTCTCCTCGGCGAGCTCGACGGCGATCTTGCGGGAGATCGTGCCGATCTCCCGCTCGAGATTACGCAGTCCCGCTTCCTTCGTGTACCCGGTGATGATCTTCATGATCCCGGTGTCGGTCCAGGTGACGTTGGCGTCGGTGACCCCGTTTTCGTCGACCTGTTTCGGGATCAGGTGTCGCCTGGCGATCATCACCTTCTCCTCGTCCGTGTATCCGGACAGCCGGATGACTTCCATGCGGTCGAGGAAGGCGGGCTGAATGGTGTCGAGCAGGTTCGCCGTCACGATGAACATGACGTTGGACAGATCGTACGCGACGCCGAGGTAGTGATCGCGGAACGAGAAATTCTGTTCAGGATCGAGGACCTCGAGGAGGGCGGACGAGGGATCGCCGCGGTAGTCCGAGCCGATCTTGTCGACCTCGTCGAGCATGAAGACTGGATTGGAGGTCTGCGCCTGGTTGATTCCCTGGACGACGCGTCCGGGAAGGGCGCCAACGTAAGTCCGGCGATGGCCGCGGATCTCGGCCTCGTCCCGTACGCCGCCGAGCGAGAGGCGGACGAACTTGCGGTCGAGCGCGCGGGCGATCGAGCGGCCGAGGGAGGTCTTGCCGACTCCGGGAGGACCGACGAAGCAGAGGATCGGCCCGCGCATCTTGGTTCCCTTGAGCTTGCGGACCGCCAGATACTCGAGGATCCGCTCCTTGATCTTCTCCAGATCGTAGTGATCCTCGTCGAGGATCTCCCGGGCACGCTGCAGATTGTGGTTGTCCTGAGACATGTTGCCCCAGGGGAGTCCCGTCATCCAGTCGAGATAAGTGCGGATGATCGAGGTCTCGGCCGAGTCGGGGTGAGATCGCTCGAGCCGCTTGAGCTGCTTGTCGACCTCCTCCTTCGCCTCCTCGGGGAGCGCTTTCTCTTCGATCTTCTTGCGGTAATTCTCGATCTCCTCGGCGACGTCCTCTCCCTCGCCGAGCTCGGACTGGATCGCCTTGAGCTGCTGGCGGAGAAAGTACTCGCGCTGGCTCTTGTTCATCTCGCCCTGCGCGGCCGTCGAGATCTCCTGCTGCATCGTCAGGAGATTGATCTCGCGGATCACCATCTCGTTGACCTTGCGGAGACGCTCGATCGAGTCGATGGTCTCGAGGATGTTCTGGGCTTCCTCGAGCTTGAGCTCGAGGTTGGATGCCGCCAGGTCGGTCAGCCGCGCCGGGTCGTCGAGGTTCGCCGCGATGACCATGACCTCCGGCGAGATGTTCTTGCCGAGCTGCACGGACTTCTCGAGATTCTGCTTGACCGAGCGGATCAGCGCCTCGACTTCGAGGGGCCGCTCCTTCACGATCGGCTCCTCGATCCGCGTGATCTTCGCCTTGAAGAACGGCGCGGTCTGGATGAAGTAGTCGATGCGCGCCCGGGAAAGGCCCTGCACCAGGATGCGGATCCTTCCATCCGGAAGCTTCAGCATCCGCATGATGATCGCGACCGTACCGACCCGGTAGAGATCCTCCTCCCCCGGATCCTCGTTCTGGAAGTCCTTCTGCGCGGTCAGCATGATCACGCGGTTCTCGGCGAGCGCCTGGTCGACCGCGTTGATCGACTTCTCACGGGAGACCGAGAGGGGAACGATGATGAACGGGAAGATGACGAGGTCCTTCAGCGGCAGAACCGGAAGTACATCCGGGATTTTGATCGCTTCTTCTTTTCCTGGTTCGGTGGGCTCGGTCATCTCTCACCCCTTCTCGCACGGCCTGTTTCGCCTATCCAATCACGACTTCGCCCTGCGCAACAACTGCGCGAGGGACACAGCGCGCCGAAAGGACCAGCGAGGGGTGATCGTGCAATGGCTGTTCCCGCAATTGGTCGAATGTGGCCGGGGCTCTCCAGAGCCCGGACGCGTGGTAGGTAACCCTTGAATTCACGCGATCGCGGGATCCGTGGACTCGCTCCGTGGCACGAGCCGCGGCTGGAAAGCCGCGGCCACGTTCGTCAGGTCTTTTCTTTGAGCTGGCTGAGCTCACGGACGAACTGCTCGACATCTTCGAAGCGGCGGTAGACGGAGGCGAATCGGACGTAGGCCACCTGGTCGAGCTCCCTGAGGCGCTGCATGACGAAGTTGCCGATCTCCCCGCTCGCGATCTCCCGGTCGGCCGAGTCCTGCATGGCCGCCTCGATCTGGTCCGCGATCGATTCGAGCGTCGGCGCCGAGATGGGGCGCTTGCGGCACGCCACCCTCAGCCCCGTCATCAGTTTCTCCCTGTCGTACGGCTCGCGCCGCTGGTCTCTCTTGACCACCTGGAAGGGAAGCATCTCGATCTTCTCGTAGCTGGTGAACCTTCGCTCGCAGCGGGCGCACTCCCGCCGCCGGCGAATGACCTCCCCCTCGCGGCTTTCCCGCGAATCGACCACCCGGTCTTCGGTATGCCCGCAGTAGGGACACCGCATCCGCCGCACTCCCTTCGAGAGACTTGAACCCCGCTCCCCCGACATTATCTACGGTTCCACACCGTTCTCGATCTCTTTCCCAGCCGATTCTCCGATCCGGGTCAGCTGACTGAAGCTCATTCCCTCCCGCGCGAAAAGAGCGAAGCCGGTCAGAACGACCGGCAGGGTCCCCACGATATGGAAGACCAGAGCGACGGCGACCGAGCTGCTGACGTCGAATCCGTAAAACGTGGTCAGCGCCAGCTGTGCGGCCTTGTGAAAGCCGCCAACGCCTCCCGGGGTCGGGATCGACAGACCGACGATGGCCATGGTTGCGATCAGGAAGCTCGCCACGTAGGGCAACGGGCGGTCCATCGCGCGCAGGACGAGAACATACTGGGCCGTCAGGCAGGTCCAGATTCCGGCCGTGAGCAGAAACACGCGCACGAAAATTCGCGGTCTGCCCAGGATCTCGAGCGCTGCGGTGAGCGCATCGAAAAAGCTGACCCAGCCGTGGCGGAACCGCTTCGGAAGCCAGGTCGAGACTCGGAGCTGGACGAGGCGGGCCCGCTCGCGGAAGAAGTAGAGGAGCACGGCGAGGGTCAGCATGGCGACCAGGGCAATGGCGGCGACCGAGGCGGCGCTGTGGATCACGAGCGCCTTCTTCGCCGTCGCCGGGTCGGCGCTGAGCGCGCGGCCCCCCGTCATCGCGAAGGTGATGAAGAGGACGAGGTTCGAAGTCAGGTCGATCAGACGCTCGCTGACCACGGTGCCGAACGCGGTCGAGAAGCGCACTCCCGTCCGCCGGCTGAGCAGGGCGGGGCGAATCACGTCACCGGCCCGGATCGGCAGCACGGCCGACGACATGAAACCGATGGCGGTGCTCAGAAACGTGTCGTAGATGGGCGGGGTCGTCGTGGCCGCCCCCAGAATCGTCCGCCACCGGAAAGCGCGGAGCGTGAGCGCGGTGAAGTTCACGAGCAGAGCGAAGGCGAACCATCCGGGATGGACCGAGCGGAGGGCCGCCATGACCTCGCCACGATCGCTGTTTCGGAGAAACAGGGCCAGAAGGAGGATCGTCGCCGCGGCGATGAGGGCGATTCGGAGGGCCTTGCTCAAACCCGCCGGTTGTACCATATTTGCCGGACCTCGCGGCCCGGCCCGCGGTTCCGGAGCTCACCGGTGCACCAGCGACTGATCCGATCACTCATCGGGGTCTTCACCGACCCCCGATTCTCCGCCCACGACACGGGGGTGATGCATCCCGAAAGGTCCGCGCGACTCGGGGCCGCGGTCGAAGGGGCGCGCCGAGCCGGGCTGAGCGATCGCACCTTCCCCTCGGTGCAGGATCACCCCGAAACGGACCGGCTCATCGCCCGCGTGCATTCGTCCGATTACGAGCGCGAGCTCGCGGCGGCCGTCCAGAAGGGAGCCCGTTTCTTTCATTCGCTCGACAACCCGATCTCGCGCGGAACCGCCGAGGCCGCGCGCGCGGCCGTCTCCGCTGCGCTGCAGGCGGCCGACGCCATCTGGATCCGTGGAGAGCTCGAGCGCGCTCACATCATCGCTCGCCCCCCGGGGCATCACGCCGAGCGAACCCAGGCGATGGGCTTCTGCTTCTACAACACGATCGCCTGCGCCGCCGAGTACCTCCGCGAGAAGGAGGGAATCGACCGCGTGTTCATCCTCGACTGGGACGTCCACCACGGGAACGGCACCCAGCACCTTTTCGAATCGAGAGAAGACGTCTTCTACGCCTCGATGCACCGCTTTCCCTTCTACCCGGGTACCGGCGGAACCGAGGAGAGAGGAGTCGGCCGCGGCGAAGGGACGACGCTCAACATCCCGCTCGAAGCCGGAGACGGCGACGCGGCGGTGCTCGCCGCCATCGAGAATACGATCGTCCCGAAGATGCTGGAGTTCGCTCCGCAGGCGATCCTGATCTCGGCCGGGTTCGACGCCCACCGCTCCGACCCGTTGGGCGGACTCGAAGTGACCGAACGCGCCTTCGGCGAGATGACACGCCGCGTGACCGAAGTGGCCGACCGCGTCTGCGGAGGCCGAGTCCTCTCGCTTCTCGAAGGGGGATACGACCTGGACGGCCTCGCGTTGTGCACGACCGAACATCTGATCGCGCTGGCGGAAGAGTGAGAAGCTAGGGACTAGGGGCTAGGGGCTAGGGGCTAGGGGCTAGGGGCTAGGAAAGGCAGAGGCAGAGTTCAGAGCAAAGCAAAACCTCTGTGTCATCCTAAGGGCCGCGGGACGGACAAATCTCGACGGGTTTGGTGAGCGCGACCGAAGGAACTCAAAATGAGAGGATCCTGCCACCTGCGGTTCCCACCGCACCGGCCAACGCGATCCTCGCATTTGGAGATCTTTCGTCGGCGCGCTGGTGCTCGTAGCAATCTCGTTCTTCGCGCGCCTCCTTCTAATGAACCGACCTTTCCGTCGTAGTCGAGAAGGGGGCGGGAGGCGGGGGGCAGGGAGAATCGAATGACGGCCCTGTCCCCCGCCCCCTGCCTCCTGCCCCCTTGTTTCTCTTCTCGCAATCGTGCCCAACCCGGGTCATTGAATCGACACCCGAGCTCCAGCGCGGTTCCTTGACCCAGGAGGATGATGCAGAGCGGAGGAAAGGATCCTCCGCCACATTCACTTCCCTTCTGCGCGGGTTCGGATCGCCTTCGCCAGGTCGCTGAAGATCTTCTTGTGGAGCGGATAGAGGGCGTACCAGTAGAGCGCGCCGAAAAGCCCCTGCGGCGCGAAGATCGCCGTCTGGACGAGCTTCGTTTTGCCGTCTGCCGGAGCGACCTCCCACTGCAGCCAGGCGCGTCCCGGAACTTTCATCTCGGCGCGCAGGCGGAGGAGGTGGGGAGGGTCGACCTTCTCGACGCGCCAGAAGTCGACGGCCTCGCCGGCGAGGAGCTGCTTCGCGTGGCGCCGTCCACGCCGGAGCCCGGGGCCTCCGACGATCCGATCGAGCATGCCCCGAACGCGCCACGCCGAGTTCCAGACGAGCCATCCCTGCTCCCCTCCGAGAGAGGTGAACGTCTCGAAGACCTTCTCAGGGGTCGCGTCGATCTCGATCGAGCGCACCTCGCGGATCAGTCCCTCGCGGTCCGACAACTCGAACGCGGGGACGTTCCGCAGCGCGCCGCTCCAGCTGGTCTCGATCTCTCCGGCGCGCACCTGCTCGAGAGCGCGTTGCACCGACTCGGCATAACCGAGGGGCCTGATCTCGGGAAACAACTCCTCCGCGCGCGTCTTGTCTGCGATGACCGGATGAACGATCCCTTCGATCAACGGAACCGCGATCGAGTTCGGGATCGGCGTCACGAGGCCAACCCAGAGCCCGGCGATCCGGGGCGCGAGAACGGGCACAGGGAGAATGAGCCGCTTCAGTCCGCGAATCTCGGCGTAGCGCTGCATCATGTCGCGGAACGTGAGGCGGTCGCTTCCGATCTCGACGATGCCGGTCGCCTCGGTGCCGATCGACGCGACCAGGTACGAGAGGACGTCGTCGATCCCGATCGGCTGCACCCGGTTGCCGATCCACCGCGGAGCGACCATCGCCGGCAGCCGCTCCGTAAGATACCGCACCATTTCGAACGAAGCCGAGCCGGCTCCGATGATCGGTCCGGCGCGCAGCTCGAGCGCGGGTAGTGACGATCTGAGAATCTCTCCCACTTCGGCGCGACTGCCGAGGTGCTCTGAGGAATGGTCGCCCGCGGGGAGCAGGCCTCCGAGATAGATCGTTCGAGGAACCCGCCCGGCCGCCGCCGCGAAGTTCTGCGCGGCCTGCCGGTCGAGCTCGCGGAACATCTTGGCGCCCCCCATCGAGTGGATCAGGTAGAACGCGGCATCGACGCCTTCGGTGGCGCGCCCCAGCGAGGCGACGTCGAATACGTCGCCGACCGCCACTTCCACCTTCCCGGCCCAGGAGCGCCCCGCGATCCGCCCCGCATCGCGGACCATGACCCGGACGGTGTGTCCCTCTTCGAGAAGGCGCGGGACGAGCCGTCCTCCGATGTATCCGGTCGCGCCGGTGACGAGAATGTGCATTCAGTCAGCTTGTTCCGTCAGCGAGCCGGAGAAACTCGGACCGACTCACCGCATCCTTCCGCAGAGAGCCCAGCATCGCCGAAGTGACCATCTCGGTGGAAGGCTGGCGCGCGCCGCGGCACCCCATGCAGAGGTGGTGAGCCCGGACGATCACGCCGACGCCCTTCGCCTCGAGATGCGTCGCGACCGACTCGGCGATCTGCCGGGTCAGCCTCTCCTGGATCTGGAGTCTCTGGGCAAAGCATTGCACGAGGCGTGCGAGCTTGCTGATTCCGACGACCTTCCCCGGCAAGTAACCGACAGAAACGGTGCCGTAGAAGGGAAGAATGTGGTGCTCGCAGGTCGAGTAGAAGGAGATGTCGCGGAGGATCACCAGTTCGTCGCTCGACTCGTCGAACGTCGTGGCTAGGATCTCCGAAGGATCCTCGGCATAACCCGCGGTCATCTCACGAAGAGCCTTCGCGACCCGGCGCGGTGTGTCGACGAGTCCGTCGCGAAACGGGTCCTCACCGATCCATTGCAGGAGCGTCGTCACCGCCTCGCGGGCGGCAGTCTCGTCGTTGGATGCGGGATTGTGAAAGGGGAGTGTGCTCATGGTGGCTCCAAAGGTCAGGGGCGAGGGGCGAGGGGCGAGGGAGGAGGGAGGAGGGGCGAGGGAGGATGTCTTCCCTCGCCCCCTTGTTCTTACAGCTTGAAACCGGGGGGGAGAATGACCGAGTCGATGATGTGGATCACGCCGTTCGATGCGGCGACATCCGCCGTCACCACAGTGGCGTCATTCACTCGGACCGAGCCGCCCATCGTACGGATGGCCACGTTCGATCCTTCGACGGTTTTCGCCGATGAGAGCTTCACGACCTCGGAGGCCGGCACCCGGCCCGCGACGACGTGGTAGGTCAGCACGGCCTGGAGCTTCGCGAGGTTCTTCGGCTCGAGAAGCTTCTCGACGGTACCCTTCGGCAGTTTCGCGAAGGCAGCATCGGTCGGAGCGAAGACCGTGAACGGTCCGGGCCCCTGAAGCGTCTTCACGAGATCGGCCGCCGTGAGAGCCGCCGCGAGGGTGTTGAAGGAGCCCGCCGCGACGGCGGTCTCGACGATGTCTTTCCCCTTCTCGGCGCCGCCGGCGAATCCGGGAAGCGCGAAGAGGGCGATGGTCAGTGCGATTACGGTTGCTTTCATGTGTTCCTCCTTGTGATGCTTTGAATATAAGTCAAATTCATTTGAATGCAATGCACATTTGAAAGTCGTTTGAAGGAGGGGAAAGAAAGCGGGGAGATTGTTCATCTGAGGAAAAGGAAGTGAAAAAAAGGGGCGAGGGACTAGGGGCGAGGGGATTTGTCATCCTGAAGGAGCGCCGCGCAGGATCGGCAAGCCGCGAAGCAGGTGAGCGCGACTGAAGGATCTCAAAATGGCAGGATCCTCCCCACTTGCGACATTCCCCCACGCCGGCCGACAGACGTCTCCGCATCTGGAGATCCTTCGTCGGCTGCGCCTCCTCAGGATGACGAATTCGCTCTCGTCCCTCGTCCCTCGCCCCTCGCCCCTAAGCCGGTACCGTCAGGATCACCGCCCGGCACGGCGTCGCGCCGACCCGGCGATACGAATGGGCGCCAGAGGAATCGAAATAGATCGAGTCGCCAGCCGAGAGGAGGTGCTCCTCTCCGTCGATCGTGAGCGCGAGCTTCCCGCTGATCACATAGATCGTCTCGGCCCCCTCGTGCTCGTGCTCGGCGGCCTTCGCGGCCTCGGTCGCGCTGAACTCCGCGAGGAAGGAGCTCGAGGCGCGCTCGGTCGCTGGAAAGTCGAGGCTCTCGAAGACGTACGGAGGCGCCTTCTGTCCCGCCTCGGCCGGAAAGCGAAGCCTCTCGTCCTTCCGGACGATGGCGACCGTCTTTTTCTCCACGCGCTCGGTAAAGAAGTAATCGAGGCCGACGTCGAACACCAGGGCGATGCGGAGCAGCGTGCCGAGGGGCGGAAAGATCTTCGAGCCTTCGATCTTGGAGAGGAGGGCGGGCGAGAGCCCGGTGTGGCGGCCGAGCTCGACGAGGCCAAGCTTCTTCCGGAGCCGCAACTCGCGCACCTTCTCGCCGATGCGATACGAGCGAATCCCCTCCTGGACAGTGGTCGACTGCATTTGAACCTCGTGAAAGTTAATTTAACACAGGTGCACGCACGTCGCGATTGCTCACGGCAGGATCCGCACCGCGGAGCGGTGCCAGAAGGTAGCCGGCGGTCGAAGACCGCCGGTTGCGGCCGCGTCCCAGAAAACCGCCCGCGCGCGAAGCGCGTGGGGCACCCCGGCAGGGGTGCAAGACATTCGTTTCAACGCGCGGGAAGACCGTCTCGGTTTCGGGATGCGACACGACGCCATCCCGAATTTCGTGATTCATTGACGCCAATCCGGTCGAGCTGTCTGGCACCCCTGCCGGGGTGCCGGGTTCCTTCGCGCTCGCCATCAACCGGGGGTCTTCGCTTCGCTCGACCGCCCGGCTACCGTCTGGCACTCCTCCGGAGTGCGCGTCCGGACGGTCACGGCCGGACCGCCAGCACAACCAGGGTGATGTCGTCGGCCTGCGGCGCGCCGGCCTGCCACGTCGCGGCCTCGGTGGTGATCCGGTCGAGGGTCTTCTGCGCGCTTCCCTCCCCCACCCGCCCCAGCATCACGCCGACCTCTTCGAACCCGAACGGTTCTCCCATCGGATCGAGCAGTTCCGCCAGCCCATCGCTCGCCAGCAGGACCGTGTCTCCCGGCAGGAGTTCGGCCCTCTGCGACTCCCACGATCCGCGCAGCCGGCCTCCGAGGGGAAGTCCTCCCGTGCCGAGCTCCTCGACCGCACCGGTCGACGCCCGACGGATCAGCGCAGGAGGCATCGCCGCCGAACAGACTTCGATGGTGCTGCCGGTGACCCGCACGAGCGAGAGACACATGTGGAGCAGTCTCAGGTCCATCCGGCGGAGAACTGCGTCGGTCCGCGTGAGAAACTCCGCGAGCTCCTCGTCGCCGCGAACGCCGCCGAAGAGCGCCTTGATCGCCGTCACCATCGCCCCGGCGGCGAGACCGTGCCCGGCCGCATCGCCGATGACGACGAGCAGCCCCCCGTCAGGCGGTTCATGAAAATCGTAATAGTCGCCCCCGACCTCACTGGCCGTGGAAAGCCATGCCGCGACATCGATTCCTTCGACCGCAGGGAGCTCCTTCGGCAGCATCGCTTCCTGAAGCTTGCGCGCGCTCTCGATCTCTCCCTCGTTCCGCTCGAGCCGCCGCCGCGTCAACGCGAAGGTGTTCACTGTGAAGAGTGACGAGCCGATCGCGAGCGCGATCAAACCGACGTAATAGACGTTCCCCCACGGAAAGCCCCAGGGGATGATCCCCGCGACCACGAGCATCTGGAGCACGATCGCGACTTGAAGGACCGTCATGCCGACGAGGAGCGGCCTCATTCCTCCCTCGGTTCGCGTCGGCGACTTCCTCTCGAGCCGGATCACCTCGAGGATCAGCAGAATGAAGTAGAGCGACCAGATGCCGTTTCTGATCGCGTTCATCGGAGTGAAAAAGGTCACGACTGCCGCAGCCGCTCCCACCAGGGCGAACGCGATCCACGTT
>JBHEPS010000043.1:0-465 GCA_046260175.1 Thermoanaerobaculia bacterium
GTGAAGATCTTCATGAACTCCGAAGGCTGGAATTGAAACCCCGCTATGTGGATCCACGAGACGACGCCCGCGGTGACCCTCCCCCATACGACCAGGTAGAGCAGCAGCAAGATCCCGATTCCGTAGAAGACCATCGATGCGTCGAGCAGCACGTGATAGTCGAGGACGATGAAGGCGATCATCAGTGCGATGCCGATAACTGCCCAGAGGATCTGCCGCTTCCAGAGCATGTCAGTGCTGAAGAACGTCGCACTGTAGACCGCCATGCAGCCGATGGCCGCAAGGACGATCGCGGTGCCGATGAAGTTCAGATCGAGCCTCGAGAGAGTTCTCGAGGGAGCTGAGCGGACGGATGCAGTGCGAGTGAGCATGTCTCAGCGGGCCGTCGGCTCACCTGGCCGCGGCAGTTGACCTTCGCGAAGCTTGCGGAGGACTTCAGGATCGGAGAGGTCGATCCGGTCGAGG
>JBHEPS010000043.1:475-17679 GCA_046260175.1 Thermoanaerobaculia bacterium
ATCGCGCGGAGCGAACGAGGCGAACCACGCGTGATCTTCATATTTGAAAGGGAGCTTCTGTTTCCATCCCGACTGCGCGATGACCTGGACGGTTCCGGTCTTGCCGCAGACGTCGAGTCCCTCGATGCGCGCGCGTCCACCGGTTCCGCCGATTTCGTTGACGACTTTCCAGAGTCCCTCACGGACCGCTGCCAGCGCATCGGGGGGGAGGTTGATCTCGGTCAGAGGCTCCGGCTCGACTTTCTGCCGGGCGACGATCTGATCGTCACGGACTTCCACGATCTCCTTCAGGACGTGCGGGCGCATGACCCGGTTCCCGTTCGCGATCGCGGCCATCATGTTCGCGGTCTGGAGCACGGTGACGACCAGCGGACCCTGGCCGATCGCGACCGAGATGGTCTCGGAGGGATACCACTTACGCTCCTGAACCTTTTCCGCCCATTCCGTCGACGGCACGTTTCCGGTCAGCTCCCCCTCGAGGTCGATCTTCGTCTTCCCGCCGAAGGTGAGCTTCTTGGAGTACTCCGCGATCTTGTCGATCCCGAGCCGGGCGCCGATCTCGTAGAAATAGATATCGCAGGAGACCTTGATCGCCCGCTGGAAGTCGACCGTGCCATGGCCCTCGGCTTTCCAGCAGCGGAAGCGGCGGCCGAAATGCACGACGCTGCCGGTGCAGTAGACCGTCGTCGAGGGGTTGATCACGCCGTACTCGAATCCGGCCATCCCCATGACGATTTTGAAGATCGATCCGGGGGAGTAGCCTCCCTTGATCGCGCGGTTGACCTCGATCTTGAAGGGGTTCGAGAGGATGGTTTTCCACACATCGGGGGTGAATCGGCGCGAGTAGACGTTCGGGTTGTAGGCGGGGCTGGAGGCCATCGCCAGAACCTCGCCGGTCTGCGGGTTGAGCGCGACCGCCGCGCCGATCATTTCGTTGTCGATGAAGTACTGCTCGGCCCGCCGCTGCAGGTCGAAGTCGATCGTGAGGTAGATGTTCTTCCCTGGAACGGGCTCCTTGCGGGCGCCGGGGTAGTCCGAGAGGGTGCGGCCGAAGGTGTCGACCACTTCGTAGCGTGTGCCGTCGACACCACGAAGGAAGCCGTCATACATAAACTCGACGCCTTTTTTTCCGACGAGGGCCCCGAGCTTCAGTGACTCGTCCTCCTGCATGTCCTTTTCGGTGGCTTCACCCATGTAGCCGAGGACGTGAGCGGCGAAGGTGCCGTAGCGGTAGTTGCGGCGCTGGACGGGCTCGATCCGGAGGGCGGGGAACACGGCGGAGTTCGCCTCGAACTCGGCGACCTGGGTCATCGACAGATCCTCGACCAGCGGCATCGGCTGGTTGAGGGGAACCTTGGCCGTCTCGATCCGGCGCTCGAGCTCGGGAACGGGAATCTGGGTCGTGGTCGTGACGAACTTAAGGAGCTGGTCGCGATGGCCCGGCCGTGTCCTCTCGATTTCGCGAAGATCGGGGCGCATCAGCATCAGCGAATAGGACGGCATGTTGTCGACGAGGATCTTGCCGTTCCGGTCGAGCAGCAATCCGCGCTTCGCGGTGATGGGCACCGAGCGTAGAGCGTTCGATTCCGACAGCTCGCGGAACCGGTCAGCCTGCACCGACTGAACGTACCAGAACGAGCCGGCGAGGAAGAAGAAGACGACGACGATTCCCCACATCAGGATGTTGATGCGGAGCTGAACGGTTTTCTGTTCCTCTCGGTAAGCGCGCATGGAATTCGCCTCTCAGAAGCGCTAACGCATTGCAATCGATGGGCCTTCCGGCGCCGCAGCGCCGGTGGAAATGCTCTCAGCGCACGGCTGCCCTGCGAACCGCCTCAACCGGTTCCTCCCGCAGGAAAAGCGCCAGCAGCTGATAAATGAGCATACCGAAGAGCGAAGTCAGGATCGTCTTGACGATCATTCCTTCCTCGAACAGCTGCACGGGATGGGAGGTGAGGATCGTCACCAGGACGTAAATCACGATCTCGTTGACGATCACGGCCCCTGCGAGCGCGAGACCGAATGAGAGTGTTCCGCGCAGGACGAGTCGCGAGGCGACGTAGGCGACGAGATAGCCGATGACGGTCAGCGAGAAGGCGTGGAGGCCGAAGATCGACCCGGAGAACGCATCTTCGATCAGTCCGGCCACGACCCCGGCGACGATCGCGCCGAACAGGTTTCCGCCCATTGCGTAATACACGACGAGGATGACGTAGGGGCTGAAGAACGCGAGCGCATTGGGAAAGAAGCTGTCGAGCAGCGAGTGAATGGTCAGCGCAATGACGAGGCCGATGAGGAATCGAAGCCATCTCATGGCTCGTACCTCACGATCTCGGGCGGGATCTTGCGGGTGTGCAGGATGATCACCTCTTCGAGGCTGCCGAAGTCGACCGAGGGCTGGGCGATGACCCGCTTGAACAGATCCCGACCCTCCTCGGCACCGACCACGCGGCCGACCGGAATGCCTTTCGGATAAACGCCGTCGATGCCGGCAGTGAGGATCGCATCGCCGACCGAGACGTCCGAGAGGTTCGGGACGTAGCCGATGCGAAGCAAGCCGTTGTCGGCTCCGGCCGCCACGCCCTGGCGGCGGCTCCGCTCGACGAGAACGCCGGCTGCCGAGCCTTTGTCCACGACGAGCTGAATCTTGGAGAGGTCTTTCGTCGTGAGGATCACGCGGCCTACCAGGCCCGCCGGATGCACGACCACGTCGTTGACCTCGACTCCATGATCGGACCCGCGGTCGAGGATGGCCGACTTGAACCTTCCCGAGGTGTCGAGCATGATCACCTCGGCAAGGGTCGTCGGCATCGTGAACTGCTCCGAGTAGGAGAGGATCGAGCGCATGCGCGCGAGGTCTCCGCTAGAGCGGCGCAGCATGATGTTCTCGTTCGTCAGATCGGCCAACTGCCGGCGCAGGCGGATGTTCTCGGCGACCTCGCGCCGCATGTCGACGTAGCCGTGATAAATGTCGAGAGCCGACTCACCGACGCTGTTCACCGTCTTCGGCACCGGAGAGAAGAGGGTCATCACCGTCCGCTCGAAGAGCGTCCGGGTCTCTCCAACCACGCGCGTCCGCTGGCTCGTGCTCATCAGCAGGAAAAGTACGGCCAGCACGATCACGAACAGGAGCGTGGGGCGACGTTCGACGGCAACTTGCATGACTTAGACGATCTCGGGCTCGTTGGCGGCTTCCAACTCCAGCATTTTTACTCCGGAACATGGAGCAGAAGAACAGGGCGGTCAGGCCGTTTTCCCTATTGCGATCCTCGGGCCAATCGAGCAGGCCGCTTGGCGGCCTGCCCGTCCCCGATTCAGTCGATCGAGATCTTCCGCAGGAGATTGAAGTCGGTCAGCATCTGGCCGGTCCCCAGGGCAACGCAGGCCAGCGGATCCTCGGCCAGGGTCACCGGAAGGCCGGTCTCCTCGCGCAGTCGCTTGTCGAGGTTCTTGAGCATCGAACCGCCGCCAGCGATGATGATCCCCTTGTCCATGATGTCCGCCGACAGTTCGGGCGGGGTTCGCTCGAGGGCCACCCGAACCGCCTCGACGATCGTCGCCACCGTCTCCGACAGCGCCTCCCGGATCTCTTCGTCCGTGACGACCAGCGTCTTCGGGACGCCCTCGACCAGGTCGCGCCCCTTGATCTCCATCGTCATCTCCTCTTCGAGAGGGAAGGCGGAGCCAATCTCCATTTTTACCTGCTCGGCAGTCCGCTCGCCGATCAGCAGGTTGTACTTCCGCTTGATGTACTGAATGATCGCCTCGTCCATCTCGTTGCCCGCGACGCGGACCGACCTGGAGTAAACGATACCCGCCAGCGAGATCACTGCGACGTCGGTGGTTCCCCCGCCAATGTCGACGATCATGTTGCCGGTCGGGTCGGTGATTGGAAGCCCGGCCCCGATGGCCGCCGCCATCGCCTGCTCGATCAGATAGACCTCGGTCGCGCCGGCTCGGAGGGCGGAGTCTTTCACCGCTCGTTTCTCGACCTGGGTGATTTCGGAAGGTACCGAGATCACGATCCGCGGCTTCACCAGGAACGAGCGCCCGTGCGCCGCCTTGATGAAGTAGTTGAGCATTTCTTCGGTGATCTCGAAATCGGCGATCACGCCGTCCTTCATCGGGCGGATGGCGACGATGTTTCCCGGCGTGCGGCCGAGCATTTCCTTCGCTTCTTTGCCGACAGCTTCGACCTTGCCGGTGATCTTGTTGACCGCGACGATCGAAGGCTCTCGGACGACGATTCCCTTGTTCTTCGCGTAAACGAGCGTATTCGCCGTCCCCAGATCGATCGCAAGATCATTGGAGAACATCGACAGGAGTGATTTCACAGCCATGGAATGCCAGCCCTCTTCGTTGAGATTGATCCGGTCCCGCGAACGCAGGCCGGGTGCAATTTACCTGCCCTGGAAGGATCCGACCGATCGGAACTTCCCGCCCCTCGCTACTCTTCCACGTAGACGTTCTCGCGCCGGATCGTCTGATTGCCCGACGGATCAACCGCGCGAACCACTACGGTGTTCCTTCCAACCTTGTTGAAGCTCACGAGCTTCTTGAACGACCCGTCCGTCTCGACGGCGATCTCCTCGTCGTCGATAAAGACCGACGCCCCCGGTTCCACTTTTCCTTCGAGCATGTAGTACTGCCCCCCGATCCGGAATGGGGGCTTGAGGTCGAGAATCGGCGGAGTCTTATCGGACGTCCCGGGGGAACCGGAACCGATCCCGCCGACGACTCGGAACCGCCGGAATGGAGAAAATGGCCCAGCGCGCCCATCCCGGTCGATGGTCGCGACCCGCCAGTAGAAAGATCCCTGGTCGCTGACCCTCGTCGTGGCGGTCGTTCCGGTCCGGCGCGCATCGATCTCGAGCGAGGAGAAGAGTCTCGAGCGCGAAACCTGAAGGCGAAAGCCGCTCGCCTCCGGCTGAGGCTGCCACGACAGTTCCACCGAGCGGTCTCTTCCCGCCTGGAACACCTGATTGTCGGCCGGCGAGACGAGAGTCGGCGGAGGAACCACGTTCCGCACCTCCGACAGAGACCCTTCTGCCCCCGCATCCACGGTCTGACCCGAGGCGAGGCTGACCGCCGGTCCGCCGCTGAGGGGGGCGACGGAGGAGGATCCTTTCAGAGAGGTGACCGCGGTCTGCCGCGACGCCCCGACGCCGACCTGGGTCGTGGAGTCGGAGCTGATGGTGACCTGGGTCCCCGGGGTGCGTACCGTCGAAGAGTCGTCCGCGGTGTTGATCTCGACCAGACCCACCTGCATCTGAACGGTGTTCTGCTTCCGGGAGGTCTGGGGGTTGACCGCAGCGTGGATCTCGAGCAGGGCATCGGGGCCGATCGTGTAGAGCGAGCCGTCGGCAAAGATGAGCTCGGCAGACGAGCCGCTGGTCGTTTTCACCCAGTCGCCGTTGAAGAGCGGATCGCGGGCCCGCGCCCGGCGCCAGTCGCCTGACGCTCCCTTCTGAAGCTGCACCTCTCCCTCGATGGTGATGAACTGTGCGTCGAACTGCCCGGCTCCCGGGATCCTGGCCAGGGCGAGAGTCGCGATGTTGGCCGCGTCGGTGGCCGCTCGGATGGCCCCGTTCCAGTTGCCCCCCTGGTAGAGGGTTCTCCCTTCGACGAGGTGGACGTTCGAGCGGTCGAAATCCGGCTTGACGGACCGGAAGTCGTCCACCGAAGCGAGCTGATTGAGGGCGACCTCGGCTTCCGAAATGGCTCGTCGGGCGCGCTCGCGGGGGGTCTGCCCGTAAAAAAACCACCAGGCGATCGCGCCGACCGCCAGCAGGGCGACGATGATCAGTCCCCCCTTTCGGAGTCGATCGATCGAAATGAGATACCAGTCGATGTCGGCGTAGGTGGGTTTTTTGCGACTCATTTGAGTGCAGCCGGCGGCCGCGGAATACCCATGACAGGGGACAAGCGTTTATAACACAGCGATTTCGGAGCGGCAACGCGGGATTTGCTCCCATTCAGGGGATTTCGTTACACTGCCGCTCCCTCGAGGTCCGGGACCGCGGTCCGCCAAAGCCTCAGCCCGAGAACAAACAATCGACTCTGAAAGGCCGGATTGTCGAGCGGCGATCCGCCGGAGGCTCATCCCAATGCTCAAGGTCATGCGTGACAGCTTCAAGCACCTCAAGTGGGTTCTGTTTCTCATCGTGTTTGCGTTCATCTTCATGGTGTTCTCCGACTGGGGTGCCGGAGGAGCGACGGGATCGGTGGCGAACACCTCGTTCATCGCGCGCGTGAACGGGGAAGCCATTCCCGTTCAGGAGTACGCGCGGACGATGTACCTGACCGAGCGGCAGTACGAACAGTCGTACGGCCAGCAACTCACGCCGGAGATGCGCCAGCAGATGCAGCTCCCGCAGATGGTGCTCAACAGCCTGATCGAGCAGGAGCTCCTTCTTCAGGAGGCCGAGAGGCTGCACATGACGGCGACCCGGGCCGAGGTCCGCCGCAGAATCCTCACCCTGCCGGCGCTGACCGAGAACGGCCAGTTCGTGGGCCAGGAGCTCTACGAGAGATATGTGAGCGGCTCGCTCGGATACGCGACGGCGGCGGACTTCGAGCTGGAAGTCGGCAAGGAGCTGACGCTCGCGAAGATCAACAGCGCAATGCTGAACTCGATCATCATCCCGGCCTCCCGGGTCGAGGAAGAGTACCGGCGCCGCAACGAGCGCGCCGAGATCGACTATGTTCTTTTCCCCGTCGACCGCACTCTGTCCGACGTGACGCTGGCGCCGGCCGACGTGGAAGCTTTCTATCGCGAGAGCACGAGCAACTACACGCATCCCGACCAGAGAAACATCACGTACCTGCTCGCCGACGAGGCGCGGGTGCGCTCGCAGATCCAGCTCACCGAGGCCGAGCTCCGCGCGCGGTACGACGCCACACAGGAGACCTACCGACGGCCCGAGACGGTAAGCGCCCAGCACGTGCTCATCACCGTTCCGGAGGGGGCCAGTGCGGAAGCCGAAGCGGCCGCTCGCAGCGAAGCGGAAGCAGTTCTCGCGAAGGCCCGCGCCGGAGAAGACTTCGGGCAGCTCGTTCGCGAGTACTCGGACGAGCCGGGAGCCGCGGAACGGAACGGCGATCTCGGAGAGTTCGGCCGCGGTCAGATGGTGCCCGAGTTCGAGCAGGCTGCGTTCGCTCTGCAGCCTGGGCAGGTCAGCGATCTGGTCCGCACCTCGTTCGGATTCCACGTGATCAAGGTCAACGCGAAGCGCGCGGCCGCCGTTCGGCCGTTCGAGGAGGTTCGAGCCGAGATCGAGTCCCAGCTCGCGCAGGAGCGGAGCAGAACCGAGACGAGGGAAGCGATCAACCAGGCGCGCGTTCGCCTCGAGCAGCTCAAGCCCATCACCCCCGAGAAGCTTCAGAGCGTCGCGGGTCAGATCGTCACCTACAACGACGGCGGCTGGGTCGCTCAGGTGGAGCCAGTCCGCGGCCTCGGCCGCGCGCCCGCCATCAACGACTGGGCATTCAATCAGGGGAAAGTCGGAGAGCTCGGGCCCGTCGTCGATACTCCCCGTGGCCCGGCCATCCCCTACCTCGTCGGCGAGAGGCCGGCGGGGGTCTCGCCGCTCGAGGAGATCCGCGCCCGCGTCGAGTCCGACGCGAAACGCGCGCGGGCGAGAGAGGTGGCGCGGCAGCAACTGGCCGCAACATGGAGCTCGACCTCTTCGGTCGACGCCGTCGCCGCGAGCCTGGGCCTCTCGGCTCAGCGGGCCAACATCAGTCGCGAGGGTGCGATCGCCGGGCTCGCCGGTTCGACTCAGGCGCTGGTCGATGCCGTGTTCGCCTCTTCGGCTGGCCAGAGCGGCGGCCCGGTCATCGTCGATGACGGCGCGGTCGTCTTCACCGTCTCCGAAAAGACCTCGGTCGACCCGGCGACATTCGCGACGCAGAAGAACGACTTCACCGAACAGCTCCGCCAGAATGAGTTCCGCGTCATCCGTTCCTCGCTCCTCGCGCGTCTGCGGGAGAAGGCGAACGTCGCGATCAACGACGAGCTCGTCCGCAATGAGCTCGGCATGCCTCCGAGCGGAAGGTGAGCGAACCGACGATCGTCCCCACCTCGACCGAGCCGGCGATTCGCGTCCTGATGATGCCGCGGGACACGAACGCCCAGGGGACGATTTTCGGCGGTGTGATCCTGTCCTACATCGACCAGGCTGGCGCGATCGAGGCGCGCCGCCAGGGCGCTCAGATGATGGTCACCGTCGCGATGGATCAGGTCGTCTTCCACGCTCCCGTGTTCGTGGGCGACCTGGTCACCTTCCGCACCGAGTGCGTTCGGATCGGCACCTCATCGATCGCGATCCGCGTGCGCGTGGAAGCCAACCGCTGGCTCCATCCCGACGAAAAAGTGCTCGTCACCGAAGCCGAGGTGACATACGTGAATATCGGCCAGGACCGTAAGCCGCAGCCGCTCGAGAAGGCCAGAAGCCGGAGGCCGGAGGCGGCAAGCCAGAAGCCAGAAGCCAGAAGAAAAAGCGAAGGCAGAAGGCAGAAGGCAGAAGTCGTTGAAGGCAGAAGGCACAAGTAAAGGCAAACGCAACCTCATCCTGAGTAGGGAAAGGGCGCTGGAGCGCGCGTAGTGGATCAATGAACCGCGCTCGAGCGCGATCCCGAGAAGAGAATCAAGGGGGCAGGAGGCAGGGGGCGGGGAAGCACAGGACGTTCCCTGTCTCCTGACCCCTGCCTCCCGCCCCCTTCTTGTTCACCTCGGATCTTCTGGCTGCTGGCTTGCCCTAGCGCTTCTTATCCCGCGCGGCCCGCAGCTGCTCGAGGCGTTCGGCGAGCGCCTTCTCCGCGCCGGTTCGCTTCGGCTCGTAGAATCGCCGGCCGGCGAGCGATTCCGGAAGGCAATCCATCGGCGCCGTCTCGTCAGCGAAGTCGTGCGCGTACTGATAGCCGCTGCCGTAGCCGACATCCTGCATCAGTTTCGTCGAGGCGTTCCGGATGTGGAGAGGGACGGGTGGGACGTCTCCCTCCCTCACCTCCCGCCGCGCCGCGTTGTAGGCCATGTAGACCGAGTTCGACTTCGGCGCGAGCGCGAGATAGACGGCGAGCTCGGCGAGCACGACTCCCGCTTCCGGCATGCCGATGAAGTGCGTCGCGTCTTTCGCGGCGATCGCCAACTGAAGCGCCTGCGGGTCGGCGAGGCCGACATCCTCTGCGGCTGCCCTTACGAGACGCCGCGCGATATAGAGAGGGTCTTCCCCTCCCTCGAGCATCCGCACGAGCCAGTAGATGGTCGCGTCGGGATCGCCATTGCGCACCGATTTGTGGAGCGCCGAGATGATGTTGTAGTGCTCCTCGCCTCCCTTGTCGTAGAGGAGCGAGCGCTGCTGAAGGATCTCTTTCGTTTTCTCGAGATCGATGGGGTTGTCCGCCGCATTCGCCGTCTCCACCACCAGCTGGAGGCTGTTGAGCGCCTGTCTGGCGTCGCCTCCGGAAGTTGCCGCGATGAAACCGAGCGAATCCTCCGACGGGACGATGCGCGACTGCCGGACGATCTCATGCTCGAGCGCCCGGCGGAGGATCTTCAGGATCTGCTCGATCTCCAGGCGCGGCACGACCACGACCTTCGAGCGGGAGAGAAGCGCCGAATTGATCTCGAATGACGGGTTCTCGGTCGTCGCGCCGATGAGCACGATGTCGCCCGATTCGACGTAGGGGAGAAAGGCGTCCTGCTGCGCCTTGTTGAACCGGTGAATCTCGTCGACGAACAGGATCGTCTTCTGTTTCCGATGTTCCCGCGCCAGCCGGGCCTCCTCCATGAGTGTCCGGATCTCCTTGATGCCCGAGGTCACCGCGGAAAAGGGGACGAACCGCGCGCTCGTGGTGGAAGCGATGATCCGCGCCAGGGTCGTCTTGCCGGACCCGGGAGGGCCCCAGAAGATCAGCGAAGGAAAGCGGTCGCTCGCGATCGCGTTGCGGAGAAATCTCCCTTCCCCGACCAGATCTTCGAGGCCGACCAGGTCGTCGAGGGATTCGGGCCGCATGAGCTCCGCGAGAGGCGCTCCCTCGCGACTCCGCTTCCTCGTCGGGTCGGGCGTGGTGTCGAACAGGCTTCCACTCATCGGCTGAGCAGTGACAGGTCGAGGTTTCCGCCCGAGATTACGGCGGCGACCTTCGATCCGCTCACTTTCCCGTGCAGGAGTGCGGCCACGGCCAGGCATCCCGTGGGCTCCATCAGGAGCTTGGTCCGATAGATGGCGAATCGAAGCGACTCGAGGAGCTCGCGGTCGTCGACGGTCACGATGTCGGTGACCCTCTCGCGGATGATCCGGAAGTTCCGCGCCCCGAGGGCGAGAGTCCGCGCGCCGTCGGCGATCGTGTCCGGTGGGGGAATCGTTACGATCGAGCCGCTGCGGAACGACTGCTGCCCGTCGTTGCCGGCCGCCGGCTCGACCCCGAAGATCCTCACCCCCGGCTTGAGGGAGCCGGCGGCGACGGCGATCCCGGCGAGAAGGCCTCCTCCTCCGAGGGGAACGACGATGGTGTCGACCTCCGGCCAATCCTCGACGATCTCGAGCCCGACCGTTCCCGCCCCCGCAATGATGTCGTCGTGGTCGAACGGGGGGATGATCGTGGCGCCGGTCTTTGCGGCGATCTCCCGCGCGACGTCCCCGCGGGTCGATTCAGTGACCCCCGACTGAACGACCGTCGCGCCGTACGCGCGCGTAGCCTCGACCTTGGCGGGCACGGACTTCTCCGGCATGACGATGGAGGCCGGCATCCCGAGCATCCTCGCGGCGAGGGCGACGCCTTGCGCGTGGTTTCCCGACGAGAAGGCAACCACGCCCTGTGCGCGGCGATCCTCGGGGATCTGCATCAGCGCGTTCAGGGCGCCGCGGATCTTGAAGGCACCGATTCGCTGAAGGTTCTCGCACTTGAGGCGGATTTCCCCTCCAACAGATTCCGAAATCGACCGATTGGAAAGGAGCGGAGTGCGATGGACGCGTCCCTGGATGCGTGCGGCCGCGGCCCGGACGTGCTCGAGCGTGATGGGTTGTGAAGGAGACTCTTGGCTCACGGTGTCCAGTATAAGAGGATGGGGGAGGGGGAGCGAGGAGGCGAGCGGAACGGTTGGAAATGCTGGCAAACGGCGCACTTATTTGACTCCGGAGCCGCAGGCGGAGTATTTTAAGCCAGCGTTTTTTCTTAGTGCCACGGTCATAATGGGTTGGAGGTGTGGGTTATGTGGAGACTGATGGTCCGCGGCCTGGCGTTCGGCGCAATTCTGTTCCTTCTGCTGCCGGCAGCCTATGCACAGAGCTTTGTCGGAGTCGTCGAGCGTCCTCTCGAGGGGCAGACGGTCTCAGGGATGGTTCTCGTCAACGGGTTTGCGATCGATGAAGCGAACGTCTCGAAGATCGAGCTGTTCGTCGACGACGCTTACCAGCACGACGCGAACATCAATATCCCTCGCATCGACGTGATCCAGGCGTATCCGGACTGGGAAGGGATCCAGACGAAGAAGCCGGGATTCACGACCGGGTTCCTGGCGAGCCGGTTCACGAGCGGAGCCCACACGATTCACGTGATGGTGACCACCAGCGAGGGGGTCAGCCACATGGTCGGGCGGCGCGTGATCGAGATCGACAACACGATCAACCAGCCGCCGTTCGGGGCGATCGACATTCCCGATCTGCTTCCGGTCCACGACGCCAACGGGTCGTTCCCGGTTGTCGGGTGGGCGACGGACGCGGACGGGGTCGAGCGGGTCGATCTGATCGTTGACGGGCTGGTCATGCAGTCTGCCGTCTACGGCGATCCGCGGCCGGACGTCTCGAACGCGTTCCCGGACATGCCGGCGGCGCTGTTCAGCGGCTTCATCGCGCACATGGACAGCACCCGCCTCACCGACGGGATTCATCAGCTGGCGATTCGCGTGACCGACCGGCTCGGTCTGACCCGGACGATCGGGCAGCGGACCGTGCAGGTGTTCAACAGCGAGAACAACCTCCGCCCCTTCGGATATCTCGACGAGCCGCTCAAGGACGCCGAGTTGTTCGGTACCTGCGACATCGAGCTGCCGATCTGTCAGGTCTCTCCCTGCATTCCGGTCAACTTCAGCGGAAACATCACGCCAGTCCGCGGGTGGGCGCTCGATCTGGGCACGCGCGAGCGGACCGGACGCGTCGCCTACGCGGAACTGATGATCGACGGGACGCGCTGGCTCTCGACCGACGACTGTTCGTACAACTCGACCCTCGGCGCGTACGTGAACTGCTACGGCCTTCCCCGCTTCGACGTTGCCAAGTACTACCCGACGTATCCGGACGCGCCGCGCGCCGGGTTCCTGTTCACCCTCGATGTCGGAACTCTGATCAATCTCGGCGTCCGGCCGGGTCACCACGTGCTGAAAGTTCGCGTCGGCGACCAGGAGCAGACGTTCGCCGAGATCCCGAATTCTTCCGGCATCAACGTCTTCTTCACCTGCGTGAACGACACGTTCAACTATCCCTCGATCGGGTTCATCGATTTCCCGGACAAGATGGACTTCCTCAAGGGGACGGTGACCTTCCGCGGCTGGGCGCTCGACCGGAACAACGGCGTCAAGGCGGTCGAGATCTACATCGACGGTGAGTTCATGGGCAACGCGGCCTACGGCTTCCCGCGTCCCGACGTGCAGCCTCACTATCCGACCTACCTGCAGGCGGCCAACTCCGGCTGGCAGTTCACCATCAACACGAACCAGCTCTCGGACGCGCGTCACCGCCTGACGGTTCAGGTGGTCGACAACCAGAACAACGACCGGACGATCATCGGATCGGTCGATTTTTACGTCGACAATCTGGACTGAACCTACTCTCCAGCCCTGCCTCGAGGACCCGGCATTCTGCCGGGTCCTTTTTTTGCCTTCATTCGGGCTGACGCGACGGCGCCCGCTCGGGATGGCTCGGTTAGAATGCCTGCTTCCGGGGGGGGCGGAGCGGCGACGCGGGAGAGACAGGAGATCAATTTGGCGAAATTACGCGGAGCGCTCTACATGAATCCGGCCTCCGGCTCAGCCGACGCGGCGCGGGCCTCCCGCATCCGAGCGGCCGTGACCGCCCGCGGGGTCGACGTCGTCGAGCTCGTGCCGGAGCTCGATCTCGACGGCGACATCCGGGCGAGAATCTCGCGGGGAGAGCGCGCGATCATCGCTGCGGGAGGCGACGGCACGATCCACTCGGTCGCCCAGAGCGTCGTGGGGACCGAGGCGGTTCTCGGCGTCCTTCCGGTCGGCACCTGGAACCACTTTGCCCGCGATCTCGATCTCCCGATGGAATGGGAGGCCGCCCTCGACATCGCCCTCGAAGGGGAGATTCGAGCGGTCGACGTCGGCCGGGTCAACGACCGCTATTTCATGAACAACCTCTCGCTTGGCCTCTATCCGGAGATCGTCCGTCACCGCGAGCAGTTCCGCAAGCTCGGCAAGTGGCGCGCGTACCTGAAAGCGAGCCGCGCGGCCGTGAAGAGCTACCCTCACGTGGCGATCTCGATCGAGACCCCGCACATGCTCGAGACCATCCGTACCCATGTGTTCATGGTGTCGGTCAACCCCTACCAGCTCGATCAGCCGGGCGTGATCGCGCCCCGGAAGACTCTCGACGGCGGCTTTCTCAGCGCCTATTGGCTTCCCCACATGCCCCGCCTCCAGTTCATCCGGACGCTGGCGCGCTATCTCCGGGGGAAGGTCGTCGAGGGGGGCCTCCGGTCGCTTCAGACCACACAGGTCAAGGTCCAGAGCTCCCACTCCAGCATCCGCGTTGGAATCGACGGGGAGCTCCGCGACATTTCGACTCCGTTGAACATCTCGATCGTTCGATCGGGAATCAGCGTGAGGGTGCCGCGAAGCGGCGGTGAGCGGAGAGAGGCCTTATAATCGCTCCTCTTCCGGAACGGAAACCATGAAAAAAGTTCGAATCAACCAACTCTCCAAACACGTCGGCGAGTCTGTCCTGATCGAAGGGTGGCTCTACAACAAGCGCAGCTCGGGCAAGCTCCAGTTTCCGATCATCCGCGACGGAAGTGGCTACACCCAGGGCGTGCTGTCGAAAAAGGAAGTCGACGAGGCCGCGTGGAACGCCGCGGACGAGGCCACGCAGGAGTCGACGGTGAGGGTCGTCGGAACGGTCCGGGAAGAGCCGCGCGCTCCCGGGGGGCACGAGATCCACCTGAGCGCTTTCGAGCTCGTCTCCAAGGCCGCCGAATACCCGATCACGCCGAAAGAGCACGGCACGGCGTTCCTGATGGACCTGCGGCATCTGTGGCTGCGCTCCTCGAAGCAGCATGCGGTGCTGAAGGTCAGGAACGAGGTCGAGCAGTCGTGCCGCGACTTCTTCTACGAGCGTGATTTCGTCCTGATCGATTCTCCGATCCTCACGCCGGCGGCCTGCGAAGGGACCTCCACCCTCTTCGAGACCGACTACTTCGGAGAGAAGGCCTACCTGTCGCAGTCGGGGCAGCTCTACCTGGAGCCGGCGGCGGCGGCGTTCGGAAAGGTTTACTGCTTCGGTCCGACCTTCCGCGCGGAGAAGTCGAAAACGCGGCGCCATCTGATGGAGTTCTGGATGGTCGAGCCCGAAGTGGCCTTTCTGGAGTTCGACGGGCTGCAGGATCTCGCCGAGGAGTTCGTCGAGTACATTGTCGGCCGGACGATGGATCGCTGTCGCGAGGAGTTGAAAGTCCTCGAGCGGGACGTCTCCAGGCTCGAGAAGGTCGTCCGCCCGTTCCCGCGCGTCTCCTATCGCGAGGCGATCGAGGTGCTCCAGAAGAAGGGAATGAACGTCCAGTTCGGCGATGACCTGGGTGGCGACGAGGAGACGGCGCTGGCCGAAGCCTACGAGCAGCCGGTGATCGTGTCGCGCTACCCCGCGGCAATCAAGGCGTTCTACATGCAGCCCGACCCGCAGGATCCGGAGCTCGCCCTGGGCATGGACATGCTCGCCCCCGAGGGATATGGAGAGATCATCGGCGGATCGCAGCGCATCCACGATCACGATCTGCTCCTCGAGCGGATCCGCCAGCACGACCTCCCCGTCGACGCGTTCCAGTGGTATCTCGATGTCCGGAAGTACGGCTCTTTTCCCCATTCGGGCTTCGGGATGGGCATCGAGCGCGTGGTCGCCTGGATCTCGGGGGTGAAACACCTGCGCGAGTGCATCCCGTATCCCCGGATGCTCAATCGCATTTATCCGTAGCCGCAAGCGCCGGCCCTGACCGGCGCTGCCGCATGTCATGAGAGGTCAACCGTGACTCTTCGCGTCATCCCGCTCGGCGGAGTCGGCGAGTTCGGCATGAACATGATGCTGTACGAGACTGACGAGTCAGCCATCGTCGTCGACTGCGGCATGATGTTCCCCGATGCCTCGATTCTGGGAGTGGACGTCATCATCCCCGACATGAGCTGGGTGTTCGAGCGCGCCGAGAAGATCGACGGAATCTTTCTCACCCACGGCCACGAGGACCACGTCGGCGCGACACCGTTCCTGATCGAGAAAGTCTCCGCGCCGGTCTACGGCTCGCCATTGACGATCGGCTTCGTGAGCGACAAGCTGGGGGAGTTCGGAATGCGCGCGGGGGCCGACCTCCGGGTTCTGGAGCCGGGGAAGGCAGTGACGGCGGGTGATTTCACCGTCGAGCCCATCCATGTGACGCATTCGATCGTCGATTGCTTTGCGTTCGCGATTCGCACCCCCGATGGGGTGGTCATCCACACGGGTGACTTCAAGCTCGACCAGCGCCCGATCGACCGCTCGCCGACGGATATGGCAGCGATAGCGAGATACGGTGACGAGGGCGTGCTGCTGCTGGTGAGCGACTCCACGAACGCAATCCACGAAGGGGTCTCAGGGTCGGAGTCGTCAGTCAGCGACGCACTCGACAGGGTGTTTTCGCGCGCAGCGGGGCGAATCGTCTTCACCACCTTCGCCTCGCACATCCACAGGATCCAGCAGGTCATCAATCTCGCCGAGAAATATCGCCGGAAGGTCTTCTTCGTCGGCCGGTCGGTCATCGGCAACGTCGAGACGGCCGAGAGGCTGGGGCATCTCCGGGTGCCGCGCTCGGTCAGGCCGGGGACGAACAAGCCGATGGACTTCGACCCCGCCGACTCGGTGGTCATAACGGCGGGGACTCAGGGAGAGCCGAATTCCGCCCTCACCCGGATCGCTCTCGACGAGCACAAGGCCGTGTCGCTCGAACCGGGGGACACCGTCATCCTCTCCGCGCGAACGATCCCCGGAAACGAGAGGGCGGTCTCGCACGTGATCGATCACCTCTACAGACGCGGCGCGCAGGTGATCTACGACGAGGTGCCCAACATCCACGTCTCGGGGCACGGATACGCGGAAGAGCTCCGGATCATGATCAACCTGTCGCGGCCGAAATACTTCGTGCCGATGCACGGGAGCCTGCGTCACCTGGTCCGCCACGCGGAGATCGCCGAATCCGTGGGAATTGAGCGATCGCGGATCTTCGTGATCACCAATGGGGAGGTGCTGGCCGTCGGCCCGGAGGGGGCGAGCGTGGAGGAGGAGCGCGTTCCGACGGGCAAAGTCTTCATCGACAATCAGTTCGAGGAGATCGCCCCGCCCGTCGTGCGCGACCGGAAGCACCTGGCGGAAGACGGGTTCGTGATCGTCGTGGTGGCGCTCAGCGCGCACACGGGGCGGCTGGCCAGGGAGCCCGAGATCATTACGCGAGGGCTCGTCCACGTGGACACGAGCCAGGAGATGCTGGAAGAGGTCCGCGATTTGCTAACCACCCTCGTCACGGAAGCGAGCCCCGAGGAAGTCCGCGACGGTGAGATCATCCAGGAAAAAATGCGGGCGATGCTCAAACGCTACTTCCGAAAACGCTACGAGCGGCGGCCGATGATCCTGCCCGTCGTCTGGGAGATGTGATTGACCCTCATTCAGGCCATCGTCCTCGGGCTCGTTCAGGGCCTCTCGGAGTTCATCCCGATCAGTTCCACCGCCCACCTCCGGATCGTTCCCGCACTGCTCGGATGGGATGACCCCGGGGCGGCTGCGTCGGCGGTCATTCAGCTCGGCACTCTACTGGCCGTGCTGATCTATTTCGCGCGCGACATCGTTAAGATCACCCGCGGATTTCTGACCGCGCTCTTCCGCCGAAAGCCTTTTGAAACGTACGAGGCCCGGCTCGGCTGGTACATCATCGCCGGCTCGGTCCCGATC
>JBHEPS010000044.1:0-17441 GCA_046260175.1 Thermoanaerobaculia bacterium
GAACTCGATTCCTCGAGATGCGGCTCGGTGGAACGATCGGCTGGTCGCTGCGCGGCCGCGGCGGGATCTCGGTCGCGCGCTGGGACCTGGAAGATGCCGCGCGGGAGATCGAAGCGGACCGCGTGGCGGTCTCCGGCGAGCATCGCTTCAGCCCCGCGTGGGCTGCCGTGGGCAGCGTCGCGCTCACCGATTACGAGGATCCGGACTGGAGTCCCGTGACGGGGGAGCTTCGCCTCGTCCGCACACCGGACGACCGGACGCGCTGGGACTTCTCCGTCGCGCGCCTGCTCATCCCCGACAACGTGGCCGCGACGGTGAACCGGCTCGAGGGGACGTACCTCTCGGCGGGAACCTTCGAATGGCCGACCCTGTTGATGTTCTACGACGAAGGATTCAACTTCGGGCTTTTCTCCCCGGAGGAGTACATCGAGACGGGACCTGGAGTGAACGTCTACCGGCGTTTCTCGCCGCGATGGAGCGGAAGCCTCTACGGTCGTGCAGGGATGCAGAAGGAGGCGGGCCTCTCCTGGGAACCGATCGGAATCGTCCGGGGAGTCGTCGAGCGCGAGATCCACGATGACTGGGCGCTCCGCGCGACGGCCGGGTGGTCCAACTCGAACCTCGCCAGCACCAGCGGCTTCCGCCGGACCAGTGTGACCCTCGATCTGATCCGGCGTTTCTGAGTGTGGCCACGGCTTGGCTTCATCAGCCGTGGCGGGGAACTACACGACTCCGCCCAATCGTCAGTCCCATCAGACACTGTCTGATTTTTTCGACATCAATCCGACAGAGCTCACGGAAGGCGCTCGGCGCGTTCAAACACCGGAACCCGTTGAAAGATGGTGACTTCGGAGCAGCGGAGCGCGTCGAATCCTCGTGTGGAACAAGGGCATGCGGCTCGCCTCACACAGGGGCGACCGCGATTGCGGTACCTTCGATCCACAGGAGCTCCCATGAACCAGGCCCGACCCCTCCTCATTTTCCTTCTGCTCATCCTGACGTCCCTTTCCGCCATCGCGCAGCAGGCTTCGTTTCCGATCGAGCGGATCGAAGTGCGCGGAGCCCGATTCGCATCCGAGGAGGTCGTCTCGCGGGAAAGCCTGATCGTCGAAGGAACGACGTACACGGAGGCTCAGCTTCGCGCGGCGATGTCACGGATCAACCGGTTGCCCTTCGTTCTCGACTCCACCTTCGCTCTCGAGAAGGGGACGACCCACGGCTCGTACGTTCTGGTCGTCACGATCGTTGAGACCAAGCCGCTATTCATCGAGGCGATCTCCGCCAGACAGCGTCAGGGCGGCTCCAGCTACCCCGTCGACGGTTTCAGAACTGGCTTGAGGCTTTTCGTCGGTTCGAGCTCGCTGATTCACGCGGCCACGGATTTTGATGGCAACTACCAGGCGGGTCTCACGCAGTACAACCTTTTCGGGCGGCCGGGCTACGTCTCCCTTGGCGTTAGGTGGACCGAAGACGACAGGGTCAGTTTTCAATCGGATCGGCCAGTCCCCTCGCTATTCGAGTTCCGCGCGGATCCCTCTCCCGAGCTGCGGTTCGGCTTTCCGGTGTTTGGCGATCACTCGATCGTCGGATCCTGGCAGCACGATTCCGGATCAGTAAGAGTGACGACGGAAACCGAGAGCCGGTACCAAAAGGGAGGGAGCGATCGTGGAGAGCTCGCATGGGTATTCGACACGACCGATGATCCACTGCTGCCGACTTCCGGCACGCTGTGGCGTAGCAGCTTGAATCTGGACGTCTACCGCAGCAAGCTTCAGGGGACCTACGTCCCCGGCGAATCGCACAGTACCAGCTTGAGTTTTTTCAGCGGCTGGGAACGTCACGTGCCTCTCAACGGATGGGTCAGTGTCAATTATGGCCTGGGCGCGGGTATCGGACGCTTCGAGAGGGAAAGCGAAGGTCGCCCGGTCTTCGGCGGAACCGGGTTACCTGGCCGGTCTGAATCCGCGGTGGACACGCTCGGATACAGCGCGAGCGCTGGACTCAGCTCCTCGCTGTGGTCCGATCGGCTGACCCGCAAATACGGTGACCTTCGGTTCCAGGCGGAAGCGGAGTACTTCGGCACAAACGAGAACTCCGACGAAGTCGTGGTCTACGGATCGGACCGCGCGACGCTGGAATTGGCGATCGTCCAGCGTAATGTCTGGGGCACGCTGCGCCTCGCGTTCAACTACGACCGGGTGATTGACTGATGAGGGGAGAGATCGCCCTGGCTCTACTGGTATTCGGCACGCTCGCGGGGGCAGCGCCCCCCCCGCCATCGGTTCATGCGGGGGCGGACGGATCCGCCGCCATCACGCTCAGCGCGAAGCTCCTCGATGAAGCTGAGGTCAGAAAGCACGTCATGAGCGGGCTGACCATGAACCTTCTGCTCTCGTTGCGCGATCGCGAGCCTTATGGCCAGATCTCCATCCGCTTCGAGCCGTGGGACGAGGTGTTTTACGTCCGCGCGCTGGGCGCCGACGGGTCCGATGAGAAGAAGGTCATCCGTTCCTTCGAGGCGCTTAAGAAATGGTGGTCGGCGCCTCGTTCCACTCCCGCCGCGAGCTTCTCGCCTGGTGAGCGGCTGAAGGTCTCCGTTGCGGTGATCCCATTTTCGGCCAGCGAAGAAGCGGATGCGAAACGATGGCTCGCGCAGTCTCTCTCGGTGTCCGCGCCTCCTCGCGTGGAGGGTGGGGGAGAGGTCGCCAGTGCGCCACCATCGCTTTTCTCCGCCGTGATCGGATCTTCGATCCGCCGTAGACCGGTTCTGCGATTCGAGTGGACGGTCGCCGTGCAGAGGGCCGCTCCGTGAAACGCGCATGGATCGGACTGGCCATCGCGCTGGCTGCCGCGCTCGTCCTGGTGCATTTCGTCCAGCGACAACTATCGACTCTTTCGCCCGCCCTCGGAGTGCATCCCCAGGTGTCCTCGGCTCTTCGGGGATCGATGGACGACCTCAAGGCTCTTTCACGCCTCGACCCTTCGAACGAGACCGAGTACCGAAAGCGGTTCGATCAGGTGCAGGCGCTTCACAACCGCCTCGAGATTCTTCGCATGGGACAGGAGGAGATCGCGCGGACCCAGGAGCAAATTCTCTTCGCCGCAGTAACGCTGGCGCTACTCGTCATCGGGACCACGTATCTCATCGGAAGGCGCCGCGAGATCGAGCGGCTCGGGCGCATCGAGTCCTTCCTCGGGCGCCTCTCGGCCGGCGAGGCGAACCTGCGCGTGGGGGAGCGCGGGGGCGACACCATCGCCAAGGTAGCCGCCATGATCGAGCGAACCTCGGAGGTCCTCGCCGCGCAACGACAGCGGCTGCGCTATCTCGAGAACCTCTCGACATGGCAGGAGGCCGCGCGTCGCCACGCCCACGAGATCCGCACGCCCCTCACGGCGGCGCAGCTGGAGATCGACCGCCTCGTCCGGGAGATCGAACAGCTTCACCCCGACACGGCGCCAATGATCCGGGAGCGGCGCGAAAGCATCCGGACCGAGCTCGACCGGCTCAGCGGTTTCACGAAGGGGTTTACTTCCTTCGCGTCGATCGCTCCCCCGAAACTCGCGCCGGTCGATCTGATGGAGTTTCTTGCGGAGTTCCGCGAGACCTATGGCGAGGCCTGGCCGATAAGAATCGCTCTCGAGAGCGCGCCGGCATGCGTGGTCACCGCAGACCGCTCGCTCACGCGGCAGGTGCTGGTGAATCTCTGCAGTAACAGCGCCCTTGCGGGGAGTAGTACTCTTCGCTTCTCCGTGGTGCCGGGTGGAGCCGCAGCAAGACTTTTCGCTACGGATGACGGAAAGGGCGTCGCGGACGAAGTGCGTGAACGGCTATTTCAACCTTATACGACAACGCGGCGGGTCGGAGATGGGATGGGGCTGGGGCTCGCGATCTCGAAGAAAGTCATGTTGGATCAGGGTGGCGATCTCGAGCTCATCTCGAGCTCGCCGACGGGAACCACGTTCGTGCTGACGTTTGCGGAGGGAGAGTCGACGTGCAGCTGATCGCGGTGGTCGAGGACGACGAGAAGATCCGCGGGAACATCGTGCTGCAGCTGCGCGACGAGGGTTTTGGAGCCGCTCCGTTCCGCTCTGCCGAGGAGCTGCGGCAGTATCTCGGTGACGGGCGATCCATCCGGCCCGATCTGCTTCTGCTCGACATCCGTCTGCCGGGGGTGTCCGGAGTCGAGCTCGTGCGCATTCTTCGCGAAGAGAGCAACCTCCCGCCGACGATCGTGATTTCCGGAGAAGCCTCGATCGGCGAGACGGTCGACGCGCTGCAGATGGGGGTGCGCGACTTCATCGAGAAGCCGTTCACGAAAGAGCGGCTTCTGCACTCGGTAAAGACTCAGCTACGCCAGATCGAGCTCGATCGGGAGCTGGAGCGTTTGCGGGGTGGTGATCCGGGACGGACTTCCATCCTGGGAAACTCGCCGGCCATCGAGCGGCTTCGGCAGGAGGTCGCGCAGATCGCGCCTACCGACGCGCGGGTGATGATCCGCGGCGAGAGCGGGACGGGAAAGGAGCTGGTCGCCACGGCGATCCACCAGCTCGGCAACCGCCGCACTGGACCCTTCGTTCGGATCAACTGCGCCGCCATCCCGACCCACCTGGTCGAGGACGAGCTGTTCGGGCATGCTCGCGGCGCGTTCACCGACGCAAAAGTCGCCAAGCGCGGGCTCTTCGAGGAGGCGCACGGCGGGACGCTCTTTCTCGACGAGATCGGCGATATGGAGTACTCGCTGCAGTCACGCCTTCTACGGGTCCTCGAAGACGGCCTCGTTCGCCGGGTCGGAGAGAACACCGACCGGCCGGTCGACGTCCGCGTCATCGCCGCCACGAACGCCGACGTCGAGGCGATGATCGAACGCCGCACGTTCCGCGAAGACGTCTACTTCCGTCTCGCCGCCGTCCCCATCATGCTCCCACCGCTGCGCGAGCGGCCCGAAGACATCCCGCCGCTATTCGTCCACTACATCGATCTCTTCTGCCGCCGCCACCAGCGACCGCGTCTCGGCATCTCGCCCGAAGCGATGCAGGAGCTCGTCGCCTACCGCTGGCCCGGCAATGTCCGCGAGCTGCGGAACACATGCGAACGCCTCGCGATCTTCGCCGTCGATCCAATCACGGTCGATCAACTGCCGTCGTCGATTCGCGAGGACGCGGGCCCGATCGATTCGCTTCACCTCGCCGCGGCCGGCACCGTCATGCCGCTCCGCGAGTTCCGCAAGACCTGCGAGCGCGACTACATCGAAATGGTCCTGAAGAAAACCAATTGGAACTTCACGAAAGCCGCCGAGCTCCTAGGCATCCAGCGCACGTACCTCCACCAGAAGGTCGTGTCGCTCGGAATCGAAAGACCCTAGGTTCCCTAGGGGCCCTACGATCCGACCAGCTTCGCGTCGAGGCTGATCTCCACTCCGGCCAGGGCTTTCGAGACGGGACAATTCTTCTTGGCCCCATCGGCCGCCTTCTGAAACGCGGCATCGTCCATACCGGGGATCTCGGCTTCGCAACTGAGCTCGATCCGTGTGATTCCGAAGCCCTCCCCGACCTTCTCGAGATGCACCGTGGCGTTCGTGCGGATCTCCTTCGGCTCGGTGCCAGTTACGGAGGGAATCGAGCCGCGGTATGCTTTCGCCGATGACGTCCCATCGATTGAGAATGCTGATGCTCGCGGTGCTCATGCTGGGCGCGGGGTGCAGCTCGCCCGCCTCTCCGGAGCGAATGCGGCGTCATCTCGACGAGAACCGTGCCGGGTTCGAGAAGCTCGCGGCCATGGCGAACGAGGATTACCGCAACAGCCGGGTGGTTCGCATCACGCCGGAGTTCACGCACCTCGAGCACGACTGGACCTGGCCGCGCGCCGACGTCGGCCTCTCGATCCCCCGATGGGACGAGTACCGCGCCATCTTCAGGGAGCTCGGCATTCCGCGCGGACTCGACCGGCTCGATGCCGATGGCTTGTGCGTGCGCTTTCCGGTCCTCGTCGGCGGGAGAGGGAGAACCGGACGCGAGCACGGCTATCTCTGGTGCGAGTCAAGGCCGGAGAAGTTCGAACGGCAGAACGCCGCCACGATCAACATCGAGCCGCTCGAAGGGCACTGGTACTTGTACGACTCCGATATCCGGTGAGAAGAGACAAGCCAGAAACCAGAAGCCAGAAGCCAGAAGAAGAGGCGAAGTCAGAAACCGAAAGCCAGAAGCCAGAAGAAACGTCAAAAACAGAGTCAGAGGCAAAAGAAGTAGGCGCGAGTTGGCGGTCTGCTTCTGATTTTCATCTGGCTTCTGGCTTCTGGTTTCTGGCTTGTCTTCTAGCCCCTGACCCCTAGCCCCTAGCCCCTGCCTCTAGCGCGAGGCCTCCCTCGGCTGCGATCCGGCAGGCCTCTCTCCAGAGCCGGCGGGACTGGCGGACGTGGGTGCGGGCGCTTCGGCGCATCTGACGCCAGGTGCGCGAGCGCCGGTTGTTCACTTCCTCGAGATGCTGGTGCCAGAGAATGCGCGCGGAGTCGAGATGCTTGCGTGCCTCCGCGAGCAGCCTGCGCACCTCTTCGGCGGCTTGACCGGTCGCCGTGGAGAGGAGCGATTCCACGTCCTTCACCTCGGACGACATGCGGGCCAGCTCGACCTGCGGAGGAGGCGTCGAGCGGAGCTGCGTCGCCAGGCCGGTCATTCGGAGCGTCGCGATGAACCACTTTGCGGGATCCCAGTGATACCAGCGGATCCCGTTCCGAAAGTCGGCCGGAAAGCGGTGATGGAAGCTGTGATATCCCTCGCCGAGGGTCAGCAGGGCTACGGCCCAGTTGTCTTTGGCCGAAACGTCGGCGTTATAGGTCGGCTTTCCGAGGTAGTGGGCGAGCGAGTTCACGAAGAATGTCGTGTGATGGATCACGACGAGGCGAAGAAATCCGCCCCAGAGAAGGCCTGCCAGTGCGTCGCCGAACATCGCTCCGATGAGAGTCGGGAGCCCGAAGCCTCCGACGATCAGGAGCGCCGTGTACCAGCGGTGCTGCCACATCACGACCTTGTTCTTGAGAAGGTCGGGCGTGTTCGTCTGGACGTCGTGGGGAGCGTGGCGATGGAAGACCCAGAGGATATGTGCCCACCAGAAGCCGCGCTGGATGTTGTACGGATCCCAATCGTTGTCGATGTACTTGTGGTGAATGCGGTGGCCAGCCGACCAGGTGAGGATCGAGTTCTGGGCCGCCATGGCGCCGAAGATCGCAAAGAAGACCTGAACGGGTCCGGCCGCCTCGTAGCTCTTGTGCGAAAAGAAGCGGTGATAACCGGCCGTGACCGAGATCCCGACCAGAGCGTACATGGCGAGCGCCAGCATGGGCATCCAGAGCTGGAAGCCGTTCAACCACGTGTAGAGAGCCGTGCCGACGATGCCGATGACCGGAGTCAGCAGCAGGAACACCATCACGCCGATGTCTTTTTGCGGGTGCGCCTCGGCGGTGGAGATGGTAGTGGGGGAATTGCTCATCGGGCCTCCCGGGCGTGTTGTTCGACCGGGCGAAACGCGAAACGGAACGCGTCACGATGAGTCGAGTGAATCGACCACTTCGATGCTAAGCCGGCGGCAGCTCAACCTGCTGAAAAATGCATCTGAAGTGTACGTAATAGAACATTCGCACGGGGGTGGGGATTCCGATGGAAGCCACCTCATGCGGAGTTTCTACTGCGCCGGCCCTGGCTCAACGCTTTACTGGAACGGTCTTTCTTTTCTTGTCGTCGGCCTCGGCAGAGCGAAGGACTTTGAAGGCCAGCAATGCGAGAACTACGGTGCCACCGATTATCCAGGGAAACATTCCGAACCTTTCCGCTTCGACCGGTCAGGAACGTCTGGCGCGCCGGATCGGCGCGCCCATCCTTGAGCCGAGATCGCGTGCTAAGAAAGCAGGATCAGAGAAGCCGGCTTAGCCCGGAAGGTCTGACACGAGGAGAGAGCCTCGTTACGGTGCACAACAGTTCTCGCGGGGGGGTTCTTCCGCCGATTCGACCAGGAACCAAGCCAGAAGCCAGAAGAAGCTGACAAGCCAGAAGCCAGAAGCCAGAAGCCAGAAGAAAAGGCGAAGTCAGAAGGTGAAAGCCAGAAGCCAGAAGAAAATTCAGAGGCAAAATCCCGGGGGATCGGGCGGCTCCGCCCGTTTCAGCTCTGGCGCCCCCCTTGGGACAGACTCTCGGTTTTGACCCTGACTTTGACTCTTCTTCTGGTTTCTGGCTTCTGGCTTCTGGCTTGTCTTCCCTAGTCCCTTCCTAACAGGTGCTGCTCCCAGAAGAGGATCGACGCGAGGAACTGGTAGTCGGCATTCTGCTTCTTGGCGAAGCCGTGACCCTCGTCCTTCGCCATCAGGTACCACACCGGCACGCCGCTCTCCCGCACCGCTTTGACGATCTGCTCGGCCTCGGTATAGGGGACGCGCGGGTCGTTGAATCCCTGCACGACGAAGAGCGGCTTCTGGATCTTCGCCACGTTCGTGAGGGGAGAGATCGCGTGGAGGAAATCCCGCATCTTCTCGTCCCGCTCGTCGCCGTACTCGACCCGGCGGAGATCGCGCCGGTACCCCTGGGTGTTCTGCAGGAAGGTCACGAAGTTGGAGATCCCGACCACGTCGAGCGCCGCGCGGATCCGGTCGGCGTAATGCACCGCGACGGCCAGGGTCATGTAGCCGCCGTAGCTTCCGCCCGTGACGCCGATACGGCTCTCGTCCAATCGCCCATCAGTGGCGATGAAGTCGAGCAGGGTCCCGATGTCTTTGACCGAGTCTTCACGTTTGTAGCCGTTGTCGAGCGCAAGAAAGGTCTTGCCGTATCCCGACGAGCCGCGCACATTCGGATAGAAGATCGCGATCCCGAGCTCGTTGATGAGGTAGTTGTTCCGGGCGAGGAAACCAGGGCGCGCCTGTCCTTCCGGGCCGCCGTGGATGTTGACGATCACAGGGCGCTTGCCGGTGAACTTCGCCGGATCCGGCCGATAGAGAAAGCCGGAGATCTCGAGCCCGTCGAAGCTCTTCATTCGGACGAGCTCAGGCTCGACGTTGAGGGAGGTGTCGAGGCCGCCCGTCTCGCTTTCGGTCCAGCGCTCGAGTTTCCCGGTCGTCACATCGACCGAGAAGACGTCGGTGGGGGACTTCGCGGAAGTGAGTGTGAAGGCGAGATCTTTCCCGTTCCTGTGGAAATCGATTCCCCCGATGGTTCCGAGCGGGAGCTTCGGCAAAGCGACTTCCTTGCCGCTCGCCAGCTCGAGGACCCGGAGCACGCCGACGCCCGCCTCGTTGGTCGTGAACGCCAGGTACTTCCCGTCCTGCGAGAGCTCGATGTCGGAGACGTCCCAGTCGATATGGGACGTGAGGCTCTTTTTTACACCCGACCCGAAATTCCACTGGAACAGCTGGCTGAACTCCCCCATCTCGTCGGAGACGACGTAGATCGACCGTCCGTCTTTCGCGAACTTGGCATTGGAATAGAGAATTTTCGATTCTCCCCGCGGCGTCAGAAGCTTCTTCTCCCCGGCAGCGACATCGATGAGATGGATGTAGCTCTCATTGGCCGAAACGTACTGACCGAGAAGCAGCAACTTGTCGTCCGGCGACCAGTCGCCGACGAACCATCCGCCGCCCTCGAGCTCGAGCAGCATCGCAGCCGCTTCGGGACTGGTGGGATCCATGATCCAGATGTCGCTGTCCCTGCCGGTGCGCCGGGTCGAGCTCCATGCGACCCGATCGCCCCGGTTCGACCAGCTCGCGCCCGTGTTCCGGGACGTGCCGTCTGTGAGAAGCGTGATCTTTCCCGTGGGAACGTCGAAGCGGTAGAGCTGGAAGAACTCACCTCCCCCGACATCCTTCGAGAAGAGGATCATGTTGCCGTTGGCCGGGCTGAACGATCCTCCACCGACGCGGTCGGCGAAGAAAGTCATCTGGCTGCGCGCACCGCCCGGCATCTTCACGAGATGGAGCTGGGGAACGTCGCCGAAGCGGGTGGAGATCAGCATCTCGCGCCGCTCCGGATGCCAGGAGCGGAAACCGGCCGACCGGGCTTCCATGTAGGGGGCTACCTTTGCGGACAGATCCGCCGGGAACGCTGGGATGTTCTCGGCGACTAGATTGGCGGGCGTCTCCGCGGCGAGCGAGGCCGCCGCCAGGATTGCGATGAAGAGCAGTGCGAAGAACCGGTTCATTTTCATCATTCCCTCACGATCGGGGTGAATTATAGCCCTGCTCTCAAGACGATTCTGCTCTTGCCTTTCCTAGCCCCTAGCCCCTAGCCCCTTCGTCCGGTGTTGACGTATTCTCTCCGCCATCACTTACGGCCGCCCCGAGAACGGGGAAACGATTGTGTGATCCCGGTTTCGGACCGGGTCAGGAGGGCACTATGCCGAAGTTCGTAATCGAGCGTGAAATCCCGGGGGCGGGCCAGCTGTCCGCCGAGCAGCTCAAAGGCATCTCGCAGAAGTCGTGCGGCGTGCTTCAGGCGATGGGGCCCGACATTCAGTGGGTCGAAAGCTTCGTGACGGGCGACAAGATCTACTGCATCTACGTCGCGAAAGACGAGCAGATGGTCCGTGACCATGCCGCGCAGGGAGGCTTCCCCGCGAACCGCGTTTCGGCGGTCACGTCGATCATCAGTCCCACAACGGCCGAGTAGGCCGACACAAGAAACCCGCGGACGGCCCTCGCCGGAGGCAGAAAATCTTTTCCTCTGCCTCGCGCCATGAGAGGATTCATCCGGCTCACGACTCGCAGCCGGAAGGGAAGGGAAATGCGAATCCTCAGTCTCTCGATCCTGGTCGCGCTCGCGACCTCCTGTGGAACTCAGCAGCCGCTCATGGAGCGCGGAGCCGAGTACCTTCAGCCGCTGAAGGCGCAGCTTCAGAGTGAACTGAAAGCGGGGATGGCGAAGGGCGTCGGTGCGGCGATCGAGGTCTGCCGCGTGCGCGCGCCCGAGATCGCGGCGGATCTCCAGACCGACTCCGTCGAGATGGGGCGCACGAGTCACCGGCTGAGAAATCCCGGCAACGAAACGCGCCCCTGGGTCGAGCCGCTGCTAGCCGGCTACCTCGCCGATCCCGGGAACGCGCGGCCGCAGATCGTCCGGCTGGGAGATGGACGGGTCGGATATCTGGAGCCGATCGTGACCCAGCCGCTGTGCCTGGCCTGCCACGGTTCCACGATCGCCCAACCGGTCCGGGAGAAGATCGAAGAGCTTTATCCCTCGGATCGCGCGATCGGGTTCGAGACCGGCGACATCCGCGGCGTTTTCTGGGTCGAGATGCCAGAGCAGGCGGCCCCGTGATTCGTCTTTCGGCGGCACAGGGCATGCACGGACTCATCCGTTCATGAGTGCGACCAAGGCCGGCAACGCCCTCACCGCGACGCGCCTCAATTTCGAAAGAGCCGTCGAGCTGGTGACGGACAGGATCGAGGGATGGCTCGAGGCGATCACCGCCTCGCTCCCGAACCTGTTCGCCGCGATTTTCGTTTTTCTCCTTTTTTACGGGGTCGCTCGTCTCGTGCGGCGAACCAGCGCCTCGGTACTCGCGCGGACTCCGATGCATCCGCCGCTGCGCAGAATCCTCGCCAGCTCCGCAGGAATCGTCATCCTCGTCGCCGGATCGTTCATCGCCCTGGGGATTCTCGGCCTCGACAAGACGGTCACCTCACTCCTCGCCGGCGTGGGGATCGTCGGTCTCGCTCTCGGCTTCGCCTTCCAGCAGATCGCTTCCGATTACATCGCGGGGTTCATCATCGCGTGGCGCCGGCCTTACCGCCTCGGCGACCTGGTCAAGCTGCAGGACGAGCTCGGCCTCGTCCATCAGATCAACCTCCGCACGACTGCCCTCCGTCTCCTCACCGGCGAGATCGCCCGGTTGCCGAACCGGGACGTGATCGGGAATCCGATCATCAACTTCACCGTGTCGGGAAGGCGGCGCGTGGACATCCCCGTCGGAGTGACCTACGGCGAAGATCTGCCTCAGGTCCGGGAAGTCACCGAGAACGCTTTGCGCACGGTGGAGCTGCGCGACCAGAATCAGGACCCGGAAGTCTTCTTCACCGAGTTCGGCGACAGCGCGATCAACCTGATCGCAAGGTTCTGGATCGATACGACGCCGCAGGCCGATTACCTGGCCGCGCGAAGCGAAGCGATCATCGCCATCAAGAAGAGCTACGACGCGAACGGGATCACGATTCCTTTCCCAATCCGAACGCTCGACTTCGGCCCCGTCGGCGGGCGCACCCTCGTCGAAACGCTGGAGGCGAGCCGATCCGCCGCGCAACCCGGCCATGCCGGGATCGCTCCCGAGCCGCCTGCTCCCTCGCAATCTTCCTGATTGCAAAGCCGGCACGAATCCATTAGCTTGAATCCTTTCAAGCTGGGGGTGCCCGGGCGGCTGAGGCCGGGCTGAGAGATACCCTTCGAACCTGAACCGGTTAGCACCGGCGTAGGAAACGCTGCAACCCTCCCACCTGCGCTGCTCAACCGTCCGACCCACGACGAGGAGTCACCATGAGCGCCATTTCGCAGGAGTTCTTAGATCGAGCAGCCGTCCTTTCGGATGAGGCCACGAGGCCTTTCCCCAAATCGAGGAAGATCCGGGTCGACGGATCGCGCCCGGACATCCGTGTCGGCATGCGCGAGGTCGCGCTGAGCCCGACGCGCGGAGCCTCGGGAGTCGTCGACAACCTGCCTGTCCCGATTTACGACACGTCCGGTCCCTACACCGATCCGGAGGCGACGATCGATCTGCTGCGCGGCCTCGCTCCTCTCCGGCAGGAATGGATCCACGAGCGGGGCGACACCGAGGAACTGCCCGCGTTCACCTCCGAGTTCACCCGGCGCCGCCACGCCGATCCGGCGCTCGCTCATATGCGGTTCGAGCACATCAGTACCCCGCGCCGAGCTCGGAGTGGCAGCAACGTGACCCAGATGCACTACGCGAGAAAAGGGATGATCACTCCGGAGATGGAGTACATCGCGATTCGCGAGAACTGCCGGCTCGGCGAGCTGAGAAAGGATCCCGTCTGGGAGCCGCTCCTCCGGCAGCACCGCGGCCACTCCTGGGGCGCATCCATTCCCGAGGAGATCACGCCGGAGTTCGTGCGCGACGAAGTCGCGCGCGGCCGGGCGATCATCCCCTCGAACATCAACCACCCCGAGAGCGAGCCGATGATCATCGGCCGGAACTTCCGGGTGAAGGTCAATACGAATATCGGCAACTCGGTCGTCACCTCATCGATCGCTGAAGAAGTCGAGAAGATGGTCTGGTCCTGCCGCTGGGGAGGGGACACGCTGATGGACCTCTCGACCGGGGCGAACATTCACGAGACGCGCGAGTGGATCGTGCGTAATGCGCCGATCCCGATCGGGACGGTGCCGATCTACCAGGCCCTCGAAAAGGTAGACGGAAAGGCCCAAGAGCTGACCTGGGAGATCTATCGCGACACGCTCATCGAGCAGGCCGAGCAGGGCGTGGATTACTTCACGGTGCACGCAGGGGTGAGGCTGCCGTACATTCCGATGACGGCCGAGCGCGTCACCGGGATCGTCTCGCGCGGCGGCTCGATCATGGCGAGCTGGTGTCTCGCTCATCACAAGGAGAGCTTCCTCTACACGCACTTCGAAGAGATCTGCGAGATCATGAAAGCGTACGATGTCGCCTTCTCGCTCGGAGACGGGCTCCGCCCCGGCTCGATCGCCGACGCGAACGACCGCGCGCAGTTCGCCGAGCTCGAGACCCTGGGCGAGCTCACCGCCATCGCCTGGAAGCACGACGTTCAGGTCATGATCGAAGGCCCTGGACACGTTCCGCTTCAGATGGTGAAGGAGAACGTCGAGAAGGAGCTCGCGGACTGCTTCGAAGCTCCCTTCTATACGCTAGGCCCTCTGGTCACCGACATCGGTCCCGGTTACGACCACATCACCTCGGCCATCGGCGCCGCGAACATCGGCTGGTACGGAACGGCCATGCTCTGCTACGTCACCCCGAAAGAGCACCTCGGCCTCCCCGACAAGCAGGACGTCCGCGACGGAATCATCGCCTACAGGATCGCCGCGCACGCTTCGGATCTCGCGAAGGGATTTCCCGGAGCCCAGCTCCGTGACAACGCCCTCTCGAAAGCCCGCTTCGAGTTCCGGTGGGAAGACCAGTTCAACCTCGGCCTCGATCCGGAGAAGGCGAGGGAGTTCCACGACCAGACCCTCCCGGCCGAAGGAGCCAAGCTCGCGCACTTCTGCTCCATGTGCGGACCCCACTTCTGCTCGATGAAGATCACCCAGGACGTCCGCGAGTACGCAGCCGCGAACAAGCTCGAAACCGACGAGGCCCTCGAGCGCGGGATGGAAGAAAAAGCGGGAGAATTCAGGAACAGCGGCGGCGAGATCTATCGGAAAAACTAGGGGCTAGGGACTAGGGGCTAGGGGCTAGCCCCTAGTCCCTGCCTCAAAGCCGTTGCTCTTCCTAGTCCCTAGCCCCTAGTCCCTAGTCCCTGCCTCAAAGCCGTTGCTCTTCCTAGCCCCTAGCCCCTAGTCCCTAGTCCCTGCCTTTAGAACGCCAGCGCTGCCGCGACAACGACCACGACGATCGCGGTGATCGGAAGGACCAGCGCGATGACTAGATTCGCGAATCCCTCCCAGCCGCTGAACTCCTGGACGGCGGCGAGCGCGCGACTTAGCGTTACGAGCAGCCAGGTGACGACGATGAACTCGAGTGTGATGAGAATGAGCAGCTGCAGTGGCGGCGCCTCGGCAAAGCCGCTCATGCGAACCGTCTCGTCACCAATCCGGACCACCCTGTCGGAGTTGAGCGCCGAATGCGCCTCGGGCCAGAAGATGGCCGCGGGAATGCGGGTCAGCAATCCCCAGTAGAGCGGCGCGATCCCCCAGGCGAGCGCTGCGCGGATTGAGCTCCACGACGCTTTCCCTCCGAGCCATCGCCCCGACATGAGCGTGAGGCCGGCGACCGCGAAATATCCCGCCGCGACAAGCCCGGCGACGAAAAGCAGCAGCGCGATCATGATCCCCAGGGCGCCCCACGCGCTCCATGCCCCGATGGCCGCCGCATAGGACTCCCGCGGGATCGAGACGACCGTCCTAACCAGCGCGAGCACGATCACGAGAGCCAACGTGCCCCGCGCCCCCCGATTCTCGACGATCCACCGGATGGTCTGCATCGGGCGAATGCTCATCCAGAACAGAAGCGAAGGGATCCCAGTGGGCGGAGCGGGCGAGGCCGGTTCTTCCATAGAGTCAAGCTACCGCCGCGGGGGAAGAACCACAAGGGGGGCAGTGGCGGAGGATCTTTTCCTCCGCCCACCTCGCCACGGAGCGGGATCGTCCTAATTTGAGTTCCTTCGGAGGGAACTCATTTGAGGATCGCGTTGGCCGATGCGTGGGATGCGGGCAGGTGGATGGATCCTGCCTGCGGAGGAAAAGATCCTCCGCCACCATGCGGGATCCTGCCATTTTGAGATCCTTCGGTCGCGCGCTCGGTTTTCGTGAAGCCGAGTTTAGCGCGGCGCTCCCTCAGGATGACGGGTGGGCTTGGGTCAGGAGAGGTCGGTTTCGTAGCCGGCGGCGATCCATGCGTCGAGACCTCCGGCGAGGGGGCGCACGCGCCGGTAGCCCCTGTCGATCAGCTGGCGGGCCACCCGGGCCGCCGAGGCTTCGTTCGGTCACGTGCAGTAGAGGACGATCTCTTCGTGGGGCGACACGTCTTTCAGGCGCGCTTCCAGATCGTCGGGGTCGAGCATGAGCGCGCCGGGGATGCGGCCCGGGTCCGCCGCCTGGGCTACGGCGGAACGGACGTCGAGGACGACGACCGACGGCCCGCTCGCCATCCGTTCCCGCAGCGCCTCGGGGGTGATCCGGGCCATGCGGAGGAACTGAAAGAAGCGCCGGCGCTGCCACCATCTGAACAGGACGAAGAGAGCGAGGAGCGAGGCGATCAGCACCACGGCCTGGGTACCCAGCTCGGCGAGCGCGTTGAGCGTGCGGTCGATCGCGTCGTGAAAGATGACGCCGATCGCGAGCGCGCTCCCCGCCCATATTGCGGCGCCCGCCCCGTCCCACAGAATGAACCGAAGATACCCCGAGCTTCGGATCGTGCCGGCCATGGGCGGCGCGACGATCGAAAAGCCGGGGATGAATTTCGCAACGAGCAGCGACTGAAATCCCCACTTCGCGAAGAAGGTCTCGGTCCGCCTGACACACGAATCGGGAGAGAGGGAGACCTTGCAGAGGAACCCCAGGACTCGGTAACCGTAGTGCCTGCCGAGGAAGAACCAGAGCGAATCGGCAATCAGGGCGCCCGCCATCGCGAGGAAGAAGAGCCAGAGGATGCTGTGCCCGGCCGCGGCGCTGACCCCCCCGGCCACGATGATGACGGGGATCGCGGGAACTGGAGCGCCGATCTGTTCGAGAAAGGCGACGACGAACACGACCCCGGCGCCGTGCCGTGCGAGGAGCATCAGAATCTGCTGCACGGCGGAAGTGTAGAGGAAGTGGCGGAGGATTCATCCTCCGACTTTCTCGCGCCACGGAGCCGGACGGGCCGACTGGACGAATCCGCGGGTTAGACGAATAGGAGAGGGAAGGGCGACGCGTTATGATGCGGGTCTATTTACCGAACGGAGGAGCTCGAATCGATGTACGGTTTTCTGCTCGCGCTACACAACTGGGGCCGCTGGGCCATCATCATCGCCGGAGTCGTGGCGATCGTCGCGGCGCTCAGGGCCCGCAGCAGCTCCGCCACCGCGGGCGCCGACAAGTCGGCGCTCATCTTCATGATCATCGCGGACCTGCAGCTCCTGATCGGGCTGGTCCTCTACTTCATCTCTCCCTTCGTCCGCTCCTTCCTGGCGGGTCCCGGCGAGGCGATGGGGGATTCGGCACTCCGCTACTGGGGACTCGAGCACGGGCTGATGATGATCATCGCCATCGCGCTCGTGCACGTCGGTAAGATCGCGGGGCGGAAGGCACCGACGCCGGCGAAGAAGTACAGCCGGATGGCGATCTACTTCACGATCGCCCTGGTGTTGATGCTCGCCATGACCCCGTGGCCGTTCATGTCGAACTTCCGGCCACTGTTCCGCTTGTGAGATGTGGCCGGGGCTTTCCAGCCCCGGCCGTGAATCCCGAACGGGATACGGGGAGATCCGGCGCTCGTAGTCTTTCCGCCCGGCCACTCTTACTGCGTGGCGTCCATGGCCGCGTTGGTCTCGGCGGTCTTCCGGTCCTGCTCGGCGGCGATCTCCTCGGCCCTTTTCTTCGCAGCGACGATCTTGTCGCCGTAGTTCCCGGCTTCGGCTTCCTTCTCGATCGTCGCCTCGGAGCGGCGCTCGGCCGATTCCTGGCCGGGCGAGCATGCGAAGAGGGCGACGGTGACGAGGGCGATCGCGAGAGTGTTCCGCATACGGGCCTCCGAACTCACTGGAGCTGGATCATCG
>JBHEPS010000045.1:0-17335 GCA_046260175.1 Thermoanaerobaculia bacterium
ATTTTCGACAAATAGTTCGGAGGAACGCCGGCCCGTGCGGCGAGGTCGCGGCCGAGGATCGAGTCCTTCGGTTCGAGCCGTCCGAGCTCGAGCATCGCGCGTAGCGCGTGTTCGGCGGTGGCAGTCAGCATCGCTCTCTCCTGTTTCCAATCATCGCGTGTCTATCGTCACGATTGTCTGTGATCGGGATTGACCGGCCGTTTCACTCTGTCCTATAGAGTTGTTCATCTACATGTCAACAATATACGACATCGCGCGGGCGCGAGCACTGGTTCGCGGACTCCGAGTCTCCCGGGAGCGCCGGCGCTCGACCCCCAGCGCGCCCGGTGCGAGCCGATGCGGAGGTGCGAGCCGATGACCGAGTACGTGCTGAAGGTCTGGCAGCCCGAGGTTCGGGAATTCTGGGAGGCGCGGGGCGAGGCGATCGCCCGCCGCAACCTCTGGATCTCGATTCCTGCCCTTTTTCTCGCGTTCGCGGTCTGGATGGTGTGGAGCATCGTCGTCGTCAAGCTTTCATCAGCCGGTTTTGCGTTCACGACCGGGCAATTGTTCCTGCTCGCGGCGCTGCCGGGCCTTTCGGGCGCGACACTCCGCATATTCTATTCGTTCATCGTTCCGATTTTCGGCGGCCGGCGGTGGACCGCGGTCAGCACTGCGCTGCTGCTCCTTCCCGCGATGGGGATCGGCCTCGCCGTCCAGTCTCCGGCAACACCGTACTGGGTGTTCGTCACGATCGCTCTGCTCTGCGGACTGGGGGGTGGCAATTTCGCCTCCAGCATGGCGAATATCAGCTTCTTCTTCCCGAAGGCGTCGAAGGGAACCGCCCTCGGCCTCAACGCCGGCCTCGGGAATCTGGGCGTCAGCGGGGCGCAGTTTCTGGCTCCACTCGCGATCACGTTTGGGGTTTTTGGCGCGTTCGGCGGGGCGCCGCAGATGGCGAATGTCGAGTCGGGTCGAGCCGCTTCGATCTGGCTCCAGAACGCAGGATTCATCTGGGTGCCGCTCATCGTCGTCTCGGCGTTCGCCGCCTGGTTCGGCATGAACGATCTCGCCACGGCGCGAGCATCCTTCTCCGAGCAGGCGGTCATCTTTCGCCGCAAGCACAACTGGCTGATGTGCTGGCTCTATCTCGGAACGTTCGGTTCGTTCATCGGATTTTCCGCCGGCCTTCCCCTTTTGATCTCATCGCAGTTCCCGTCGGTCGACGCGATGAAGTTCGCCTTCATCGGCCCGCTCGTCGGGGCACTTGCGCGGCCCGTCGGTGGTGTCCTCGCCGATCGGCTCGGCGGCGCGCCAGTCACGTTCTGGAACTTCGTGATCATGGCTCTCGTCACCGGCGCAGCGATTCTGGCGCTCCCCGGAGACGGGGCCGCCGGAAACTTCCCGCTCTTCCTGGCGAGCTTCATCGTTCTATTCGTGTTGACCGGAATCGGGAACGCATCGACCTTCCGCATGATCCCGGTGATTTTCCTGGGCGAGCACCGCCGACTGGCTGCCGGTCGCGGGGCCGCGGCCGCCGAGGAGGCGGAGAGGGCGGCTTCGATGGAGGCCGCCGCTGTCCTCGGTTTCTCTTCCGCGGTGGCGGCCTACGGCGCCTTCTTCATTCCGAAGAGCTTCGGCACGTCGATCTCCGCGACGGGGGGAGCGGCTCCGGCGCTGTGGGGATTCATGGCCTTTTATGCCACCTGTATCGCGATCACATGGTGGTTCTATCACCGCCGCAACGCCGCTGACCGCTGTTGAGAGGGCCGACTCATGAAGAAGACTCTGATGGTTCTGCTGACTCTTCTGTTCGCCCCCCTGGGGTTCGCGCAGGAGGCGGCTACGACGTTCCGGCAGAGCTGCATGAGCTGCCACACGATCGGTGGTGGTCGGCTGGTGGGGCCCGATCTCAAAGATGTCACGAAGCGCAGGGACAGGCAGTGGGTGGCGGATTTCATCTACAACCCGAAAAAGTATCTCGACTCGAATGATCCGTACGTCCTCAATCTGAAGGAAGAGGCGCGGGGCGCGATCATGCCTCAGATCGCGGGGGTCACGCCCGAGAAGGCCGCGGCCCTCGTCGACCTCATCGAGACCGAATCCGCGTTGGAGGTATCGCAATTCGTCGGCCTGTCGATGAGCGACGTTCCCTTCACCGCGACCGATGTACGACAGGGCTTCGAGCTGTTCGCCGGAATTCGCCCGCTCGCGAACGGTGGAGCGTCCTGCATCAGTTGCCATTCCGCGGCGGGCCTGCCGCGCCTGGGTGGCGGGCAGCTCGGTCCCGATCTGACGAAGGTCTTCGAGCGGATGCAGGGGCGAAAGACGCTCGCTTCCTGGCTGCAGGCGCCGGCGACGCCGCTGATGCAGGCGCTCTTCGCGCGCCACCCGATCACCAATGACGAGCTCGTGCCGCTGGTCGCCTATCTCGAGGACGCGGCGGCGAGAGGGGGGCGAGCCGAGGCCCCTGACCGCGTGGCATTCCTTCTTCTCGGCTTCGTCGGCACGGCACTCGGTTTTGCCGGCGCGGACGTGATCTGGAGACGGCGATTCCGAGGCGTGAGACGAAGCCTCGTGGGAGGAAAGAAGAAATGAGCGTGCGAAACGCCATCCCCTGGATCCAGGACACGGTCGATCCGCAGTCGCGCGGCTGGGAGGAGTTCTATCGGAATCGCTGGCAGCACGACAAGGTGGTCCGCTCGACGCACGGAGTGAACTGCACGGGAAGCTGCTCGTGGCAGATCTACGTCAAGAACGGGATCGTGACCTGGGAAATGCAGGCTCTCGACTACCCGCTGCTCGCGAAAGGACTTCCTCCCTACGAGCCGCGTGGTTGCCAGCGCGGCATCTCCTACTCCTGGTATCTCTACAGCCCGCTCCGCGTGAAGTATCCCTACATGCGTGGAGCGCTGCTCGACCTCTGGAAGCAGGCGCGCGCGCAGCACGACGACCCGGTCGATGCATGGCGCTCGATCGTCGAGAATCCGGAGAGCCGCAGGCGGTACCAAAGGGCTCGAGGGAAGGGAGGGCTGCGCCGCGCGTCGTGGCCGATGGTGCTCGAGCTCATCGCGGCGGCGAACCTTCACACGATCAAAAAATGGGGACCGGATCGGATCAACGGTTTCTCTCCGATCCCGGCGATGTCGATGATCAGCTACGCCTCGGGCGCACGCCTGATGCAGCTTCTCGGCGGCGTCTCGCTCTCGTTCTATGACTGGTACTGCGACCTGCCGAGCGCCTCGCCCGAAACCTGGGGCGAGCAGACCGACGTCCAGGAGTCGGCCGATTGGTACAACGCGAAGCTGCTTGCGGTGATGGGCTCGAACCTGAACATGACGCGGACACCCGACTGCCATTTCGCGGCCGAGGCGCGCCACAACGGCTCGAAGATGTGGGTATTCGCGCCGGACTTCAACCAGGTGGCGAAGTACGCCGACGAGTGGGCCGCCATCAACGCCGGCCAGGACGGCGCGTGGTGGATGGCCGTCAATCACGTCCTGCTCAAGGAGCTCCATCACGACCGCGAGGTGCCCTACTTCAAGAAGTACACGAAGCAGTACACCGACGCTCCCTATCTCGTGGAGCTTCAGGCGGAGAACGGTCATTTTCGACCCGGACAGATGCTCAGAGCGAGCCGCCTGACGCAGTACGCCAGCTGCCAGCATGCCGACTGGAAGTTCCTCATGTGGGATGAGGCGGCCGACGCGCCACGGATGCCGATGGGCTCTTCCGGCTTCCGCTGGGGCGAAGAGAAGGGGAAGTGGAATCTCAAGCTTCAGGACGGGCTCACCGGCGAATCGATCGACCCGCGGCTCACGTTTCTTCGGACATCGGAGGACGTGCTGCAGGTTCGTTTCGACGACTTCGGTGAGAGCGGCTCGCACCTGCGCGGCGTTCCGGTCCGCTATCTCGAGACGGCGGACGGATCGGTGGTGGCGACTGCGACCGTTTACGACCTCCTGATGGCGCAGTACGGCGTCCCTCGCGGTCTGCCGGGGGCATACCCCGACTCGTACGACGACGAGACGAAGCCGTTCACACCAGCCTGGTCGGAGCGGTACACGGGACTCGGCCGCGAGATGCTGATCCGTTTCGCCCGCGAGTGGGGAAGGACCGCCGAATTGACCAACGGCAAATGTACCGTGATCATCGGAGCGGGCATCAACCACTGGTACCACGGGAACCTGATGTACCGGTCGGCGATTCACGCGCTGATGTTCACCGGCTGCATCGGCGTGAACGGCGGCGGACTGGCGCATTACGTAGGGCAGGAGAAGCTGGCTCCCGGCGAGCCATGGGGCGCGATCGCCTTCGCGAAGGACTGGATTCCCCCATCCCGGCTGCAGAACGCGCCCAGCTGGCACTACGTGCACACCGATCAATGGCGTTATGAGCGCTCGTTCACCGACTATCACACGGTGCCGGACCTGGGGCCGAAAACGGCGTCGGGCCACACGATCGACCGTCAGATTCAGGCGGTTCGCAACGGATGGCTGCCGTTCTACCCGCAGTTCAATCGGAACTCGATCGACCTGGTGCGAGAGGCGGAGGAGGCGGGCGCAGACAGCGACGAGGCGATCGTCGCGTACGTCGTCGAAAAGCTGAAATCGGGCGAGCTGAAATTCGCCGTCGAGGATCCTGACGCCCCTGAGAACTGGCCCCGGGTCTGGTTCATCTGGCGGGGCAACGCGCTCATGGCGTCGGCGAAAGGGCACGAGTACTTCCTCAAGCACTACCTCGGCACGCACAGCAATGCGGTCGCCCAGGAGATCGCGCGCGATGAGGTGAAAGACGTCGTCTGGCGCGAGGCTCCGGAAGGGAAAATGGACCTTGTCGTCGACCTGAACTTCCGGATGGACACCTCGGCTCTCTACTCCGACGTCATCCTTCCTGCCGCGACCTGGTACGAGAAATCGGACATCAACTCCACCGACATGCACACCTTCATTCACCCCCTGTCGAAGGCGGTCCCGCCTTCCTGGGAGTCGAAGAGCGACTGGCAGATCTTCCGCGAGCTCGCGAGGGTCATGCAGGAGCTGGCGCCACGGCATTTTCCGGAGAAGGTGCGCGACATCGTCGCGACTCCGCTCGCGCACGACAGCGCGGCCGAGATCGCGCAGCCATCGATCCGTAACTGGATGGATGGCGAGATCGAGGCCATTCCGGGCAAGACGATGCCCGGGCTCAAGGTCGTCACGCGCGACTACCGAAATCTGTTCAATCAGTTCGTCTCGTTCGGCCCGGCTGCGCGCGCGAACGGCCTCGGCGCACACGGCACCCACTACTCGATCGACGACTTTTACGACGAGATGATCGAACAGCGGCCGGTCGAGTCGTGGGAAGGCGCCAGCTACCCTTCCCTCCGCGAGGACGAGAGCGTGGTCGAGACGATCCTCCACCTCGCGAGCGTCACCAACGGAGAGCTGTCCCATCGCTCGTACGAGAACATGGAGGAGATGACGGGCGTGCCGCTCGTCCATCTCGTCGAGAAGGATCGAGGCACGAGGACGACGCTGGCCGATATCACCGCCCGGCCGCGCAGATTCATCAATAGCCCGATGTGGTCGGGACTGATCGAGAACGGTCGGCCCTATTCACCGTTCACTTACAACGTCGAATGCCTCGTTCCCTGGCGGACGCTGACAGGGCGGCAGCACTACTACCTCGATCACCCGATGTACCTCGAGTTCGGCGAGCACCTGCCCACCTACAAACCGAAGCCGCTTCCTGCCGAGTATGCGGACCTGCGGTTCACCGAGAAGGGGACGGGCGGGATGATGCTCAACTACCTGACCCCGCACGGGAAGTGGCACATCCACTCGACCTATGGCGACAACCAGAGAATGACGACGCTCTCTCGCGGGATCGAGCCATTGTGGCTCAACGACAAGGATGCCGCAGAGCTCGGGATCGCCGACAACGACTGGGTCGAGGCGTACAACGATCACGGCGTGGTCGTCACTCGCGCCGTCGTGTCGGCCCGCATCCCGCGCGGGATCTCGATCCAGTACCACTCACCCGAGCGCACGTACTCGGTCCCGAAGTCGCCGCTTCGCGGCCACCGCCGGGCCGGCGGACACAACTCGCTCACCCGCACCAGGCTCAAGCCGAATCTCATGGCGGGCGGCTACGGCCAGTTCACGTTCCACTTCAACTACTGGGGCCCGGTCGGGTGCAACCGGGACACGCACATTCTGGTCCGCAAGCTCGACAAGCTCGTGTGGTGAGGAGATCGACCCAATGGACGTTCGTTCACAGATCGCGATGGTGTTCCACCTGGACAAGTGCATCGGCTGCCATACCTGCTCGATCGCCTGCAAGAACATCTGGACCGACCGGCGCGGCACCGAGTACATGTGGTGGAACAACGTCGAGACCAAACCCGGGACAGGGTACCCGACTCAGTGGGAGAGCCAGGAGAAGTACAACGGCGGATGGGAGCTGAGCGGAGGGAAGCTGCGGCTCCGTTCTACGGGCCGCTCGAGGATCATCTGGAACATCTTTCACAACCCTTCGATGCCGAGCCTGGACGAGTACTACGAGCCGTGGACCTACGACTACCAGAACCTGTTCAATGCCCCCGAAGGATCCGACCAGCCGACAGCGAAACCGATCTCGCTCATCACGGGCGAGTTGATCGACATCGAAGCGGGGCCCAACTGGGACGACGATCTGAGCGGGTCGCCACTGTATGCCGCGAACGATGTCAATCTCGACGGTCTCAGCGAGGCGCAGCGGGAGCAGCTGTTCGCGATCGAGCGTCTCGTGTTCTTTTACTTCCCGCGGATCTGTAACCACTGCCTCAATCCCTCCTGCGTCGCATCCTGTCCATCGGGAGCGCTCTACAAGAGGGGAGAGGATGGGATCGTTCTCATCGACCAGAAAGTCTGCCGCGGCTGGCGTTCCTGCGTGGCCGCCTGCCCCTACAAGAAGACCTTCTTCAACTGGCAAACGGGCAAGAGTGAGAAATGCATCCTCTGTTTCCCACGCCTGGAAACGGGACAGGCGCCGGCCTGCTTCCACTCATGCGTCGGGCGCATTCGCTATCTCGGCAACGTTCTCTACGACGCGTCACGGATCGAGGAGGTCGCCAAGCTTCCGGACGATCAGCTGATCGAGGGACAAAGGAGCCTCATTCTCGATCCGAATGACCCGGAGGTGATCGCTGCTGCCCTCGCAAACGAAATCGACCCTTCGGTGATCGAGTCCGCGCAGAAGTCACCCGTGTACAAGTTCGTGAAGGTCTGGAAGATCGCGCTGCCGCCGCACATCGAGTGGAGGACCATGCCGATGCTCTTCTACGTCCCGCCGATGTCGCCGGTCATGGCCCAACGCTCCGAGGAGAGTGGCGCCCTCGAGCACGTCTCGGGAAATCTGTTCCACGAGATCGACGAATCGCGCGTGCCGATGCAGTACCTGGCGAAGCTGTTCGGTGCCGGGCATGAGGTGCATGTTCGATACGCGCTGCGGAAGCAGAAAGCGGTGCGTTTGTATCGCCGTTCGCTCACGGTGGGCGACGTATCGGCCGAGACCGCGGCGCGCGCATTGCGGGAGGCGGATACCTCGCCGGAGGAAGCGGATGCGATCTACCGCCTGACGTCTCTCTGCACTTTCGAGGACCGCTTCGTGATCCCTCCGATGCACCGGGAGGAGGCGCTTCAGATGCTGGAGGACGACCCCATGGAAGTCAGGCAGGCAACTGGGTTCGGCTTCGTCTCGGCGCCGAGGAGGGGATTATGACCGACCTCCGGCTGTACGAACGGATTGCCGGCCTCTACGAATATCCGGGAGACGGCTGTGCGGAACGCTGGCTCGAGGCGGTTGCGGTATCGCGACCCGAGTACCCGCAGCTCGCATCCGATCTCGAGCAGTTCATCGAAAAGACCTCCCTCATGTCCCTCGACGATCTCGAGGAGCTGTATACGCGTACGTTCGACCTCGATCCGGCGGCGACTCTCGAGATCGGATGGCACCTGTTCGGGGAGTCGTACGATCGCGGCCGGTTCCTGGCGACGATGCGGGGATCGCTCCATCAGGCCGGTGTTCAGGAGGATGGCGAGCTTCCGGATCATCTCGCGACGGTGCTGCGGTTCGTTCCCGTCCTCCGGCAGGATCAGCGTGACTGGTGGGTCCACCAGTACCCGCTCCAGGCGATCGACCGCATCGTCAAATCGCTCGGACGTGGAGAGAGCCCTTATCTTCATCTCCTGAGCGGCACCGCGAAGTGGCTTCGTGCGGTTCATCCCTTCGACTCGTCCATGGATCTCGTCGAGTTCGTCCCGGTGCATGGCGAGTTGAATCCCGACCATTTCGACGAGACCGGCACGCCGGTCGGACGTGGCGGCCCCCAGTCGCCCGTGCTCTGCCCCGGCGCGAGCTCATGCCAGGAGGCCGTCCGATGAGTTTCTCTCCCTATCTGGACACGCTGCTCTTTGCCGTTCTCCCCTATGTCGCAATGGTCGTGTTCCTTCTCGGGACGATTCTGCGCTACCGGGAACAGAGCTTCACGTACTCGAGCCTTTCTTCGCAGCTCCTCGAGAATCGCCATCACTTCTGGGCGGTCGTCCCGTTCCATTTCGGAATCATCGTGGTGCTGCTCGGGCATCTGATCGCATTCCTGATCCCGAGGCACATTCTCCTGTGGAACAGCAGCCCGGTCCGGTTGTACGTGCTCGAGGCGACGGCCCTCGCATTCGGGCTCGCGACTCTGATCGGGTTCCTGGGAATCATCGTGCGCCGCCTGACGGATCACAAGGTCCGTTCGGTGACGAGCCGGGCCGACTGGATCGTGTACACGCTGCTCCTGCTGCAGTTCCTGACCGGCCTCGATACGGCGATCACCTACCGATGGGGGTCGGGATGGTTCGCGGCGCTGGCCGCACCCTATCTCTGGTCGCTCGTGAAGCTCTCGCCCCAGATCGGGCTGATTACCCCGCTTCCCTGGATGGTCAAGCTGCACATCGTCAACGCGTTCGTGCTGATCGCCGTGTTTCCCTTCTCGCGGCTCGTACACATTCTCGTCGTGCCGAATCACTACCTCTGGCGCCGGCGACAGGTGGTGCGCTGGTACGGCAGGCCCGCGGGCGCAGTGGGCGAGCAATGAGGTCGAGAGTCGTCACGCTGTCCCTGCTGGTTCTCGGCGTCCTTTCGCTGGTCGCGCTCGCCCCTGCTGTGCGCGCCGTGCGGATGCCTGGCAACCATCAGGGTTACGAGCCCGTGCAGCCGATCGCCTACTCGCACCGGCTTCACGCGGGGGAACTCGCCATCCCCTGTCAGTACTGTCACTACGCCGCCGATCGGAGCCGTCACGCCGGTATTCCATCGGCCGGGAAGTGTATGAACTGCCACCGGTTCGTCACCGCTGCGCGAAGCAAAGTGCGAGCTGAGGAGGAGCTGGCGGAGAGGGAAGGGCGGAAGCCGAATCGGATCGTCGATCCTGAGCTCGAGAAGCTGTATGAGGCGCTTGCCCTCGGCTCCGACCTGCAACCCGACCCGAGGAAGGTGCAGCGGCCGATCGCGTGGGCGCGCGTGCACAAGGTGCCGGACTTCGTTTACTTCGACCATCGGGCGCATACGGTCCGCGGGATCCCCTGTCAGAAGTGTCACGGGCCGGTCGAAACGATGGAGAAGATGCGGCAGGAGGAGACGCTGCTGATGGGATGGTGCGTCGAGTGCCACCGCGGGGTGAACGGTGCCGTGGTGGCCGGCCAGGTCGCCACGGCTTCGACCGACTGTTCGGTCTGTCATTACTAGGAGCGGGGAGAGCCGAATGACCGAAAAGTCCTACTGGAAATCGCTCGCGGAACGGGACGATCGCGGTGAGCTCGAGGCGAGCGAGTTCGCCGAGCCGCTAGAGCCGGCGGGAGCCGGCACCGACCGACGAACTTTTCTGAGAGCGGCGGGTTTCACCATCGGCGCCGCGGCGCTTGCCGGCTGCCGGCAGTCCTCGGTCGAAAAAGCGATCCCGTACCTGCTCACTCCCGAAGGGATCGTTCCGGGGCGGGCGTACTGGATGGCTTCGACATGCGCCGGATGCGAGGCAGCTTGCGGTGTGCTGGTGAAGTGTCGCGATGGGCGGCCGATCAAACTCGAAGGGAATCCCGGCCATCCGGTCTCCCGAGGGGGACTCTGCGCGGTCGGCCAGGCCTCGGTGCTCGAGCCGTACGACTCGATGAGACTGAAAGCGCCGCGAGGCGGGGGCAGAGAGTCGACATGGGAGAAGGTCGACCGCGAGATCGGCATGAAGCTGAACGAGATCCGCGACGGAAAAGGGCGAGTGCGGATACTGACGACGACGCGATCGGGCAGGGCGACTCGAGGCGTGATCGAACGTTTTCTGGCTGGATTCGCGAACGGAGAGCTGGTGGTATACGACCCGGTTTCCTGCTCCGCAATCCTCGCCGCGCATGAGATCACCCACGGCAGGCGGCTTCTTCCACGTTACCGGTTCGATCGTGCGGATACCGTGGTCGGGCTCGATGCCGACTTTCTCGGCACGTGGATTTCTCCCGTCGAGTACACGAACGCGTACACGTCCCGACGCCGGCTCGCGGGCACGGATGGGACGATGAGTTGGCACGCCCAGTTCGAGGCGCGGATGACGATCACGGGAGGGAAGGCGGACAACCGATTCGTCACCCACCCGGATGATGTCCCGCTGGTTCTCGAGGGGATCGCCGAACGGCTCGGTCTTCGGGAGCCCTCGCGACGACGGCCCCCGGTCCGAATCCGGCAGGCCGACATCGATCTCGTCGCTTCGAAGCTCGACTCGGCTCGCGGCCGCGCGCTGCTCGTCTGCGGGACCAATGACCTGACTGCCCAGCTTCTGGCGAACGAGATCAACCATCATCTGGGTTCGTACGGAGCGACGATCGACATCTCCCGACCCTCCCGCCAGAAGGAAGGCAGCGAGGAGGGGCTCGAGCGGCTCGTCGGCGAGATTCGCGAGGGGAGCGTCGACGCCCTGTTCGTGGCCGGGTGCAATCCGGCGTACGACCTGCCGGGAAGCGCCCGCCTGTCGGCGGACCTTCGGACAATCCCACTGCTCGTATCCCTCTCGTCGCACATTGACGAAACGGCCGGGCTCGCGCAGTACGTCTGCCCTGAGCCTCACTTCCTGGAGACCTGGTCAGATCACGAACCGGTTTCGGGGGTACTCGCCGTGGGACAGCCCGCGATTTCGCCGCTCGGCTCGACCCGCTCGGCCATCGAAAGCTTCGCCGTCTGGTCGGGCGATCCGCGAAACGGACTCGAGATCATTCGCGATGAACTTGCAGTCGCGATGGGGACCGACCCCGCAGGAGCCTGGCACGAGACTCTCGCCGCGGGGTACCGCGAGGCGGATCCGGCGGAGACCGCCACGACCTGGCGAGGAGCGGGCAGTCTCGCGCGGCGGCCGGACGACCCGGCTGAAACCAGTCTCTCGCTCGTCGTTTATCCGTCGGTCGGGATGCTCGACGGCCGCCATGCGCATAACCCGTGGCTTCATGAGCTTCCCGATCCGGTGACGAAGGTGACGTGGGGAAACTGCGCCTCCTTTTCTCCGGCGACTGCTGCCCGTCTCGGAATCGAAGAGGGCCGGGTGGTGACGATCTCGGCGGGAGAAGCCGCCGCCGAGCTTCCCGCGCACATCCAGCCGGGACAGCATGACGGGGTCGTCGCCGTCGCCGCCGGCTACGGCCGGCTCGGGACGGAGCGATTCGCTCTCACGGGTCCGGAGTGGCTTTTCCGTCGACGCCTCCAGCCGGATGGCTCGCCCGTGGGAGTGCGGATGGGTGAGTTCCAGGTCTCGAACGCGGGATCCGCCAACTGGGTGGCCGGCGGCATTCGGGTGTCGAAGACGGGGCGGATGGAGCCGATCGCCATGACGCAGTCGCATCATTCGCTCAGCGTCCCCGCGCACCTCGATACGACCGGAGGCAGACGGCGGCCGATCATTCAGGAAACTTCCTTCGCGGCATGGAAGGAGAACCCGGGAGCGGGTGAGCCGGAAAGCCACCACATCGACGCCGACCTCTGGGCCCCACATCCCTACGAGGGGCATCGATGGGGGATGGCGATCGATCTCTCCGCCTGCACCGGCTGCAGCGGCTGCGTGATCGCGTGCCAGGCTGAGAACAATGTCCCGGTGGTCGGGAAGGACGAGGTGCTGCGTCAGCGCGAAATGCACTGGCTCCGGATCGACCGCTACTACGCCGAGGGCGAGGACGGCGGTGTGGACATGGTGCATCAGCCGATGCTCTGCGCCCACTGCGAGAACGCTCCGTGCGAGTCGGTCTGCCCGGTGGTCGCGACGGTCCACAGCGAGGAAGGCCTCAATCAGCAGGTGTACAACCGATGCGTCGGAACGCGCTACTGCGCCAACAACTGCCCCTACAAGACGCGCCGCTTCAACTGGTTCGACTATCCGCGGGAAGACCGGCTGCAGAACCTCGTGCTGAACCCGGACGTAGCCGTCCGCTCACGGGGCGTCATGGAGAAGTGCTCGATGTGCGTGCAGCGGATCGAGCTCGGGAAGATGGAGGCGAAGCGGATTGGAGCAAACGTCGCGGACGGTGAGATCGCGACCGCGTGCGAGCAGTCCTGTCCCGCCCGAGCGATCGTTTTCGGCGACCTCAATGATCCGGGGAGTCGCGTCGCGAAAGCGGCGGCCGATCCGCGCTACTACGTCGTTCTCGGGGAGCTGAACGTCCGTCCGGCCGTGGGCTACCTGCGCGTGGTCAGGAACAGGAAGGAAGACGAGCATCAGGAGGAGACGCATGTCTGAGCTGATGGCTCTGCGCCCGGTCCTCGTCGGGGGAGAGAAAGCCGCGGGTGACGTGACCTCGGATGTCGCGGCGCCGACCGAGCGAAAGGCGACCTGGAAATGGTGGGCCGCGTTCATCCCTGCGGCGGCAATGCTCGCGGTCGGCGCACTCGCGACCGGGTACCAGGTGATGACCGGGATCGGGACCTGGGGGCTCAACAGGACCATCGGCTGGGCATTCGACATCACGAACTTCGTCTTCTGGGTCGGGATCGGTCATGCGGGAACCCTGATCTCCGCGGTTTTGTTTCTGTTTCGCCAGAAGTGGCGGACGTCGGTAAACCGCTCGGCGGAGGCGATGACGCTCTTCGCCGTGATGTGCGCCGGGATCTTCCCGCTCATTCATATGGGTCGCCCCTGGCTCGCGTTCTGGGTTCTGCCCTATCCGAACACGAGGGGCTCGCTGTGGGTCAACTTCCGCTCACCTCTTCTCTGGGACGTGTTCGCGATCAGCGTCTACTTCGCGGTTTCGGCGATCTTCTGGTACGTGGGACTCGTACCCGACCTGGCGACGCTCCGTGATCGCGCGAGCGGACTTCGCCGGAGAGTTCTCGGCTTCCTCAGTCTCGGCTGGAACGGCTCGATCAGGACCTGGTCGCGCTATGAGATCGTCTATCTCCTGCTGGCGGGACTCGCGACACCCCTGGTCCTGTCCGTTCACTCGATTGTCTCGTTCGATTTCGCGACCTCGGTCATCCCCGGATGGCACACTACTATTTTCCCGCCGTACTTCGTCGCTGGAGCGATCTTCTCGGGAATGGCGATGGTGCTCTGCCTCATGCTGATCGCGCGCACCGTCATGGGCCTGGAACACTACTTCACACTCCGGCACATCGACGCCATGTGCAAGCTGATCCTCGCGACCTCGGGCATGGTTGGTTTCGCCTACCTCACTGAGATCTTCACCGCCTTCTACTCGGGCAATCCCTACGAGCAGTTCGCGTTCGTGAATCGCGCTCTCGGCCCCATGGGGTGGGCGTACTGGGTAATGGTGAGCTGTAACGTGCTCATTCCGCAGGTATTCTGGTTCCCGGCGGCCAGGCGGAACCTTCTGCTCGTTTTTACCGTCACGATCTTCGTCAACGTCGGAATGTGGTTCGAGCGCTTCGTGATCATCGTCAGCTCGCTCCATCGGGACTACCTGCCGTCCTCGTGGTCGAGCTACGCGCCGACCCTCATCGAGATCGCGACCTTAGTCGGCAGCTTCGGACTCTTCTTCTCCCTTTTCCTCATCTTCTGCAGGTTTCTGCCGATGATCGCCATGGCGGAGATCAAGGGCGTCCTGAAGGTGGGCCGCGAAGGAGGACTGCATGGCTGAGCGGTACATGATGGCCGTCTTCACCGACGAGGCGCACGCGGTCGCTGCGGTCCGGGATCTCGCTGCGGCAGGACACGCGCCACTCGACGTCTACGCACCGTACGCGGTTCACGCTCTGGAGCGCGCGATGGGAATTCCGCGCAGCCGCCTCGGGATGGTCTGCGCGCTCGCAGGATTTCTCGGAGCAGGCTCGATTCTGTTTTTCCAGTACTGGACCTCGGCGGTGGACTGGCGGCTGAATGTCGGGGGTAAGCCGCTGTTCTCGTTTCCCGCCTTCGTACCCGTCACCTTCGAGGTCGGAGTGCTCCTCGCAGCCGTGGCGACAGTCCTCGCATTTTTCTGGAGGAGCCGCCTGTACCCCGGCAAAGATCCTGGCCTGGTGCATCCGCGAGTGACCGATGACCGGTTCGTCATCGTCCTCGAGGAAAAGGATGCGGCGTTCGATCGCGAGCGAGTGCGGGACCTCTGCCTCAGGAACCATGCGGTCGAAATCGAGGAGCGGCCGATGCCGACCGGAGCCTGACCATGAGCCGAACTGCCTGGAACGTCGCTCTTCTGATCGCGGTTGCCGGTCTCGTGGGGGTGAATCTCACCCTCCGGAGCGCTCCGGCGGGAAGGAACATCGAGATCTTTCCCGACATGCTCGAATCGGTGCCGTGGGACTCGTTTTCCGCGAATCCCCAGTTCACGGACGGCATGACCATGCGGCCTCGCGTCGAAGGGACGGTCCAGTATGGCGAGCCGCAGTTCCGGTTCGGGAAGGGAGTCGAGGAAGCCGTGAGGGCGGGGAGCGAGCTCGTGAACCCGATGGTGCCGGACGAGGCGACTCTCGCGCGCGGGGAGGCGCTCTTCATGACCTACTGTGAGGTATGCCACGGACCGGCCGGTATGGGGGACGGCCCGATCTCCGGCCGTGCGGGATTTCCGGCCCCCCCTTCGTTCGTCGTGCCCGAGGCCAAATCGCGCGCGATGCGGGACGGGCAGATCTTCCACATCGCCACGTTCGGCGGCGAGAACATGGTCGGCTACGCGGCCGAGATCGAGTCGGAAGATCGCTGGAGGGTGGTGCTCTGGATCCGCCAGCTTCAACAGCGAAGCGCGACGAGCGCGGGTCCGACGGAGGTGCTGCAGTGACGGCGTTCGACCACTCTCTCCCCGCGAGCGGAGGACTCGCGCAGCCTCGAGTTCGGCGGCCATGGAGTCTCGGATTTGAAGGTCTTCCTCTGCTTTTTCGATGGCTCTTCGTTCTCGCCGTTGGCACGCTGCTCGGCGGCGTGTTCCTGGCGCCCGCGCGCGTATTCGCGAACGCTCTCCTGTGGGGAAACTATGCGGTGGGACTCGGCCTGGGAGGTATGTTCTTCATCGCCATCCACGACGTATGCGGGGCTGGATGGGCAACGGCGTTCCGCCGGGTCCCCGCCGCGTTTGCCAGTCTCGTTCCCCTCGGGTCCGCTCTCGTCCTCATCGCCATGCTCGCAGGCGGCGATCTGCTCTATCCCTGGATGGGCAGTGAGCATCTCGAGGGATTCAAGGGGCTGTGGCTCTCGCGTCCCTTCGCGGAGATCAGATCGATCGTCTACGTCCTCTCCTGGTTCGCGTTCTCTCGTGCATTCCGTCGCTCCGACGCGTCGGATCTGAGCGGCGTGGGACGCGATCGGAGACTCGGCGCGGCGTTTCTCGTCGTGTTCGCGCTGTCGGTCTGGCTCTCGAGTGTCGACTGGATCATGTCGCTCGAGCCGCACTGGTTCAGCACGATGTTCGGAGTCTACCGATTTGCCGGACTCTTTTCGGCGGCGCTCGCTGCGACCACCATCGCGGTGATCGTCCTCCGTCGCCGCGGTGCGTTCGGCACAACCGTCGGCGCCGCGCATCTTCACGATCTCGGCAAGTTGATGTTCGCCTTTTCCACGTTCTGGATGTACATCTGGTTCAGCCAGTACATGCTGATCTGGTACGGCAATCTTTCCGAAGAGGCTGTGTGGTTTCAGGTGCGGACGAGTTACGGATGGGGTGAGCTCATGGGGCTCCTCGTGGCTCTCAACTGGATCGTTCCGTTCATCGTCCTGCTGCCCGCGTCGGCCAAGATGAACGAGAACATCCTCATGCGTGTCGCTGTGATTCTTCTCGCCGGTCACTGGCTCGACCTGTTCGTGCAGATTTTCCCAACCGTCCGCGCCGATCTTCCTCCGATAGGGCTGCTGGAGCTCGCCGCATCTTTTGCTGCATGCGTCGCGATCTTCCTCCTGATCTCCTCAGCGCTGCGGGAACGCGACATCAGTCCCGGGAATCATCCGCTCTTCGCGGAAAGTTCCGGCCACCCTAGTCCCTAGCCCCCGGGTTACCTCGCGATGACAGTACCGGCCTCGGCGCATCCGCGATCTCCGGCGGGAGCTTCACCGCGCAGCAGGCGCTTTCGAGCGAGGCGAGATCGCGCTGCATGCCGGGTTCGCTCCGCAGGACTTTCACCAGCGAATCGAGGACCTGCTTCGCCGCTTCCTCTTCCGGCTGCCCGAGGCGGTAGTGGATCCACTTCCCGTCGCGGCGGGTCGCGGCGAGGCCGGCGCGCCGGAGATAGGCGAGGTGACGGGAAATCTTCGGCTGCGGTTCGCCCAGGATCGCCACGAAGTAGCAGACGCAAATCTCTCCCTGCGCGAGGAGATTGATCAGCCTCAACCGAGTCGGATCGGCCAGCGCCTCGAAGAGGGAAGGGAGGGAGGAGTCGGAGGATTCGCTCATCGCATCGGGAAACATATGTGTGATGGCGAATATTTTACGAGAGGAGGGGATCGGAAGCCAGAAGCCAGAAGCCAGAAGCCAGAAGAAAAGGCGAAGGCAGAAGCCAGAAGTAAGATCAAAGGCAACGGTGGATCTGAATGGATGGGGATTTTGGTTTCTGATTGTTCGGAGAGCGGCGGCGCTCAGGGGCGAAAGATGGCTCCGGTCTCGGCTTCTGGCTTCGCCTTTTCTTCTGGCTTCTGGCTTCTGGTTTCTGGCTTAAAAAGAATCGGCCCCGGGGGTTGCCCCCCGGGGCCTGGACCGCCGTTACGGCCGATTCTTATCTTTTTCGATTTTCTGCTTGGCCTCGCCGTACTTTTCCTGCACCTTTCCTTTGGCGCGGTCCAGCTTGCCGTCAGCCTCGGTGCTGCGGTCGTTGGTGGCAGCGCCCCAACCTTCCTTCACTGCACCTTTGATCTGTTCGGCCTTACCTTTCACTTCATGTTCTTTTCCGC
>JBHEPS010000046.1:0-17169 GCA_046260175.1 Thermoanaerobaculia bacterium
TGATGAAGCAGTTCAGATTTTCTCTCGTCCTTGCCGCTCTGATCATCGCTTTTACCCTTGGGGCGTGCCGTTCCAGAACGCAGCCGACTCCAGAGCCTGTTCCGCCGCCTCCTCCTCCCGTGCAGACCGCGCCCGTGGTCGTGGAGCCGCCGACGGACTTCGTTCCCGAGACTCCCGCGGAAGATGCCGTCTTCTCCGCCGACATCCAGGAGCTGAATCGCGTTGCGCAGGCTCGCGGATGGATCCGCGACGTCTTCTTCGATTTCGACTCGAACGTGCTCGGCTCCGAGGCGCAGGTCGCCCTTCAAGCCTCGGCCGTGTTTCTCAACGAGCGCCCCGAGCTCGACCTGCTCATTGAAGGACATTGCGACGAGCGCGGAACCCAGCAGTACAACCTCGCTCTCGGCGACCGCCGCGCCAACACGGTTCGCGACTATCTCGTGACCCTCGGCATCGCTCCTTCTCGCGTCAGAACCATCTCCTACGGCGAGGAGCGCCCGTTTGCCACCGGTTCAGACGAGCAAGCATGGCGTCAGAATCGCCGCGGTCACCTCGTCCTGGTACGGCGCTGACCGAGACGGCTCACTCGTTTCGCGCCGAATACCGGCCGGTCCCCTGGACCGGCCGGTATTTTTTACAACCCCTTTGCTCTTGGAATCCCAGCCGCCCTTTGGCAAACTCTTCCCGAGGTTTGATTTCCCGGTTGGAGGGTCCTATCGATGAGCGGCGGGCTGCGTAGTGGTTGGGTGAGCACATCGATTCTCACGGCGGGTCTCGCTTTTCTGGCGATCGGTTGCGCCACATCGACCCCCGCCACCACCCCGGGAGTCAGGATCGACGACCTCGACGCGATCTCCGCCGAGCTCCAGAGTGACCTCGCCCGGGCGAGCACCCGCTCTGTTCCGACCCGGAAGACCGCTGCGAACGCTTCGCTGGGGTCGCAGGCCCTTCCGACGCGCGACGCGGTCCTCTCCTCGATCGTGATACCGGTCGCAAACCTCAGGCCTCGAGATCTTTACGACTCCTGGGGCGCCCCGCGCGATGGGGGGAAACGCAAGCACCGGGGGATCGACATCTTCGCACCCCGCGGCACCGAGATCCTCGCCGTCGCCGATGGAATCGTCTCCTACATCGGGGAGCAGCCCCTGGGCGGCCGCTGCGTATGGCTCGCAACCGAGCAGGGCGTCTCGTTCTATTACGCGCACCTCGATCGATGGGCTCCGGGACTCTACGAAGGGATGCCGGTACGCCAGGGCACCGTGCTCGGGTACGTCGGCAATACAGGCAACGCGATCTCGACTCCTCCCCATCTCCACTTCTCGGTCGTCGAGGGAGATGAGTCGATCAACCCGTATCCACTGCTCAAAGGTGCCGGGCAGATCAGGCCCCGCCCGGTGCTCGCCGGTGGATTCACGGCCGGCGGCTCTCAGTAGAGCGGGCCGAGGCGCCTGACGCCCCCATCGTCGCCCCTTCTGGCCGGCAGAGCGCGTCCGGAGGCAGGATCGCTCCACGCCAGGCCGAGCTCCGAAAAGGGAGCGAGTACGAACCCGCGCGTCAGGTAGCGCGGATGCGGAACCGACAGCGTCCGGCTGCGGATGATCGTGACGCCGTGCAGAATCAGGTCGAGATCGATGATCCGCGGCTGGTTCCGAACCCTCCGCCGTCTCCCCATCGATTCCTCGATCCGGTGAAGCCGCTCGAGCAGGGCCGGAGCGGAGTGCTCCGTCCATCCCGCCGCGATCATGTTGAGGAACGCGCCTGACCCTGCCGGAGCATCGACTGGATCGGTCTCCCATACACCGGAGAGGCGGACGATCCGGACGGCATCGTCCATCTGCCAGAGGGCGCGCCGCAGGTTGAGGACTCGGTTGCCGAGGTTCGAGCCGAGGGCGATGAGAACGGATGTCACGGTCGCGGCGGCTCGCCGTCTCCGACGCTGATCTCGTTCGCCAGCTCGTTCTCGTCCTTCTCCCCCGCATGGGGAAAGTGATGCCGTAGCTGCTCGCCGACTTCCTCGAGGGCCTGCACGACACCTTCGGTGAACTCTCCCTTGCGGAAGTGCTCGACCATGTGGGAGGCGACGAGTTCCCAGAACTCGGGCCCCACCTTCTCGTGGATGCCGCGGTCTCCCACGACGGCGAATTGCTGCTCTTTCGAGACGAGGTAGATAAGGACCCCGTTCCGGAGCGCGGTTCGCGTCATGCGGAGCCGCTCGAACGTCCGCTCGGCCAGGAAGAGCGGATCCTTTCCATGGGATGAGGGATCCACATGCACCCGGATCTCGCCTGAAGAAGCGCGCTCGGCGCGTTCGATCGCCGAGACCACCGCTGCTCGATCGAGACTCTCCAGCAAAGCCTTGTGCTTCATCGCGGCTCCCTTCTACCAGCCTCCGCTGGCTCCTCCGCCCCCGAAACCACCGCCCCCACCGGAGAATCCGCCGAACCCTCCTCCTCCGAACCCGCCCCCGAACCCCCCGCGGCCGCCGCCGAAGGTCGATCCACCCCCCATCATGAAGGGGAGCATGCACGCCGGGCCGAGGCACCCTCGACCCGCTCCCGTTCTGGAAAGAGGCCCGAGGACGAAGATCACGAAGAAGGGGATGAGCAACAGCACCCAGAACGGGACGCGAAGTGGTTCGGGTCCTCCGGGGCGGCTCACCGGAACGGGATCCACGCCCTTCTCGATGATCGCGATCAGGCGGTCGACTGCGCTGTTGATGCCGGAGGCGAAATCTCCGCGCCTGAACGCCGGGGCCAGTTCCTCCCGCATGATGCGGGAAGAGACGGCGTCGGTGACGGCGCCTTCGAGGCCGTATCCGACCTCGATCCGCATGCGGCGATCCTGCGGAAAGACGAAGAGAATCAGCCCGTTGTCGTACTTCGACTGTCCGACCTTCCACGCGTCGGCCGCGCGGACCGAAAAGTCTTCGATCGAGTCGCCCTCGAGTGAAGGAAGCGTGTAGACGATGAACTGGTGCCCCGTGCGCTCTTCGAACGCACGCAGCTTCGCGTTCAGCGTCGCGGCCTCGGCACCGAGAATCCCGGCCGTGTCCGTGACCCACTGGTTCGGCGGCGCAGGAACTTCGAGCGCCGCGGCCAGTGTGGCCACGAGAAGGGCAAGGAGCAGAAACGGGACGATCTTCTTCATGAGAACGAAATGCCCGCCGAACGGGCGCCCCGGAGAGCGACCGACGGCGGGCAGGTACAAAGCCCGGAAGCTCCGGCTACGGCTGAACGGGCTGCGGAACTGCGGGAGGAGGAGTCGTTTGTCCCTGTGCGCCGAAGTCGAAGTTCACGTCGGGGGCCTGGTCGGCGCCCGGCTGAGCCGCGAAGTAATTCTTCGACTCGAACCCGAGGATCCTTCCGACGAAATTCGCCGGAAATCGCCGGAGCGCGGTGTTGTATCCGCGGGCGGACTCGTTGTAGCGCATCCGCTCGACCGCGATCCGGTTCTCGGTTCCCTCGAGCTGAGATTGCAGCTCGAGAAAGTTCTGGTTGGCCCGAAGCTCGGGATACCGCTCGACGACCACGAGGAGTCTGGACAGGGCGCTGGAAAGAGCGCCTTGCGACTGCTCGAACTGCTGGAACGCCGCCGGATCCTCGGTGATGTTGGAGGGCAGGGTCATCTGCCCGACCCGCGAGCGGGCCTCAATGACGTTCTCGAGGGTGGTGCGCTCGAAATCGGCTGCCCCGCGCACGGTGGCGACGAGATTCGGGATGAGGTCGGCGCGCCGCTGATAGACGTTCTCGACCTGGGCCCACTTCTCCGTGACGTCCTCTTCGAGTCCCACGAGCCGGTTGTAAACGCCGACGCCGAACAGGGCGAAAATCACGACGGCGGCGATCAGAAGCCCGACGCAACCGAGGACCAGTCCACCTGCTTTCATACCTGCTCCTTCCTGGCCGCTCCACGCGGCGAGGCGTCTTCCGCGAGGCTACTCTTCTTCCTCGTCGTCATCGTCGTCGTCCGTCGCCTCCGGAGTGTCCGGCTCGTCGAGGGTTTCTTCTTCCTCGTTCGCAACCGGTTCCTCGGTCGACTCCTCGAACGCATCCTCTTCCGGCTCGACCACGACCGCGGCGGCGCGGCGGCCCCGGGTGACCGGTGCGGCGTGGTCCTCATCGCGCGGATTCGCTCCGCACTTCGGACAGACGGGTTGCGCCTTGCCGAGATCGTAGTACTTGGTCTGGCAGCTGTAGCAGACGTATTTCTTACCCAGGTTGGTCGTCATTCGTTAGAGTCTTCTCCCCCTGAAAAGCGGCGAAACGTTAGCACCCGCGGAAATCCCGTGTCAACGAGGAACGGATCGCGGCGAGGCGCCCCGATCCGTTCCCGGGAAACAAACGGCAAGAAAGCTGAGTCATGGTCGTGCAGGAATCTCGGAAGCTGCGCGTCCCTTCACCTCGTTCGGGCTCCCTTCAGCCAGCCGCCCGGCGCCCTCGCCCGCGGCACTCGCGAGCCTGGCGGCTTCAGGCAGAGCCTCGATCGCGCGCGCGACCTGCTCGTCCCCTCTCAGCCGGAACGGATACGAGGCGTCGAAGCCGAATGCCGCCGCGATGATCTCGGCCTTGAGGGCGCGCTCGAGCCAGCCGCGGTCGGCCGGATCGGCGATGGCCTCGCGGATCTCCCTCATCTCGGCGGTGCCCTGCTCGTCTGCGTACGCGATGAACTCCTCCACGATCGCCGGCGTGATCGTCATCTCCTGGCTCACGTCGGGATGGGAGGCGAAGTAACGCACGGCGAAGTTGAAGATTGCGCTTCGCGCCTCGAGGATCTGCAGCACACGCGGCAGCTTCCGCGGCTCGACCAGGATGTCGGGGCGGATTCCTCCGCCGCCGAAGACTTTCCTCCCCGTCTCGGTCAGGAAGACCTCGCGCCCTTCCAGGTCATCCTCGTCGAGAGGATCATCGAGCGCTTCGGCGACGTAGTAGTCGTAGACCGAGGTGTAGTCCCGCTGGATGTTGCGACCGGACGGGGTGTAGTACTTGGAAGTCGTGAGCGCAAGGCCGGCGCCGTATTGAAGCGTGTAGACGCTCTGGACGAGCCCCTTGCCCCAGCTCGTGGTCCCGACCACAAGACCGCGGTCGTGGTCCTGCACGGCTCCGGCAATGATCTCCGATGCCGACGCGCTTCCGTGATTGACCAGTACGACCAGCGGGAGGCCGAGCTTCTGATGGACGCCGGGGGCGTGGAACTCCTGGAACGAGTCCGAGGTGCGTCCCTTGGTGTAGACGATCATCTTCCCCTTGTCGATGAAGTGATCGGCCACGCCGACAGCCGCGTCGAGAAGACCGCCCGGATTGCTGCGCAGGTCGAGCACGAGGCGCTGCATTCCCTCGCCCTGGAGCTTGGTCAGAGCCTGGCTGAGCTCACGGACGGTCGTGCGCGTGAAATCCTTGATCCGGATGTATCCCGTATCGGGCCCGATCATCAGCGCGTACGAGATCGAGTTCGTCGGAATCGCCTCGCGGACGATGCTCATCGGAATCAGGTCCTCGATCCCGATTCGTTTGATCTTGATGTTGACCTCGGATCCCTTCGGACCCTTCAGGCGGCGCACGACCTCGTCGAGCGGAAGGTCGTCGGTCGCTTCCCCCTCCACCTCGGCGATGATGTCGCCCGCGCGGATGCCGAGCCGCGAAGCCGGCGTCCCTTCGAGCGGCGTGATCACGGTTACCTGGTTGTTTCTCTTGGTGACCAGGATCCCCAGCCCGTAGAAGCTCCCCTTCTGCTTGTCCTGCATGTCGGAATAGGCCCGGGGTGGGAGGAACGAGGAATGGGGGTCGAGCGCCCGCAGCATCCCGTCGATCGAGAAATAGACCAGGTCGTCCCGTTTCAGCTCTTTCGGCGACCAGTAAGCAGCCGCGTCCAGAACGTCGGTATACTCGCGCAGACGGTCGTGAACCCCGTCGGGCTCGGAGCCGAACAGCTTCGGCCCGGCGAACCCGCCGATGAGGGTCGCGCCGACCACGGCGGCGGCGAGGAGCAGAACGTAACCGCGATTACGGCTTTTTTCGAGGCTCATAAGTATCCGACCAGAACGCCATTATAGAGTGGAGTATTCACTCTTCCCCGCGTGTTGCAGCGACCGGGCCACGAGCCCGCGAAAAGGACATATTCCCATGGGACCTCTCGGCTTCCCGGAGCTAATTCTGATCTTTGCCGTCGCGCTTTTGATCTTCGGCCCGAAAAAAATGCCGGAGATCGGACGATCGATCGGCAAGGCGCTCGGGGAGTTCCGGCGGGCGACCACCGATCTGAAGACGACCCTCGAAGAGGAGGTACGTCAGGAGGAGCGAAAGGGATCCCTGACCGTAGTCAACGAGCCGGTCGTCTCTCCCGATTCGGTCAGCCGCGGCGCCGTCCGCGCCGAGACGCCGGACGAGACCGCCCCGGACGAAACGCCCGGGTCTGAGACCCCGCGGGAGACCCCGGCACGGGCCGGCGAATGAATCCGGCCGGGCGCGCCGCAGGCGCGGAGTGGGACGAGCAGGACGAATCCGAGCTGAAACGCATGTCGTTCCTCGAGCACCTCGAGGAGCTCCGCAAGCGCCTGATGATCTCGGTCATCGCCCTGGTCGTGGGTTTCCTCGCCTGCTGGAGCTTCGCCGAGCCGATCTTCGGGCTCCTTCAGAGGCCGATCCTCCAACTGCTCGAGCCGGGAGAGAAACTCGCCTTCACCCGTCTCGCATCCCCCTTCTTTCTCTACATGAAGGTCGCTTTCTTTGCCGGGATCTTCCTCGCCTCACCCGTCATCCTCTGGCAGGTCTGGCGATTCATCTCGCCCGGCCTCTATAGGAACGAGAGGCGCTACGCGGGTCCGTTCATCATCTTCTCGAGCCTCTTTTTCCTCGCCGGAGGCTATTTCGGATACGCCGTCGTCTTTCCGATGGCCGCCGCCTTCTTCCTCGAGATGGGGCGGCAGTTCCAGCAGGTCATCACGATCGATGACTATTTCTCCTTCGCGAGCAGGATCATCCTCGGGATGGGACTGGTCTTCGAGACTCCAATTCTAATCTTCTTCCTTTCCCGCCTCGGCATCGTGACTCCGAAATTCCTGCTGGCCAAGTTCAAGTACGCGGTCGTCATCATCTTCATCATCGCGGCCATCATCACCCCCACCCCCGACGTGGTGACGCAGTCGGCCCTCGCCGTCCCGATGATCCTGCTTTACCTGCTGGGGATCGGCATCTCGATCCTGTTCGGGAAGAAGACGCCGCGCGAAGAGATCTAGGTTTCCTGGGGAACCGCGCATGAGGTGTCCTGGACCGGGCCGCAGCCTCAGACACGCGGTCAGGCACGGCCTATCGAAGGTGCTCGGGTGACCACGCGAGCCGCGCGATCCTCCACTCCCCATCCTCTTTCCTGAAGCTCGCCAGGTAACGGTCGCGGATCGGGACCTCGCCTCCGGTCTCTTTCGAGACGAGATACCCCACGCGCATGCCGTGGGCCGATCCCGTGTGCCGGTCGACCGTGGAGTCCTCGACAGTGAACGAGACCTCCAGATTCTGCTCGGCGAACAGGGCCCGGTAGGCCGCCGCAACCGCCGGAAGCCCTCTGCTGGTCGGCCCCACAGGATGGAAAATCACCGCGTCCTCGGTGAAGAGCGACACGATCAGCGGAACGTTCCCCTGTTTCTCCGCCGACTCCAGCATCCGGACGAGGGTATCGAGCTCGGCTCCTCCGGACCGGTTCGGCAAGGAGGCGCAACCGGCGACGAGCAGGACCGCTCCGAGGAGCGCGGCGACCGAACATCTGTGCATGGCCGAATCATAGCCTGTGGCAGAGGATCCTTTCCTCTGCTCGTCCCTGCTCAATCCGGAAATGTTCCATTTCACGAGCTCTGCACTAAACTCCCGTCGTGACGGAAGCCTGCTCCCCCTATCTCTCGTTCGGCCGCCTCGACTGGGCGCGTTTGCGGGGAGGAACCCCTCTGACTCTTCAGGAACGTGATCTCGAGGAGCTCTCGGGCATCGAGCAGCGGCTCTCGATGCGGGAGGTCGAGGAAGTCTACCTTCCGCTCTCGCGCCTTCTGAACCTCCACATCGAGGCGGTCGCCGACCTTCACCGGGTGACCAGCACATTCCTCGGATCGCTCGCCCCGAAAGTCCCCTACGTGATTGCTCTCGCCGGCAGCGTGGCGGCGGGCAAGAGCACCACGGCCCGCATCCTGAAGACGCTGCTCTCCCGATGGCCGGATCACCCTCGTGTGGAGCTCGTGACCACGGACGGCTTTCTGTTCCCGAACCGGATCCTCAAACAGCGCGGCCTGATGGAACGCAAGGGGTTTCCGGAAAGCTACGACCTCCCGCGCCTCGTGCGGTTTGTCTCGGAACTGAAGTCGGGCCGGTTCCCCATCAGCGCGCCTGTCTACTCGCACTTTCATTACGACGTGCTCGATAACGAGACGCAAATCGTCAGCGACGCCGATATCGTGATTCTCGAAGGACTGAACGTCCTCCAGAGCGGAGTGGCTCACACGGTCTTCGTGTCGGACTTCGTCGACTTCTCGATCTACGTCGACGCCCAGGAAGAGCAGCTTCAGACCTGGTACCTCGATCGGTTCCAGCGCCTGCGTGAGACCGCCTTTCAGGATCCCAGCTCCTTCTTTCACTATTTCGCCGAGATGACCGAGCAAGAGGCGATGGCCATGGCGGGAGACGTCTGGAAACGAATCAACCTGGCGAACCTGCGCGCCAACATCGCCCCGACCCGCGAGAAGTCGACCCTGATCCTCCAGAAGGGCCGCGACCACGTCGTCGAGCAGATCCTGCTGCGCAAACTCTGAGGTGGCCTAGCTTGCAATCTCATCCGCGCAACGCCATAGTGACCGGCCATCAACTCGTAAGGTCTGAGGTGCCATGGCAGATCAGGGACATCACGAGATATTCACGCATCCGGAGCGGTGGGCGACCCGGGTCGGAGTCATCCTCGCCGTCGCCGGTTCCGCGGTAGGGCTCGGGAACTTCCTCCGGTTCCCCGGACAGGCAGCCGCCAACGGCGGCGGGGCCTTCATGATCCCCTACTTCTGCGCGCTCATCTTCCTCGGGATTCCCGTCGGATGGGCCGAATGGACGATGGCGAGGTACGGCGGCCGGAAGGGATTCCACTCGGCGCCCGGCATTCTCGGAGTGATCGGCAAGGGCGCGATCGCCCGCTACCTCGGCATCACCGGCGTGCTCATCCCCCTCGCCGTCTCCTTCTACTACACCTTCATCGAGGCATGGTGCCTCGGTTACTTCTGGCACTACCTGACCGGGGGTCTCGGCATCGACCCCAGCGCTCCGGTCTCCGAACAGGCCGCCACCGCATCCAGCTTTTTCAACGGCTTCGTCGGCAACGACTCGAACGGACTTCTGTTCGGCGGAAGCTACGAGACCCTGGTCTTCTGGATCATCACGTTCGCCATCAACATCTGGTTCGTGTTCCGCGGGCTCTCGAAGGGAATCGAGGCCTTCTGCCGCTGGGCAATGCCGCTGATGGCCATCGCGGCGGTCATCGTCCTGATCCGTGTCCTCACGCTCGGAACTCCAGACCCATCGACCCCGGATCAGAACGTCATGAACGGCCTCGGATACATGTGGAACCCCGATTTCCGCGCTCTGGCGAACCCGCAGACCTGGCTCGCCGCCGCGGGTCAGATCTTCTTCAGCATCTCGATCGGGTTCGGCATCATCATCAACTACGCGTCCTATCTCCGGAAGAAAGACGACGTGGTTCTCTCGGGCCTGACTTCGACCGCGACCAACGAGGTGTTCGAGGTCAGCTTCGGCGGCCTGATCACCCTGACCGCCTCCTTCGTCTTCCTCGGGGTCACCGGCACTGCCGCCGCGGTTGCGACCGGATCGTTCGGTCTCGGCTTCAACACCCTCCCGGTCGTGTTCGCGCACATGGGGCCTTTCGGCAACGCCATCGGCGCGATCTGGTTTTTCATGCTCTTCCTGGCGGCCGTGACCAGCTCGCTGTCGATGTATCAGCCGAGCCTCGCCTTCTTCCAGGAATCTCTCGGTATCAACAGGAAGAATGCCACGAAGATCCTCGTCGCCATCTGCGGCATCGGGTCGTTCCTCACGATCTGGTTCACCAAGGACAGCATCTTCTGGTCGACGATCGACTCCTGGGTCGGCACCTTCCTCATCTTCATCATGGCGATGGTCCAGCTGATCTTCTTCAGCTGGGTCTTCGGCATCGACAGAGGCCTGAAGGAAGCGCATGACGGAGCCGAGATCCGGATTCCGCGCTTCTATCGCCCAATCTTCAAATACGTGGCGCCGCTCTACCTGATCGTGGTCTTCATCGCGTTCTGCTACACCAACCTCGGATCGTGGATCGACGGAGTCCGCCAGCAGCCGGCCGCCCAGATCGCCCTCGGCCTCATTCTTGCCGTCACGATCTTCCTGGTGGTCTGCCTGCGGATCGGCGAGAAACGCTGGCGCGCCGCCGGTCTCGATCTCGACGGCAGGTTCGAGCCGGCGGACGAGGAGGCATGACCATGAGCGTCACTCCGCACGCCGGGAGGGGAAATCGATGACGACGGCAGGATGGATTTTTCTCGTGGTCTCGCTCACTTCGGTGTGGAGCCTTGCCATCTGGTGCTACTCACGCGTCCTGCGCGGCGGCGACATCGAGCCGCCTCCCGATTCGCTCGGCGGCTAGCGGAGCCGGGGGTCAGGGGACGCTGAGCGGCTCGAGCATCGCCCCGCAGCCGCGAAGCTCGTCGCCGTCGAGGCCGACCCTCACGCTGAGGGGATACGTCTCGCCACTCATCGCATCGAAGCAAGGCTCCGGGTCGATCTTCGCCTCGAGACGCCGACCCGATCCTTCCGCGGTCAGACGCGAGAGGGGCTCCCCTGCCTTCCGAACCGAGGTGAATACGTGGCGCTCCGCTCCGTAGGCAGTCACGAGTACGGCGCGACCGTTGGAGTCCAGTTCCAGGTACCACCCGGGCTCGTTTCCGGCCGCCCGAAACTCCACCCCTCGGAGCCGCGCGTCCTGCCAGACCGACTCGAGGCGGTCGTTCAGACAGTTCGTCCAAACCCGGCCGTCTCCCGAGACCGTAGCACGCTCTCCCTCGATCCGGATCTCCCAACCCCCGCCCTGCCACCCGGGCCCCGCGCCTCGAACCTCGACCGGACCGGACGGCAGATGGAGCGTCCCCCGTTCGACGTCCCCGCGCACCACGAACATCGCGGCATCACCACAGACGAAGACCCACGTGGCCGGCGCTCGAAAAACGACAGGCTCGGGCGCCGCGCGCGCGCTCCCGGGGTCGACGGCTTCCGCCTCGGGAGACACAGCGGATCCTCCGCACCCGGCCACCAACACGACCGCGAGCGTCAGGACGCTTCTCGAGATCAGGGATTTCGTCACCACCGCCCCTCACCGTTCTGCCGAATTTGTACCAGAGAAACAGGGACTGAAGACCAGGGGCTAGGGGCTAGGGGCTAGGAAAAACAAAATCAGGATCGGCTCAATGTTTCTGGTTCGTTGGGGTTGCTCTTCCTAGCCCCTAGTCCCTAGCCCCTAGCCCCTGCCTTCGGCTCTTCCTAGCCCCTAGTCCCTAGCCCCTAGTCCCTGCCTTCGGCTCTTCCTGACCCCTAGTCCCTAGTCCCTAGCCCCTGGTTCATGGTCATGCCTCTTGTGCACATGTTCATGGGCATGAGTCTCGGAGCCGTGGCGGTGATGGTGGCCTCGCGCCAGCCCCGCTGAACGAAGAAGCTCGAGATTTTCGAGAATGCGCTCGGGCGGGCCGGAGGCCACCGCTACCCCGCGGCTGAGGACCACGCATGTATCTGCGATGTCGGGGAGCGTCTCCAGGTCGTGGGTCGCCATGATCACGGTCCGACCGCTCCCCCGGCGGGTCACGAGCTCATCGAGAATCGTGCTTTCGCTCGCGGGGTCGAGTGTCGCTGCCGGCTCGTCGAGCAGGAGAACCTCCGGATCCAGAATGAGAATCGAGGCGAGTGCCACCCGTTTCTTCTCCCCCGCCGACAGCCGGTGCGGAGGACGACCGAGGAGATGTTGCAGGTTCATTCGCTCGGCCATCCTGCCGATCTCGTCGAGTACCCGGTCGCGGCTCCAGCCCAGTTGAAGCGGGCCGAAGGCGAGCTCCTCCCTCACGCTCGAGTTGAACAGCTGGACATCGGGGTTCTGGAAGACCATCCCGACGCGGGCGCGGAACCGCTCGTTCACATCCCGCTGCGAGAGCCTCCCCTCAGAAAGCAGTTCGCCGTCGAATCGAATCTCGCCGCTCTCGGGAAAATCCAGGCCGGCGAGCATCCTGAGCAGCGTTGATTTTCCCGAGCCATTCGCGCCGAGAAGAGCGCTCCGCTCGCCGCGCCGGAAATCGATCGTCAGCCCGTCGAGAGCCACCACCTCTTCGTAGAGGTAACGCACGCCTTCGAGCCGATAGAGAGCTTCGCTCATCGTCCGATTATGACGGCTGTCGCCGCGACCGCGATCGCCAACGCCACGACAGCCCAGTCCCGCACGCCCGCGCGCGGAGCATCCAGGAGCCGCACATCCCCGTGGAATCCACGCGAGATCATCGCTGCGTGAACGTCCCCGCTCAGAAGGATGCTCCTCGAGAGAAGCGCTCCGCCGAGGCCTCCGGCGACGCGCCGGGCGGCCTTCCCATCGGGCTTTCTCAAGATCCGGCTCCTCGCGGCGACGAGCAGATCCTTCGCGCTCTGGAGGAGCACGAAGATGTATCTGTAAGTCATCTGCAGAATCAGAACGATCACAGCGGGGACGCGGAGGCTCCGGAGCGCACCGAGAATGCTGCTCCAGGGCGTGGTGGTGATCAGGACCCATCCGAAGGTCGCGGCGGACATTGTCCGGAGGTAGAGAAACGCCGCCGTTCGCGCTCCGGTCGCGGTGATCTCGAGCCCTGCCACACGCGCGATTGCCGGGCCGGGAGTCACGAAGAGAGCAGGCGCGATGATGACCGCGGTGAACAGAGACGTGATTCCCCACAGCCGGACCACGCCACCCCGGGGGGAACCGGCGGGGAGCAGAGCCAAAGCCGCCGCGAGCAGAAACAGCGCGAGCAGAGGGAAGATCTCGCGGCAAAGGGCGCCGGCGAGGAGGAGGACCAGGAGTGAGATGAGCTTGGCGCGCGGATCGATCCGCTGCATCAGGCCGGGGCGCTCGTTCGCTCGCTCAGCGCGAAGCGCGTGGTCGCTGGCGCGGAGAAGACCATCGAGGGACCGCTCCAGAAAACCGCGCCCGGCCACCGCGCGCCTCAGTCGGTCGCCGGCTCGGCCGTCCCGGCGAGCCGGCGCAGAAGCATCGTCGTTGCGATGATCAGCCCGATGCCGAACATCGCGGAGAGAATGTAGCCGAAGGCTTCGCTGCGCATGAACCCCGGCGCGTAGTCACTGACCGGCGCGGTCCAGAGCATCGAGAACCGCTCGATTCCCGCCGGGACCCCGGCCGGCAGATCCGCACCGAGGGAACCCGCTTCGATCTCCTGTCGTGTTGCCGGGTCGCGGAAGTCATCCGGGCTCCAGCTCCCCCATGCGCTGCCGGCGGTCAGGAGTCCGAGCGGCGTAATCAGGAGCAGGATCGCCATCCATCCCCATGCCCGTCGCGTGAGCTGCCACCCGCGGGCCGGACTGCTGGTTTCCATCCCGAGCAGCGAAGGCTCACTCTTCTGCAGCCACGCGAGGATCGCCGCCGTGACCAGACCCTCGGCGAGTCCCGCGATCGTGAGATGCCCGATCATCATCGCCGGCACCGCGATGGACAGCGGGTAGGGAGCGTACAAAGGCGCCCCGAGCGCGTCCTGGAAGAGCGCGGGCTGAATTCCGAACTGGACTGCCGTGAGAAGCGCGGCAACGTTCATCGCGGCATACCCGGCGATTCCCGCCGCGAGGACCCGCCGGCGGGAAGAGATTGCCGAGGCTCCCGCGATGACTCGGTACACGACCGAAGCGACCAGCGATCCGGCAATCGCGATGTTGAAGCTGTTCGCCCCGAGCGCAAGAATGCCGCCGTCACCAAAAAAGAGAGCCTGGATCGCCAGCGCGATGCTGACCGCGAGCATCCCGAGCCACGGACCGAGAACGATGGCGGCGATGGCGACTCCCGCGGCGTGCCCGGTCGTCCCGCCCGGCAGCGGAACGTTGAACATCATGATTACGAACGAAAAAGCCGCGAACAGGGACACCATTGGCACGAAGCGCGTGGAGAGCACGCTCCTCATCTTCCGCACGGCCACGGCCCAGAAAGGCGCCGACGCCGCGTAAAGAGCCGCGCAGGTCGAAGGGCTCAGGTACCCGTCCGGGATATGCATCGGCAACAATCATAGCCTCGAGCGAACCCGATCGTGTGAGCCACGGCACCGGAAATTGTGACCGGGGCGGGATGCCTCGTTACCGGAACGTGTCGCAGGACTCCATCCGGCCGCTCGACAGGCCGCGGCGGAACCATTCGACGCGCTGCGCCGAGGAGCCGTGCGTGAACGAGTCGGGAGTGATGTGCCCCTGGGTCTGCTTCTGGATGCGGTCGTCGCCGATCGCGCTCGCCGCGCCGAGTGCCTCCTCGATGTCCCCCGCCTCGAGAATCTGCCGCGACTGCTGCGCGTGATAGGCCCAGATTCCGGCGTAGCAGTCGGCCTGGAGCTCCTGCGCCACGCTGAGCTGGTTCGCCTCGGTTCCCCCCGCGCGCTGCTGGGCGTTTCGCACCCGCTCGCTCGTTCCCAGGATCGTCTGGACGTGATGACCGACCTCGTGAGCCAGCACGTAGGCCTGGGCGAAATCGCCCGAGGCACCGAACCGGCTGCTCAAATCCTCGAAGAACGAGAGGTCGATGTAGATGTTCTCGTCGAGCGGACAATAGAAGGGCCCATGTGCCGACTGTCCGACTCCGCACGAGGACTCGGTGGCGCCGGTGAAGAGAACCAGGCTCGGTTCGCGATAAGGCGTGCCGGCCTGCGCGGGAAGCTGCTCGTTCCAGACGTCCTCGGTGTCGCCGAGCACGTGGCTGATCATGAGCGCGAGCTGCTCTTCTTCGGCGCTTGGCGGTCCGGCGGGCCTGGTCGCCTGGGTGATCTCCGAAGGGTCTCCCCCGAGGAAGATGACGAGCAGGGCGATGACGAGGGCTCCGATCCCTCCCCCTGCCACGAGCGGCATCCCCATACCGCGGCGATCCTGGACGTTGCTGCTCTTACGGCTTTGTCTCCACCGCATCGTTTGCCCTCCCAAAAGGCGAGTTCAACTGGCTGTCGTGCAAGCGGCTGACCAGCGGACGGAACTGCGGACGGTGTGGCATTTATGGACCCGATCACCGACAATCGCCCGCCATGGTACCCCTGACTTTCACTCTCGTAGGGCTGCTCGCCGGCGCCCTCATCACGGCGGCCTGGATCCCTCAGCTCATGCAGACGTGGAAAAGCCGGAGCGCACGGGACATCTCGTGGAGCTATCTGATCCTTTTCTCGAGCGGAGTGGCGATGTGGGAGGTCTACGGCATCCTGCGGCGGGACTGGGCGATCATGCTGACCAACGGGCTCACCCTCGTCCTGGTCCTCAGCGTCGCCTTCATCAAGTACCGGGAGGAGTAGGGACCGCCTGCGGCGGTCCGGTCGCCGTGAGGCGACATCCCTCTGTCGCGGGCTAACGCCTTTTCGCGGAGGAAAAGATCCTCCGCAGCCCTGTGTGAAAGACTATCGGCCCTGCCGCTGTTGAGGAACGCGCACGATGCGAACCCTGCCCCGAACCCTCGTTCTCCTTACCGTCGTCTCCCTTCTCGCGGCATGCGGAGGGAAGAACGACGACGCCAGCCGGCTCATGAGCCGCAGCGCCCGGGTCTTCGGAACGATTCCCGACGCGCAGACCCGCGACGCGGCCACCCTCGTCGAGCTCGGTCGCGAGCTCTATTTCTCCGAGCATCTATCGGCGAACCGTACGCAGTCCTGCAACAGCTGCCATCCTGTAGACGGCGCCGGAAGCGGAGCCGATCTGCTTCCGACTTCTCCCGGCGCCCTCGGCGCTCCCGGCCGCCGCAACACGCCGACCGTCTTCAACGCCGCGCTTCACGGATCCCAGTTCTGGGACGGCCGGGCAGGAACGCTCGAAGAGCAGGCGACCGGCCCCATCCTCAATCCGATCGAGATGGCGATGTCGAGCCCCAAGGAGGTCGAGGAGCGACTCCGCAAAGGGGAGATCGTCGATCCCCGCATGGTCCGCGCGGCTTTCCCCGATGAAACCGATCCCTTCACTCTCGATCACGCGGCCCGGGCCCTCGCGGCCTTCGAGCGGACCCTTCGCACGACCGACCGGTTCGACGCCTTCCAGAAAGGCGATCGCGACGCCCTCTCCGCCCACGAGCAGCGTGGACTCGACCTCTTCATGCGCTACGGCTGCACGAGCTGCCACAACGGTCCCCTCCTGGGCGGCGAGAGGTTCCAGAAGATGGGAATCGTCAATCCCTACGACAACCAGGAAGATCGCGGCCGCTACGAGGTCACCTCGAAGGCGATCGATCAGTTCGTCTTCAAGGTCCCGTCGCTTCGCAACGTCGCGGCGACTCCTCCCTACTTTCACGACGGCCGGATCCGCACGCTCGAGGAGGCGGTGGAGCGGATGGTCTGGCACCAGCTGGGCACCGAGATTCCGGCAGACGATCGCGACGCGATCGTAGCCTTCCTCGGATCGCTTTCCGGCAAACTCGTCAACTAGGTTCCCCAGTCTCCCGGACCAGGCGTTTACAATCCTCCCGCATGGACTGGCAGCGAATCCTCGAAGAGATCCGCGAAGAAGTCGAGCCGCTGACGCGTCTCGGCCGAGTCGCCGACTACATTCCGCCCCTGGCGGAGGTGCCGGTCGAGCGGTTCGGCATGGCGCTTCGGACGACGGAGGGCCAGCTCTACAAGACCGGCGACGCCGACGTCCCATTCTCCGTCCAGAGCGTGGCGAAGGTGTTCCTCCTCACGGTCGCCATGCGTTACGAGGGGGACGAGATCTGGAATCGCGTCGGCCGCGAGCCGTCGGGAAACCCTTTTCATTCGCTCATCCTTCTGGAGCGGGAGAACGGCGTTCCGAGAAATCCGTTCATCAACGCTGGCGCGATGGTCCTCACCGACATCGTCCTGACGCACATGACCGCCGGAACCGACCCGCTGCTCGAGCTCGTGAGGGCTGCCGCGGGAGACGGAGACGCCGTCTACGA
>JBHEPS010000047.1:0-496 GCA_046260175.1 Thermoanaerobaculia bacterium
GGCTCGCCGTCTGAGGGGATTCGACTCGAACATGAATGTACAAGGCACGAATGCGGCCATGCTGACGGATCTGTATCAGCTCACGATGGCGTACGGTTACTGGAAGACCGGCCTTCACGAACGCGAGGCGGTGTTTCACGTGACCTTCCGGCGCAATCCATTCGAAGGTGGATATTCGGTCGCCGCCGGGCTGGAGCTCGCGATCGACTTTCTTTCGAATCTTCGCTTCGCGCGCGAGGACCTCGACTATCTCGCGTCGGTGCCTGGTCGCGATGGCGCGCCGGTCTTCGACAGCGCCTTTCTCCGCGAGCTCGAGCGTTTCGAGCTCGCCCTCGACGTCGACGCGGTACCGGAAGGGACACTCGTTTTTCCGAACGAGCCGCTCGTAAGGATCCGGGGGCCGCTCCTGCAGGCGCAGCTCGTCGAGACGACCCTCCTGAACCTGATCAACTTCCAGACTCTGATCGCGACGAAGGCGGCGAGGGTAGTCCACGCC
>JBHEPS010000047.1:506-17031 GCA_046260175.1 Thermoanaerobaculia bacterium
GCGTGGCACCCACGCGCACAGCTGGGTGATGGCTTTCGACTCGGAGATCGAATCGTTCGAAGCTTACGCGCGGGCGATGCCGAACAACACCGTGCTGCTGGTGGATACCTTCGATACGCTGGAAGGAGTCCGGAACGCGGTAAAGATCGCGATTTCGCTCCGCGAGCAGGGGCAGGAGCTGGTCGGCATCCGCCTCGACTCGGGCGATCTAGCGTATCTCAGCATCGAGGCGCGCCGCATACTCGATGAGGTGGGGCTTCCCGACGTGAAGATCGTGGCGACGAACGACCTCGACGAGGAGATCATCACGAGCCTCAAGCAGCAGGGGGCGAAGATCAATGTCTGGGGCGTCGGCACCCGCCTCGCCACCGCGTGGGAGCAGCCCGCCCTCGGCGGCGTCTACAAGCTCGCCGCCCTGCGCGATGAGCACGGCGAGTGGCGACATACGATCAAGCTCTCCGAGCAGACGGCCAAGGTCTCGATCCCCGGTTCGCTGCAGGTCAGGAGATTCCATCAGAACGGGCTCATTCGCGGCGACATGATCTGGGACGAGCTCGATCCGCCGGGTGACACGACCATCGTCGACCCTCTCGACCCGACCCGCCGGAAAGTCTTCGGCGCCGGTCTCACCTCGGAAGAGCTTCTGATTCCCATCTTCCGCGGAGGCAAGAGGGTCTACGACGTGCCGCCCCTCGCCGAGAGCCGCGAGCGGGCGATTGGCCAGCTCGAAACTCTTCATCCGACCTCCCGCCGGCTCGTGAATCCACACATCTATCCGGTCGGCCTTGCGCGAAACCTCCACGAGAGACGAACCGCGCTGATTCTCCGCGCCAGGGGGGTTGGCGATTGAAAGGAGCGATCAGGGGATGAAGTGGATCAAGGTAGCTGCCGGCGTCGTCAATCAGACGCCGCTCGACTGGATCGCAAATCGCGACAACATCCTCGCGGTGCTCGCGGCCTGCCGCGAAAGCGAGGTGACGATCTGCTGCCTCCCGGAGATGTGCATCACCGGCTACAACTGTGAAGACGCTTTCCACGGCGCCTCGGTTCGCGACTATGCCTGGTCGATGCTCCACGAGATCCTCCCCGCGACCAAGGGGATGATCGTCTCCCTCGGCCTCCCGGTCTGGCACCGCAACGCGATCTACAACTCCGCCTGCCTCATCGCCGATGGAGAGATCCTCGGGTTCGTCGCCAAGCAGAACCTCGCCGCGGATGGACTCCACTACGAGCCGCGCTGGTTCAAGGCGTGGCCCGTCGGCGAGCGCGCGATCCTCGAGATGGGAGACGAGCGTTATCCTCTCGGCGATCTCTGGTTCGAGGTCGGCGGCATCCGGCTCGGCTTCGAGATCTGTGAGGATGCATGGGTCGCTGAACGACCCGGGACCCGCCTCTCCAGACGCGGCGTCGACGTGATCCTCAATCCGAGCGCGAGCCACTTCGCGTTCGACAAGATCGAGACCCGCAAGAGGTTCGTCATCGAGGGTTCGCGGGCATTCGGCGCGACCTACGTCTACGCGAACCTCCTCGGGAACGAGGCGGGGCGGACCATTTACGACGGAGGAGCGCTCATCGCCTCGGCGGGAACGCTCATCACGGAAGGCTCGCGGTTTTCGTTCGCCGACTGGGGCGTGGCGACCGCGGTCATCGACCTCGAGCTTCCGCGCCAGATGCAGGCGAAGGTCGGATCGTTCCGACCGCTGATCGAGAAGGAGGACGGGCAACTCGTACGTGCCTCGTTCGAGCCGATCGAGCTCGATCCTCCCGCGCCCGGAACCTCGAAGACGCCGGAGTGGGAGAGAGGGCCGCGGCGGAAGGAAGAGGAGTTTTCCCGCTCGGTCAGCCTCGCTCTTTTCGACTACATGCGGAAGAGCCGCTCGCGCGGATTCGTCATCTCGCTCAGCGGCGGCGCCGATTCGTCGGCCTGCGCCGCGCTGGTGCGAACGATGGCGGAGCTCGCGTGGGCCGAGCTCGGGCGCGAAGGGGTCGAGTCGAAACTCCGATGGCTCGGGTGGAAGGACTTCCCCGACAGCCCGACCGCGCTGACCGGCCGCCTCCTCCTGTGTGCTTACCAGGCGACGCGGAACTCCTCGGAAGCGACGCGAAACTCTGCCGAAACCGTGGCCCGCGGCGTGGGAGCGAAATATCTCGAGCTCGACGTCGATGCGCTCGTCGATGGCTATGTCGGCATGATCGAGAAGGGCATCGGCCGAGACCTCACATGGGAGACCGACGACATCACGCTCCAGAACATCCAGGCGCGCGTCCGCGCGCCGTCCATCTGGATGCTCGCGAACATTCGCAACGCGCTGCTGCTCGCCACGAGTAATCGCTCCGAGGCAGCCGTCGGCTACGCGACGATGGACGGAGACACGGCGGGAGGACTGAGCCCGATCGGCGGGATCGACAAGGCTTTCCTGCGCGAGTGGCTGCGCTGGGCCGAAACGGACGGGCCGGATGGGATCGAGGCGATTCCGGAGCTGAGCGCGGTCAACCGTCTCGAGCCGACTGCCGAGCTTCGCCCTCTGGAGCAGGATCAGACGGACGAGAAAGATCTGATGCCGTACCCGGTGCTCGACGCGATCGAACGAGCGGCCATCCGCGACCGGCGAAGCCCCCTCGAGGTATACCGCCTCATGAGGCCTCGCTTCCCCGAATACGGCGCGGACGTCATGAAGCTGTGGGTCACGAGGTTCTTCACGCTCTGGGCGCGGAACCAGTGGAAACGCGAGCGCTACGCCCCTTCGTTTCACGTCGACGACCGGAATCTCGACCCGAAGACCTGGTATCGCTTCCCGATCTTGTCCGGTGGATACCGTCTCGAGCTGGAGCGGATGGAGCGATGGATCGCTGAAGAGGGAGAAGAGAGATGAAACGCGCGCTCGTGCTCGTCGATATTCAGAACGACTTCATTCCGGGAGGAGCCCTCGCGGTTGCTGAGGGGCACGAGGTGGTGCCGGTCGCAAACCGGGTGGCGAAGGAGTTCGAGATCGTCGTCGCCACGCAGGACTGGCACCCCGAGAACCACGGAAGCTTCGCCTCGCAGCATGAGGGAAAGAACCCGGGAGAGACGATCGAGCTGGGCGGAATCCCCCAGGTGCTCTGGCCGGACCACTGCGTGCAGGACTCGCGCGGCGCCGAGTTTCATCCCGATCTCGATACGAGCGTACTCACGAAGGTTTTCCGCAAGGGGACCGACCCTGCGATCGACAGCTACAGCGGTTTTTTCGACAACGGACATCTGCGGAGCACGGGAATGGGGGAGTGGCTCCGCGAAGAGGGTGTCACCGACATCTGGGTGATGGGACTCGCCACCGATTATTGCGTGAAGTTCACGGCGCTCGACGGGGTGAAGCTGGAGCTCAACGTCCGGCTGATCGAGGACGGATGCCGCGGCGTCAAACTGGAGCCGCAGGACTCCGAGAGCGCCATCGAGGAGATGCGAGTGGCGGGAGTCGAGATCGTAACCTCCGACGCGCTGAGGCTCGAGTGACGGCGCTGGCCGAGCTACTCGGGCTCTGGACCTGGATCGGCGCGGGGCTGGCCGGTGCGCTTCTCGCGAGGCTCCTTCCATGGAGCCGCCGGGGCTTCGGACTCGAGCTGCTCGCCGCGACCAGCGTCGCCGTTCTGGCCGGTTTCGCCGCCACGGCGCTCGATTTCGGCGGTCTCTCGGTGATCGAGTGGCGCGCGATCGCCTTCGCCTTCTTCACCACCAGCGCCGCGGTGGCCGCGCTGAGGTTGTGGGCGCGGTAGTCGGCCCCGCGATACAATCTCCGCGGCAATATCGACCTCGCCGGGAGTGACTTCATGCGCAAACTCTTCCCCCTCGCAGTTCTCCTCATCCTCGCTCTTCCGCTTTCGCTGGCCGCGCAGACGCAGCCGATCACCCACGAGGCGATGTGGATGATGAAGCGCGTCGGCTCGCCGGCGCTCTCGCCGGACGGACGCCTCGTCGTCTTTTCGGTGACCGAGCCTTCCTACGACAAAGAGAAGGAAATCGCAGACCTCTGGCTCGTCCCGGCGGACGGCAGCGCCGAGCCGAAGCGGCTGACCTCGACGAAGGCCGGAGAGAGCGGAGTCGCCTGGTCGCCCGACAGCCGGCGGCTCGCCTTCTCGGCGAAGCGGGAAGGGGATGAGCAGAGTCAGATCTACGTTCTCGACCTCTCCGGCGGTGAAGCGGTCCGCTACACGGACGCCGCTCTCGGAGCGCGCAGTCCGGAGTGGAGCCCTGACGGGTCGAAGCTCCTCTTCATCAGCGGCTCGTACCCGGACGCCGCGGACGACGATGCGAATCTCGCGGCGGCGAAGGAGAGAAAGGACCGGAAAGCAAATGTCCGCATCTATGACAGCTTTCCGATCCGTCGGTGGGACCGGTGGATCGATGAGATCCAGACGCGGCTTCTGGTGGCCGACGCAAAGCCGGGCGCCGCGGCGCGCGACCTTCTGGCCGAAACCGAGCTGATCGGACCGGGGTTCGGCGGCGCCCCGGCCGGGGGGTCCTCCGAGGGGCTGCAGCCGGTGTGGGCGCCGGACGGAAAATCGATCGTGTTCGCGGCCACGCGCACCCGGAATCGCCTGGCGTACGATTCGAGCAGCCTCCATCTCTTCCAGGCGTCGGTCGCGGGGGGCGAACCGGTTCAGCTCACGAGTGGAACGGCGGACTTCTCGAATCCGCAGTTCTCTCCCGATGGCAAGGAGCTCTGCTTCACGACCTCCGACGAGTACCGGAAGATCTACGCTCTCAACCGCATCGGCTGCGCCAGCTGGCCCTGGAAGGGTGACGTGCGGGTGATCACGGCGCAGCACGACCGCTCGTCCGGCGACTGGTCGTTCATGCCGGACGGAAAGAGCATTCTCTTCGGAGCCGAGGACGCCGGACTCGTGAAGCTGTACCGCGTGCCCGTGCGCGGAGGGAAGGTAGAGCTCGCGTTCGAGCCTCCGGGGGGCGTTTACTCGGGGCTCGAGATCGCCGGGACGGCGTCGCGCCCGGTGCTGGTGGCGAACTGGGGATCGTCGGTGCAGCCGAATGAAGTCGCGCGGATCGACCCGGTTGCGAAGTCGCACAAGCTGATCACCCGCTTCACGGTCGACGACGCCGCGAAGCTCTCCTGGCAGCCTCCGCGGCACTTCTGGTTCACCAACGAGGAGGGGATGCAGATCCACAGCATGATCTTCCTCCCGCCGGGCTTCGACGAGTCGAAGAAGTATCCGCTGTTCGTTCTGATTCACGGGGGCGCGCACAACATGTGGCGCGATGGGATTTCGCTGCGGTGGAACTACCATCTGCTCGGGTCTCCGGGCTACGTGCTTCTCGCCACCGATTACCGCGGATCGACGGGTTACGGAGAGAAGTTCGCGCTCAGCATCCTGGGTGATCCCCTCGCGGGGCCGGCCAGGGACATCAACGACGCGGCGGACGAGGCGATCCGGCGCTTCCCGTTCATCGACGGCACGCGGCAAGTCGCGGGCGGGGCGAGCTACGGCGGCCATCTGGCGAACTGGCTCGAAGGAACGACGACGCGCTACAAGGCGCTCATCTCGCACGCCGGCCTGGCGAGCCTCGAGGGGCAGTGGGCGACGAGCGACTCGGTCTTCCACCGCGAGCTGATGGTCGGCGGGCCGCCCTGGGAGCGCGATCCCCTCTGGGTCGAGCAGAGCCCTCTCATGAAGGCGGCGAACTTCAAGACGCCGATGCTGCTGTCGGTGGGGGAGAAGGACTACCGCGTTCCTCTCAACCAGACTCTCTCGATGTGGACCGCGCTCCAGCGCCAGCAGGTTCCGAGCCGCCTGCTCGTATGGCCCGACGAGAACCACTGGATCCTGAGCGGCGAGAACAGCCGCGTCTTCTACCGCGAAGTGGAAAATTGGATTCAGCGCTGGATTGACGAGTAGGGTGGGAGGGGGAGGGAGAGGACGAATAGGACGAATAAGACCTATAGGACTTATCCTTGGAAAGGGTGGAGCAGGATGGTGCCCCCGCCCGTCCTACCTATTCGTCCTATCGAATTCGGCGCAAGAACCCGATTCCACCCCCCGGTATTGCGCAGTGACAACCCGCACTTTAGAGCGTATGTTGCTAGTCTGCCGAGGAAACTTCCCCGGCCCTTCAGTCCCTCTGAACTAAGTCAGAGCCTCTGGACTCACCCCTCTTAGTTCCCTCCCCATGCTTCGCGCACACCGGCCGCCGGGATCTTCCCGTCGGCATCCGTGTCCGCGTGGGGAGCTGCCGGCATTGCCCGGCAAGGAGCATCACATGAAGGTATACGTGGGAAATCTCTCCAAGCAGATCACCGATGCGCAGTTGAGCGAGCTCGGCGGCGAGTTCGGGACGCTGGTCTCGGCGAACGTCGCGACCGAGCGGTCGGGTGGCGGCTCGAAAGGCTTCGGTTTTCTCGAGTTCGACAACGAGCAGGAAGCGCGCGCGGCGATCTCCGGCCTGGACGGCCGCGAGGTCAACGGGCAGGCGCTGAAGGTGAATGAGTCGAAGCCGCGCGAGCGGACCGACGGCGCTCCGGCGCGGCACTGAACTTTCCCCGTTCCACTGAGGAGCGAGAGGCGGCTGCGGCCGCCCCTCGCTTCTCCAGAAAACCCTGCCTCCGCGGCGCGAGCCGATTCAGGCAGTGAGCGCCAATTGAGGAGCGTCGCAATGAAAGTCACGATAGAAAACCGAGAATCCGCCAAGCTGGACCGGCTTCGAGATCGCCTCGATGAGGCCGCGAAGCTCGAATGCCCCGCGCACGGGAAGGCGATCGAAGCCGTCTCCATCAACATTTTCGAGAACGGATGGTTCGACTCGCGATGGACCACCTGCTGTGAAAACCTCGAGCAGCAGGCCGTCGCTGTAGTGAAGGCGCGCTTTTGAACGAAAGCAGGACCGTACGCCGGATCGCGCTGCTCGGGAACCACCTCCCGCGTCAGTGCGGCATCGCCACGTTCACGACCGATCTCGCGGAGGCGATCGCCGGCGTCTCGCCGGAGCTCGATTGCTTCGTCCTCGCGATGAACGATGCCTCTCACCAGCACGCCTATCCGGGACGGGTCCGGTTCGAGCTGGCGGATCACGACATCGGCGCCTACACGCGCGCGGCCGATTTTCTCAACGTGAATGCGGTCGATGCGCTCTCGGTGCAGCACGAGTACGGAATCTTCGGCGGAAAGGCGGGGAGCCATCTCCTCACGCTCCTCCGCGAGCTCAGGATGCCGATCGTCACGACGCTGCACACGATCCTGGCCTCGCCGAATCTCCACCAGCGCCGAGTGATGGATGAGCTGGTGGAGATCTCGGACCGCCTCGTAGTCATGACCGACGTCGGCGCGCAACTGCTTGGCAACGTCCACGGCGTCGATCGCGCCAGGATCGACGTCATTCCGCACGGCATTCCCGACATCCCCTTCGCCGGAAGCAAGGCGCGGCTCGGCGTCGAGGGTCGACCGATGATCCTGACGTTCGGACTCCTCTCTCCCGACAAGGGGATCGAGTACGTCATCGACGCGCTCCCGGAGATCATCGCCCGTCACCCCGACGCCGTCTACATCGTCGTCGGGGCGACCCATCCGCATATCGTCGAGCGGCAGGGTGAGACCTACCGGCTCATGCTCGAGGCTCGCGCCAAGCGGCTCGGTGTCGCCGGAAGCGTGATCTTCCACGACCGCTTCGTCAGTCAGGCCGAGCTCTCCGAGTTCCTCGCGGCCGCGGACATCTACATCACTCCCTATCTCAACCCCGAGCAGATCAGCTCCGGCACGCTCGCCTACGCTCTCGGCGCCGGGAAGGCGGTCATCTCAACCCCCTACGCGTACGCGACCGAACTGCTCGCCGAAGAGCGGGGGATCCTCGTGCCGTGGAGAGACGCGGGAGCGATCGCCACCGAGATCGTCGGCCTGCTCGACGAGCCGGAGCGCAGGCTCGCCATGCGCCAGCGCGCTGCGGCGCACGGCCGCGCCATGCTCTGGCCAGCCGTCGCGCACTCGTATCTCCAGTCGTTCGAGATCGCGGCTACCGAGCATGCTAAGAAGCTACACACCGCCTTTCGAGGCGGAACGCTCGCGACCCGGCCAGCCGACCTGCCGAAGGTCAACCTGGACCATGTCGCCGTCATGACCGACGACACGGGGATGCTTCAGCACGCGCGCTTCAGCGTCCCGCGATACGATGAAGGCTACTGTGTCGACGACAACGCCCGCGCGCTCCTGCTCATGACGCTTCTCGAGGACGCGGGTGCCGACGATCCGAAACTCGTCCGAACGCTCGCCTCGCGTTACCTCGCCTTCGTGAGCCACGCTTTCAACCGCAACGAGGGGCGATTCAGAAACTTCATGTCGCACTCGAGGATCTGGCAGGAAGAACGGGGATCCGAGGACAGCCACGGACGGGCGCTGTGGGCCCTCGGCACCGTCGTCGGTTGCTCGACGGATCCGGGCCGGCTGAGCCTCGCGGGCGAGCTGTTCCATGCGGCGCTTCCCGCTGTCCCGGGATTTACCAGCCCGCGCGCCTGGGCCTTTGCGTTGCTCGGCATCGAGCAGTACCTCCACGCATTCGAGGGCGATCGGTACGTGCAGGAGACCGGGCGAGATCTCTCCCGCCGGCTGCTCGGACTGTTTCGCAACACGAGCGGCCCGGAATGGCCGTGGTGCGAAGACAGCGTGACCTACTGCAACGCCAGGCTGCCGCATGCCCTCATCGTGTCCGGCGGCTGGAGCGGGGACACGGAGATGACGGCCAGAGGCATCCACGCCCTTGAATGGTTGATGAAAATTCAGCACACGCCCGACGGCTACTTCGCGCCGGTCGGCACCAATGGGTTCTTCGAGCGAGGCATGGACGCGGCCGCCGAATTCGATCAGCAGCCAGTCGAAGCCTGCGCCACGGTGGCTGCCTGCATGGCGGCCTTCCGGGCCACGGGAGACCATCAGTGGACCGAGCGGGCGCGTAGCGCGTTTACCTGGTTTCTCGGTCAGAATGCGCTCCAGCAGGCCCTTTACGATCCCCTCTCCGGCGGGTGCCGCGACGGACTCCACGCCGATCGCATGAACGAGAACGAGGGGGCCGAGTCGACCCTGGCCTTCCTCCTCGCGCTCATGGACATGAGGGCCGACGAGCTCCGGTGGAATGCCATGCAGCTCCCGCAGCCGCAGACATCCGAGACGCTCGCAATGACGGGCGCCGGAGTGGCCCGATGAAAATCGCCTCGGTTTACGAGACTCTCTTCCTGCGGAGCGAGAAGAATCCAATTCTCTCCGCCGCGGACTGGCCCTATGCAGTGCACACCGTCTTCAACGCCGGCGCGACGCTTCTGCAGGACGGGACGACCTTGCTCCTCTGCAGGGTCGAGGATCGACGCGGTCACTCGCACCTCTGCGCCGCGCGATCGGCAGACGGCATCGGCGGATGGGTCATCGATCGGGAGCCGACCCTCCGGCCCGATCCCGAGAGCCACCCCGAGGAGATGTGGGGGATCGAGGATCCTCGGATCACCTTCCTCGAAGAGCTCGGCAAGTACGCGATCGCCTACACGGGATTTGGCAAGGGAGGGCCCGGCGTGTCGCTGGCCCTGACCGACGACTTCATCCATTTCGAGCGGTTCGGCCAGGTGATGCAGCCCGACGACAAGGATGCCGCTCTTCTTCCGCGGCGCATCGACGGAATGTGGGCGCTGGTCCATCGGCCGATCGCCGAAGGCGGAGCTCACGTCTGGATTTCCTACTCGCCGAATCTCCGGAGCTGGGGCGGTCATCGCATGATGCTCCAGGCGAGGCGCGGCAGCTGGTGGGACGCTAACAAGATCGGACTCTCCCCGCCGCTCATCGAGACCGATCGCGGCTGGCTCATGCTCTACCACGGAGTCCGCTCGACCGCGGCCGGAAGTCTCTACAGGCTCGGGGTCGCGCTGTTTGCCCTGGACGATCCCGCGCGCCTGCTCGCGCGCGGAGACGAGTGGATCTTCGGGCCCGAGATGGAGTACGAAACACGCGGCGACGTCGCCAATGTCGCCTTTCCGTGTGGCTACACGATCCTTCCGGACGGTGACACGATCCACCTTTACTACGGGGCGGCCGACACCTGCATCGCGATGGCCACCGGAAGCATCCGCGAGATCCTGGGGTGGCTCGAGCGCCACTCCACGCTGTAGGCGAAGCTTTCCAGCTTCGCTCTAAGGCAGCGCGGCTTCCAGCCGCGCGTGAGGGCGGGAGTTTTCCGAGCCGAAGCTGGAAGCTTCGGATCCTGTGAGCGGAGCTGAAAGCTTCGCCTACAGCTCCGCTTGAGCCCGCTGATCCGAGGGACCCAACCCCCGATTTCTGGACACGCTGTTGCATGACTGCCCGTGTCCGCTCGATCTTGAGCGGCGGTCCAAAGGAGGACAAAATGGGTATGTTCGGTGATCTGATGGGGAAAGTCTTTGGTATAGGCAAGGCGGAAAGACCACATGATGCGGCGGTTGGACAGGCTAAGCCCGGTGCCCCGGGAGGCGTGGCGACGGCGCCGCAATCTCAGGTCGACATCGAAGCCTCGCTCAACCAGCTCGCAGCCAAGAATCCCGAGAAACTCGACTGGAAGCATTCGATCGTCGATCTGATGAAGCTCGTCGGAATGGACAGCAGCCTCTCGGCCCGCAAGGAGCTTGCGGATGATCTCAACTACACGGGCGACAAGAGCGACTCCGCGAAGATGAACATGTGGCTCCACAAAGAAGTAATGCGGAAGCTCGCAGAGAACGGCGGCAAGGTTCCTCCGGAGCTGATGTCTTAAGTGAATGCCATGGCAAGCGATCCGATTTTCGATACGCTCAAGCAGCATCTGACACCGTCGATGATTCAGCAGATGAGTGCCGCCATCGGGGCGAACCCGGAGGCGACATCCAAAGCCGTCGGCCTCGCGCTTCCCGCGCTTCTCGGCGGACTGTCTCGCAACGCCTCGAAGCCCCAGGGTGCCGCCGATCTCGATCGCGCGCTCAACGCTCATGATGGCGGAATCCTCGACAACCTCGGCGGCCTTCTCGGCGGCGGTGGCGGAGCTGCTGGCGGTGGCATCGGCGGCGCGATCCTCGGCCATATTCTCGGCCAGCGCCGCGCCCCCGTCGAACAGGGCGTCGGAAAAGCGAGTGGCCTCAACAGCCAGCAGGTCGGACAGCTGCTCGTGATGCTCGCTCCCATCATCATGGGAGTACTCGGCAAGATGAAGCAGCAGAAGGGGCTCGACGCCTCACAGCTTCCCGACGTGCTTCAGAAAAGCACGCGCAGCATCGAGCAAGAGACCCCGGGCGCCGGCGGCCTCGCCGGCATCCTCGACTCGAACAATGACGGCCAGATCGTCGACGACCTGGCCAGAATGGGAAGCTCTATGCTCGGCGGGCTTTTCAAGAACAAGAGGTAGATTCGGGACCGCCGCGCCCTCCCGTAGGGCGCGGCGGTCATCCTGCTGATCAGGTCCCCGTGGGCGGCGGGGCTTCGGTCTCGGCAGGCGGGGGCGAGGCGGGTTGTTCCGGCTGGCTCGAGCCGACGTTCACATCGATCTGATCGGGGACTTCGATATTCACGTCCGGAGTCTCGGGAGTCCGGATTTCCGGAAGGTTGACTTCAATCTCGGTGCGGCCGGACTCGCCCGCGGTTTCACGGGGAGCCGGATCGCTCCTGAAAATAAAGAACAGCAGGGCCAGCACCAGGATCGCGACCGCCAGAACGACCGGCCAGATATTCGTACGGGTCTCGTCCGGGGGCGGGGGAGGGCTCTGCTGAGGTGGTTGGTTGGTCTGATGGACTTCGACTTCGGGCATGCGTTCCTCCGCGAGCCGCGTCAATTAAGCGGCTCCTGCAGAGTTCGCGTTGCGCCGGCCATGCCAGCGGATGGACCAGATCAGAAGAACGGCGAATCGGAATAACTGCATTCTCATGCAGTTATAGTCCTGCATGACGGACGCACCGGATGCAATTGCCCCATCCCGGCCGAAGCGGCCGCGATGGAGACGGATTATGAACGACCTTCTGATCTTCGGCGGCATGATCGCCGTCTACCTTCTTCTCCAGCTCGTGATCCTTCCGAGGCTGGGTTTCCAGACGTGACTCTCCCGCTCCGTGTGCCCCGTGCCGGGCGCAGAACAGCGAGGAAGTGTCGAGCAGCCAGTGGCGGAGGATCCTTTCCTCCGCCCAGCCGAGCAAGAGAACGAAAAGAACGGATGATGTAGGCGAAGCGTTCAGCTTCGGCTCGGAAGTTCCTTCCCCCCTCCCTCCCCGACACACACACGCGCGGCTGAAAGCCGCGCTGCCTGTGAGCGAAGCTGGAAAGCTTCGCCTACCCGCATCTGGCCTCCCCCTTGCGAATGATCGTGGGGCGAAAAGAAGGGAGATCCGATGGAACCAGTTGGAAGCCGCACATGGGCGATCGCGGAAGGCTACATCCCCGAGGGGAGCACGGGACCCGAGCCGGAGATGCTGAGCCACGAGACGGCATGCATCCTCAACGTCTCGGACGAGGATGCCGCGGTCGAGATCACCATCTACTTCAGCGACCGCGAGCCGGCGGGGCCGTACAGGATCAGCGTGCCTGCCCGGAGAACGAAGCATGTCCGCTTCAACGATCTCGACGACCCCGAGCCCGTCCCGCTGGGGACGGACTACGCGAGCGTGATCCGCTCGAACGTTCCGGTCGTCGTGCAGCATACGAGGCTCGATTCGAGGCAGGCGGAGAACGCGCTGCTCTCGACCATCGCCTGGGCCGAGCGCGGCTGAGCCCTGGGTTCCCTAGTCGGCCGACCTCTTGCACGACCCAGCCGCCATGGAAAGCGAGTACAAGTGGTGGCAGTCGGGGGTCATCTATCAGATTTATCCCCGCTCGTTTCAGGACTCGAATGACGACGGGATCGGCGACCTCGCGGGCATCGCCAGCCGGCTCGATTATCTCCGCGACCTCGGCGTCGACGCGATCTGGCTCTCGCCGATCTTTCGCTCACCGATGGCCGACTTCGGTTACGACGTGGCCGACTACACGAAGATCGAACCGATATTCGGCACGATGGAAGACTTCGATTATCTGGTGGCGGAAGCCCATCGTCGCGGCATGAAGGTCATTCTCGACTACGTGCCGAATCACACATCCAGGGATCACGAATGGTTCAGTGAGGCCCGTTCCTCGCGCGACAACCCGAAGCGCGGCTGGTATCTATGGAGCGATCCGAGCCCCGACGGCGGGCCACCCAACAACTGGCAAAGCATCTTCGGCGGCTCGGCGTGGGAGCTCGACGAAGGGAGCGGTCAGTACTACTACCACGCGTTCCTCAAACAGCAGCCCGACCTGAACTGGCGGAACCCGGAGGTTCAGGAGGCCATGCTCGACGTCCTTCGGTTCTGGATGGACCGCGGTGTCGACGGGTTCCGCATCGATGTCATCTGGCACGTCATCAAGGATCGCCAGCTGCGCGACAATCCGATCAATCCGGACCATGGCCCCGACCAGTCGCCCCACCGTAAGTTTCTCGAGTTCTACAACGTCGACCAGCCCGAGGTTCACGAGATCATCTCGATGATGCGGGAAGTCTCCGATCGTTACGAGGACCGCGTCCTCGTCGGAGAGATCTATCTTCCCGTCGAGCGTCTCGTGGCGTACTACGGTGAGACGGGAACGGGGGTCCACCTTCCGTACAACTTCCAGCTCGTCGAACTGCCGTGGGACGCCCGCACGATTGCGAAGACTGTCAACGACTACGAGGCGCTTCTGCCGGAGCAGGGGTGGCCGAACTGGGTTCTTGGGAACCACGACAAGCCGCGGGTCGCCACGCGGGTGGGATCCGAGCAGGCGCGGGCAGCCGCGGTCCTGCTCCTCACGCTGCGCGGGACGCCGACGATCTACTACGGCGATGAGATCGGCATGACGAACGTTCCGATCCCGCCGGACAGGATTCGGGACCCCTACGAAAAAAACGTCCCTGGCCTCGGGCTCGGACGCGACCCGCAGCGGACTCCGATGCAGTGGAGCGCGGCGAAGAACGCAGGCTTCACCCAAGGCACGCCGTGGCTCCCTCTCGGAGCCGCCGACGTGAATGTCGAGAAGCAGCTCGTCGAGCCGGATTCCATGCTCGCGCTCCACAAGCGGCTCCTCGAACTGCGGCGCCGCGAGCCCGCGCTCTCGGTTGGCGATTATGCGCCGCTCGACGCTGGGGGCTCGCTGATGGCGTGGGTGCGGAAGAAAGGTTCCCGCGTGCTCTTCGTCGTCGTCAACATGGGGGACGAGCCACAGAACTTCGATCTCGGCGAGAGGAATCTGGAGGGGAAGATTCTTCTCGGCACTCAACTCGGTCGAGAGGGTGAGTGGATCAAGGAGAGCGTGACCCTCCGGCCGGCGGAGGCGATCGTCGTCGAGGCGGAGTGATGGCGGACACGGCACTCCCCGGAAGTCGCGAAGCCCCTTTCATGCTGGGCATCGACCTCGGAAGCTCCTCGGCCCGGGCGATCGTCTACGATCGCAACGGCGAGACGGTCGCCGTCGAGTTCGAGCGATATTCCTGGACCGCTTCGACCGATGGCGGGCTGGAGATCCCAGCCGCGCGGCTGATCGAGATCGCGGCGACCGCAATCGATCGGGCGGTGCTCTTCTGTCGCGCGAGCAGGATTCCGATTGCCGCGGTGGGCGTGTCGACCTTCTGGCACGGGCTCGTGGGCATCGACGCGTGGGGCGAAGCGACCACGCCGGTGTTCTCCTGGGGAGATACCCGCGCGGCCGGGGCGGCGGCCGCCCTTCGGAACCAGGCCGATGCCGTCGCGTATCATCGGCGTACGGGGGCGTATTTTCATCCGGGCTTTCCCCTCGCGAAGCTTCGATGGCTTCGTGAAGAGAACACCGGCGCCTGGCGGCGGACCCGGACCTGGATCGCCGCCGGCGACCTCCTGACGATGCGTTTCCTCGGCGCAAACGTCTCGAGCGTGTCGATGGCCTCGGCGAGCGGCCTCTTTCATCAGGAGAGCTGCGACTGGGATGAGGAGAGCCTCTCTCTCGCAGGGATCGATCGTGGACAGCTCTTTCCTATTGCGCCGGATGAGCCGAGGTGGGAGCTCTCGCGTGAATGGGCGCTGCGGTGGCCGGAGCTGGGCGGTGTTCCCTGGACACTCGCATACGGCGACGGTGCGTGCGCGAACATCGGGAGCGGATGCGTGAGCGCCGATCGCGCGGCCCTCTCGATCGGTACAACCGCGGCGATGCGCGTCGTCATGCAGAACAACGCGGCGAAGGTTCCGCTCGAGCTCTGGTCCTACCGGATCGATCGCCGGCGCCGCGTGATCGGCGGTGCGACGTCGAATGGCGGGAACATTTACTCGTGGTGTCGCGACTCGCTGAGGCTCCCCGTCAATCCCGAAGAGGTGGAGGCGCGGGTCGGCGCGCTCGGTCCCGATGCTCACGGGCTCACCTTCCTTCCGTTCCTGGCGGGCGAGCGCAGCCCCTTCTGGCCGCTCGATGCCAGTGCCGCGATCTCCGGAATCACGCTCGCGACCACGCCAGTCGGGATGCTGCGCGCCGGTCTGGAAGCTGTCGCGTACCGGCTGGCGCTGTTGAGAGAGGCGCTCCGGGAGCACGTCCCCACGGCGGCCACGATCGTCGCGAGTGGCCGCGCGATCGCCGAGTCGCCCACCTTCGCGCGGATCGTCTGCGACGTCCTCGGAGAGCCGCTCCACGTCTCCTCCTTCCCGGAGAGTTCGAGCCGGGGCGCCGCGCTGCTCGCGGCCGAAGCCGCGGGGGTCCTTCCCGGGATCGAGCTTCCCGCGCCCGACTGGAAGGTCCTCGAACCGAACCTCACCAGCACCGCGGTCTACCGCGAAGCCATGGCCCGCCAGCGCGATCTGGAACGAAGGATGGGGCTGGAAAACAGGGGCTAGGGGCTAGGGGCTAGGGAAAAGCAACAGCAGAATCAACGCTCCAGCTCGAGCAGCGCTCTTGGTGTTGTCTTTCCCTAGCCCCTAGCCCCTAGCCCCTGCCTTCATGGAACGGGCTCTGCAGTCATCCATCCTTGATGAAGACCACCAGAAGTCGGAAGAGAGGCGTGGGGCGTCCTGTGCGGAGGAACGTGCGGAGCCGAATGCGCCGCCGACGGCTCGGGGCGGGAGGGGCGCGGCGCGCAGCGGGGAGGTCGCTTCGCGGATTCCGGCAGGCGACGATCATCGCGGTGGCGCTCACTGCTTTTCTCATTCTTTTTCTCGCTCCTGCCGAGGTGATGGAGGCTCAGGAGACGGGAGAGGCCGAGATCGCTGCTCCTGCCGCCGGTTCTTCAATAGACGAGTCGGCGGCAGAAATCAGAGACCCGGACGAGGTCATTCCCGCTGCGGCGGAAGAAGCGCGCCGTAGTTTTCGACGTTTGCGTGACGACTTCTTTGCCGCACTCCCGAAGCTGATCGTTGCGATCGTGGTGGTGCTGCTCACGATCATGATCGCGCGGCTTGCGAGCTGGGCACAGCGGCGCGTATTCGGTGACTGGCAGCGCGCCGCCGGAGTGCGGGCGCTGGTGGCGATCGCGATCTGGGCGATCGCGATCGGGGTGCTCGTCTC
>JBHEPS010000048.1:0-9977 GCA_046260175.1 Thermoanaerobaculia bacterium
TGATTTTTCTTCTGGCTTCTGGCTTCCTTCTTCTGACTTCGCCTTTTCTTCTGGCTTCTGGCTTCTGGCTTCTGGCTTTCCCTCGCCCCTCGCCCCTCGCCCCTCGCGACTAATCTCTCCGTCCGCCCATCAGCCGCAGCACCATCAGGAAGAGGTTGATGAAGTCGAGGTAGAGCGCCAGGGCGCCGATGACCGCGAAATTGGTCACCCGCTCCCCCTCGGCCATCAGCGCGTACCGCTTGATCTTCTGGTTGTCGTACGCGGTCAGGCCGACGAAGACGAAGACGCCGATGAACGAGACGGCCATTTCGAGGGCCGAGCTCCGCATGAACATGTTCACGACCGAGGCGAGGATGATTCCGATCAGTCCCATGAAGAAGAACGAGCCCCACGAGGTGAGGTCGCGCTTGGTCGTCAGTCCGTAGATCGCCATCGCGCCGAACATCCCGCCGGCGACCACGAAGGCCTGGAAGATGGACGATGCGGTATAGGCGAAGAGGATGACGCTGAGGGTCAGCCCGTTGAGGAGGGAGAAGACCATGAAGGCGGAGGCCGCCGCCTGTGGGCTCATCTTGAGGACTCGGACGGAGAGCCAGACGACCAGTCCGAGCTCGACCACGATCAACCCTATCCGGACCCACGGTCGATCGAGGATGATCTGCTGCATGGCGGGGGAGAAGTAAACCCACGCCGCTGCTGCGGCGGTGAGGCCGAGACCGGCGAACATCCAGCCGTAGACGGCCCGGACGAAGGCCTGGACCCGGGCGGTCGTGTCGATCGCCGAGGTGGTCGCCCAGCTGGAGGTTGGAGGAATCTGCGGGTTCATCATCGGTCGAAAACTCCTTTAGAGACGCAGGTTATCGGTGTAAACGCCCCCTGACCGGGAAAATTCGCTTTTTCGACCGATTCCGGGCGGGATGGGAGGGGAAGTTGCACGGGAATTCACAACGAGAGACTCAAGTTTAGCTTTTTGTTGAATATGATTGCGATAGACTAAGAAACTGGCTGAAACGGCCGATCTGGAATAAGGAGAACACTCATATGGGCAAGATTATCGGCATCGACCTCGGAACGACCAATTCGGTCGTGGCCGTGATGGAAGGCGGCGAGCCAAAAGTTATTGTTAACGCCGAGGGGAGCCGGATCACCCCTTCGGTCGTCGGTTTCGCCAGGAATGGTGAGCGGCTCGTTGGCCAGGTGGCCAAGCGGCAGGCCGTCACGAATCCCGAGAACACCGTCTTCTCGATCAAGCGGTTCATGGGGCGCAAGTTCGGCGAAGTCAACGAAGAGATGAAGATGGTCCCCTACAAGGTCGAGAGGGCCTCGAACGGCGACGTCCGCATCGCGATCGAAGGGAAGGAGTTTCCTCCTCCCGAAATCTCCGCCATGATCCTCCAGAAGCTCAAGCAGGCCGCCGAGGACTACCTCGGAGAGAAGGTCGACCGGGCGGTCATCACCGTGCCGGCGTATTTCAACGACTCTCAGCGGCAGGCCACCAAGGACGCCGGGGAGATTGCCGGTCTGAAGGTCGAGCGGCTCGTGAACGAGCCGACGGCGGCCGCACTGGCTTACGGGCTCGACAAGAAGAAGGACGAGACGATCGCCGTCTATGACTTCGGCGGCGGAACGTTCGACATCTCGATCCTCGAGGTCGGCGAAGGCGTGGTCGAGGTCAAGTCGACCAACGGCGACACGCACCTGGGCGGCGACAACATCGACCATAAACTGATCGACTGGATCATCGAGGAGTTCCGCAAGGATCAGGGGATCGATCTTTCGAAGGACAAGATGGCCCTCCAGCGTCTGCGCGAAGCGGCCGAGAAAGCGAAAATCGAGCTCTCGTCCACCGCCTCCACCGACATCAACCTCCCGTTCATCACGGCGGATCAGAGCGGACCGAAGCATCTCAACATGCAGCTGAGCCGCTCGAAGTTCGAGCAGCTGGTCGGCGACATCATCCAGAAGACGATGGAGCCGGTGAAGAAGGCGCTGGCCGACGCGGGCCTCAAGCCGAACCAGATCGACGAGGTCGTGATGGTCGGCGGATCGACCCGGATCCCGATGGTCCAGAAGCTCGTGAGCGAGTACTTCGGCAAGGAGCCGCATCGCGGCGTGAACCCGGACGAAGTCGTCGCGATCGGCGCGGCGGTTCAGGGCGGCGTTCTCGGCGGCGACGTCAAGGACGTGCTGCTTCTCGACGTCACCCCGCTTTCCCTCGGCATCGAGACCCTCGGCGGCGTGATGACGCGGCTGATCGAGCGCAACACGACGATCCCGACCAAGAAGGCCGAGACTTTCTCGACGGCGGCCGACAATCAGACTTCGGTCGAGATCAAGGTCATCCAGGGCGAGCGCGACATGGCGCGGGACAACAAGCTCCTCGGCGTGTTCCATCTCCAGGGCATTCCGCCGGCTCCCCGCGGGATTCCTCAGATCGAGGTCACCTTCGACATCGACGCGAACGGCATCATGCACGTCTCGGCGAAGGACCTCGGCACCGGCAAGGAGCAGAAGATCACGATCACGAGCTCCTCGGGTCTGTCGAAGGACGACGTCGAGCGGATGGTCCGGGATGCGGAGTCGCATGCCGATGAGGACAAGACGAGGCGCGAGGAAATCGAGGCGCGCAACCAGCTCGACTCGCTCATCTACAACGTCGAGAAAATGCTGGGCGAGAACCGCGACAAGATCGGCGGGGACGACGTGACGAATCTCGAGTCGGCCATCTCCGACGCCCGCAAGGCGATGGAGCAGGGCAAGCTCGACGAGATTCGGAGCGCGACCGACACTCTGCAGAAGGCCTCGCACAAGCTGGCCGAGGTGATGTACCAGCAGTCCTCGGCTCAGGGTGGCGGAGACGCGGGGCCGGGCGACGGCGGCCAGGCCTCCGGCGGCGCCGGCACGACCGCCGACGACGACGTGATCGAAGCCGAAGTGGTTGAAGACGAGAAGAAGTAAGACCCCTGCTGCGGGACGGGAAAGCCCGTCCCGCAGCAACCTCGCCCGGCCGGGGGCCGAGTGGGAAAACCGGGAAGCGAGGACGTGACGAGCGATGGCGAGAAGACGACTCGACGGATACGTGATGATCTCGATCGTCTCGGAGCGGTACAACATCCATCCGCAGACGCTCAGGCTCTATGAACGGGAAGGGTTGCTCAACCCCGCTCGCACGGGCGGAAACACGCGCCTCTACGGGCCCGACCAGATCCGGCGGCTCGAGCTGATCCTCCGCCTCACCCGCGACCTCGGGGTCAATCTGGCTGGAGTCGAAGTCATCCTCAACGTCCTGAAGAACCTCGAGGATCACTCCCTCGACGTGGAAGACCTCATCGCCGCGATCCGCCAGTCGATGCTCGACAAGCGATGCGGCGTCAACCGCGAGCAGGCCCTGGTCAAAGCCACCCCCCGACACCTGACACGACGAAGTTGACACGCGTGGCTCGGCGGCAGGACACTGCTGGCAACTATCATGGCTCGACGCGATGAGCATAGTGATCAGTCGTTCGATCTTCTCAATCAGTACCTGCAGGACATAGCCAAGATTCAGCGACTGACACCGGAAGAAGAACGGGAACTGGGGAAGCTGATTCGTCAGTACGATGACGAAGAAGCGCTCCAGCGGCTCGTGCAGGCGAACCTGCGTTTCGTCGTTTCCTACGCCAAGCGCTTTCGCAACGCGCACGTCCTCTTCCTCGACCTGATCAACGAGGGGAACCTCGGGCTCATCCAGGCGGCGAAGAAATTCGATCCCGACAAGAACGTGAAGTTCATCACGTACGCCGTCTGGTGGATCCGGCAGTCGATTCTTCACGCGCTCTCCGAGCAGGGAGGCGCGTTCCGCCTGCCGCCGAAGCGGGCGAACCTGATGTACCGCCTCGAGAAAGCGATTGCCACCGCCATCACCGAGCAGCAGACGATCCCGACCTCCGAAGAGCTCGCCCAGCAGCTCGGCGTCACGGTAAAGGAAGTCCAGACGCTCCTGCAGGCGAGCTACGAGAACTTCTCTCTCTCCTCCGAGCTCGATTCGGAGTCGCACACCGAACTGGGCGAGATGATCGAGCAGACGACCGTCCGCTCGATCGAGGATGAAATGGAGGAGCAGTCGAGCCGCGACGAGCTGCTCGAACAGCTGTCCGGGTTGACCCCGAAAGAGCAGCTGGTCCTCACGCTGCGCCACGGCCTGACCGATTACCGTCCCAAGCCTTTCTCCGAGATCGCGACCTTCATCGGAAGGAGCGAGGAGGAGATCCGGAAGCTGGCCGAGGCCGGGCTATCGCGTGTCTGCGAGGAGTTGTCGATCGACCCGTGCGAGTTGGCGAAGACGCTTCTGTGGACGAGCCCTTACAGGGATGCCGAGGAGACTTATCGGACCCTTCCGGACGCCGAGGTCGTTCCGCAGGTCAGCGAGGAGCGGCGGAGCTTCCTCGATGACCTGCTGCGTCACGCGACCGTCCAACAGGCGGTCGACGCGCTGCCGCTCGACGAGCGCGCCGTCGTGAAGCTGCGCTACGGCATCCTCCAGGACGAGGAGATGACGCTGCGCGATATCGGCGAGATCCTCAACCTCTCTCGGGAACGCGTGCGCCAGATCGAAGCGCGGGCGGAGGCGAAGTGCCGGAGGGTCGTGAGGAGAAGGTGAGGCAAAGCCAGAAGCCAGAAGGCAGAAGCCAGAAGAAAAGAAAGGCCAGAAGCCAGAAGCCAGAAGCCAGAAGAAAAGGCGAAGTCAGAAGAAGGAAGCCAGAAGCCAGAAGAAAAATCAGAAGCAAAACCTTGAACTCTGGCTGGCATCGGGGCCGCAGGATTATGGGTGGGGGCCGGCAAGGCCGCCTTCTTTGACTTTTCTTCTAGCTTCTGGCTTTCGACTTCTTTCTTCGCCTTTTCTTCTGGCTTCTGGCTTCTGGCTTCTGGTTTCTCGCCCCTCCTAAAACCTCTTCTCGACCGCGCTCCAGTCGATGTTGGAGATGAAGGACTCGATGTATTTCCCCTTCTCGGCGGGCTTGTAGTCGCGGAAGAAGGCGTGCTCCCAGACGTCCATGATGAGGAGCAGTTTGTAGCCGGCGATGTTGTTGACCTGATGCTCGTTGATCCAGACGTTGACCGGCTGGTCGAGGACGGGGTCGAGGTAGCAGGCGGCCCAGCCGATCCCGCGCATCATGCCGACGGCGGTGAAGTCGGCCTTCCAGGTCTCGTAGCTGCCGAAGAGACCTTCGACCGACTTGCGGAACTTCGATCCCTTCTCCGGATCGGCGCTTCCGCCCTTCTTCATGTTCTCGAAGTAGTACTCGTGGAGCACCATGCCGTTGTACTCGAATCCGAGCCGCCGCTTGAGCTCGGAGAACTCGACCATTTTCGCGGCGTCGACGCTTCCGCCCTTGGAGATGTCGAACAGCTTCTCATTCAGCTTGTTCGTGTTGGCGACGTATCCCTCGTAAAGCTTGAAATGGATCTCGAGCGTTTCGTCCGAAATTCCATTCAGGCCGCTGAGGTCGAACTGGCGTGGCTGGTAGGTCTTGAAGGGCATTCTCGTACTCCTGTCTTCTGTAGGTCTGTCGAGCCTCCGGCCGGGGTGGGCGAAGAGACGCGGATTTCGGAACTGCGAATGCGAGTTCCGTGCGACGACTTCATACTCCGACCAGACGCTGAGCTCGAGCGCATTGTATGCGGCCGGAGCCTCCTGGTCATTATCGAAGCAAAAATAGCCTGCGCTCGAGCTCGCCTCTCACCGAGCGAGCTCAGAGGCCCGGGTATGAGCCTTGCTCTTTCAGCGCTCCGGATGCAGACGAACGAAAACGCCTGCACGCAGAAGGAGGAGCTTTCCAAATGAACCGCAAATTCATCTCCGTACTCGCAATGATGGTCGCGCTGGTCGCCTTCGCGGCCTGCTCGTCGATAAACCAGATCACCCCGTCGGAGTGGGACGACGCCGCGATCGAAGCCGACGTTCGCGCCAAAATCGCCTCGGACGTGCCGGACCAGACGTTCTCGGTCGGAGTCAAGGTCGAAGACCGCGTCGTCACCCTCACCGGAACCGCCGCGTCATCCGCCCAGCGCACCGAGATCGCGAATGCCGCGGCCCGCGTCGATGGCGTTCGCCGCGTGATCAACAACATTCAGGTCCAGTAACGATCCTTACCCGGGGAGTCAGCACTCCCCGGGGGAGCGCCCTCCCTCAAACGCCCCGGCGATACAATCACGACAATGACGACCAACCCTCTCACACGGACCCTGCTCGGCTTTGCCGCACTCGCCTTCCTCTCGGCTTGCGGGGGTGACGAGCCTCTCACGCAGCACCGGGACGCCGTAGCGATCCGTTACGTGTCCGAGGATCAGGTCGTGCTTCGCGCGGAGCCGAACGAGTCGAGTCCGGAGGTGGCGACCTACATGTACGGAGAGACGGCGAGCGTTCTCGCCGAGCAGAACGGATGGGCCGAGGTGCGCATCGACTTCGAGAGAAGCGGATGGGTCCCCCTTTCTTCCCTCCAGCCCGAGCCTCCCGCTGCTGGAGCCGCACAGACCACGGACGCGAGTGGTTCACCGACACCGCGCTTCCGGATCGCCCCTAACCCGATTTTCAGTGGTTCAGGCGCGCGTGGAGAAATCGTCTTCGAAGCCTCTGTGAACACCGCCGGCGAGATCTTCGACATCCGCACGCTGCGCAACACGACCGGGAATCCCGCACTTGAAGCCCAGAACCGCGAAGAGCTTCGCCGCGCCCGCTTCTTCCCGCTCGAAGTCGGCGGCGTCGCCAAGCCCTTCATCTACGAGCACCGCGTGGAGTACTGAGAGGCAAGGCAGAAGCCAGAAGGCAGAAGGCAGAAGGCAGAAGTAAAGGCAAGGGCAACCCAGGGGTCATCCTGAGGGAGCGCCGCGCAGAAGAGTCGCTCCACGGAAACCGCGGGCGCGACCGAAGGATCTCAGAATGGCAGGATCCGGCCACCTGCCCGTTTCCCCCACACTGGCCAACGCGATCCTCGCATGTTGAGATCCTTCGGTCGCGCCCACCCTCGTCCCGAAGGCCAGATCCCTGCGGCGCTCCCTCAGGATGACGGTGCCCCACTCGCACTTCACTTCTGCCTTCTGCCTTCTGCCTTCTGACTTCGCCTTGTCTTCTGCCTTCTGCCTTCTGCCTTCTGCCCTGCCTCTATCTATCCCATGACGTCGCGCCGGGTGAAGATCACGAATGCTGCGAGGAGGGCTCCAGCCGCCCAGACTCCGAGCAGCGCGACGCAGAATGCGAGCGTCATCCCGTCGTACGGAGGCGCCTGGCCCGAGTAGTAGTCGGCGAGAGGGAGCGCGGAAACGAATAGATACTTTCCCGCCGTCCATTCGGGGCTGATCCTCGTCAGGATCGTTCCCGTGATCAGCGCCGCCATCATCGTTCCGATCGAGGCCGCGCTCGAGCGGAACAGCACCGACAGGAGCAACCCGATGGAAGCCACGCAGAGCATGGCGAACCACTCGAGTCCGTAGGCGAGCACGGCGTCGAGCCAGAGCGGGAGCTGCCGCACGCCCTCGAAGCTCACCCCCTCGCCTCCGAGAACGAATCCGTTGAAGACGGGAGCATCCCATCCTCGTGGATCGAGAAAGATCGACCCCGCGGCCCAGGCGATCACGCCTCCCGCGAGCAGAGTGAGCGTGGTGAAGATGCCGAGTGCGATCGCCTTGGAGGCGAGGATCTTCCACCGCCGCCTCCCCCGCGTGAGCAGCAGTTTGTCGGTCCCCTCCGCGCTCTCGGCAGACACGATGTCGCTGGCCAGCACCGCGACGAGAAGAGGAAGGAGAAGGAAACCTCCGACATTCGCGAAACCGCGCGCGAAAAAGGGCGCCGTCGGGCGTTCGGGGTCGATGTTCCGGTCGAGGTGATAGCGAAGCCTGGCCGATTCGGCCCTCACGGCCCGCGCCCACGATGCGTTCACGTCCTCGCGCCTCAGGATGTTCTCGTAACGGGCGAGACGTCGCTCGACGTCCACGCGCCAGTCGCGGTCAGGCTCCGCCGCCAGCCTCTCCCCCTGAGACCAGGCGACCAGCCCGAGGATCGAGACCAGCACGAGGATGATGATGGTGAACCGGCGTCGTCTGAGGATCTTCAGACACTCGTTCTCGACCAGGGGCATGAGCCCTCTCATACGCTCTCCCCTCGGGTCTCATCCAGAAAGCGGTCTTCCAGAGACCTCTTTCTCGGTTCGATTCCGTAGACGTCGATCTCCGCGGCGACGAGCGCCTCGACCGCCTGGGCGACGACCTCGCGCGCTCCGCCCAGCTCGAAGTGCCCGTTGCTCTCTACGATACTCATGCCGCGCTGACGCAGAAGGTCCGCCGCCCGTGCGGGATCCCCCGTCTCGAATGTCCAGACGTCCCTCGCCAGCAGTTCGTTCACGGGGCCGCTGCTGATGATCCGGCCGCGGTGAATGATCGCCACGCGGTCGCACATCAGCTCGATCTCGGCCAGGAGGTGGGACGAGACCAGAATCCCAAGTCCTTCCTCGTGCGCCAGCCGGCGCAGCAGGGCGCGCATCTCGCGGATCCCCGCCGGATCGAGACCGTTCGCGGGCTCGTCGAGGATCAGCAGCTGTGGGCTTCCGAGCAGGGCCTGCGCGATCCCGAGCCGCTGCCGCATTCCGAGCGAGTAGGTTCTCACCTTCTCGTCCAGCCGATGGTGGAGTCCGACGATCCTGCTGACGCGGTCGATCTCCTCCTCCTCCAGTTCTCCGATCATCCGGCCGAAATGCTGGAGGTTCTCCCTCCCCGTCATGAAACGGTAGAGGTCAGGACTCTCGACGATGCAGCCGACCTTGCGAAGCGCAACCTCCGGCTCGCGTCTGAGGTCGTGCCCTCCGATGAGAACTGTCCCCTCGGTCGGCCGGATCAGCCCGACGAGCATCCGGATCGTGGTGGTCTTGCCGGCTCCGTTCGGCCCGAGAAACCCGAAGATCTCCCGCGGCCGCAGCGTCAGAGAGACGTCGTCGACGATGGTGCGATCGCCGATCTTCTTCGTCAGACCCTCCGCCTGGAGTACGAACGCCTGGTTCATGCGTTCTGTAGAACGCTCTGATGCGTCGCATATTGCGCTGGACACTCCCCGCCGGGCTCGCGCTCGCAACCGCCCTCGTCTTCGCGACCGGGTTCACCCTCGCTCTGCGGGGAGGCGTCGGCGAAGCGGTTGGCTCGGCCGCTTCCGGCTTCGTCCAGGCTCCCACCCCTGCTTCCGGAAAGCCGCTCATCCTGATCGTCGGGGACTCGCTCGCGCGAGGGACCGGCGACGCGAGCGGCCGCGGACTCGGAGGGAATCTCGACGAGATGCTCGCACGGGACGGGGTCGATCCCGAAGTCGTGAACCTGGCCGTCAACGGAGCGCGGACCGACGACCTGATGGAGAAGATCGAGCGGCCGAACATCCGCGACCTCGCGGGAAGGGCTTCCGCCATCGTCGTCTCGATCGGGGGGAACGACCTGTTCGGCATCTCGACCCGTCAGGAAGCGCGCTTCACCCCGGCACCGGGCGACCCGCGTGAGAGCTTCGGTGAGGTTCTCGACCGCGTGGAGACCGTCCTCCGGGAGCTCAGGTCCGCGAGCCCGGAGGCGCGGATCTACCTGCTCGGGCTCTACGATCCCTTTGCCGCTCGGGGGGACGAGGTCGCTTCCTACGTCGCCGCCTGGAACTCGGCCCTGGTGGACCGCTTCGGCGACGATCCCCGAATCACGGTCGTCCAGACGGCCGACCTCTTCGTCGGCGTCGATCGCCTCAGCGCCGACCGCTTCCACCCTAACGAGGACGCCTACGAACGGATCGCGCGGAGGATCGCGGATTCGGCAAATTTCTAGGGGCGAGGGGCGGCAGAAGACAAGGCAGAAGTCAGAAGGCAGAAGGCAGAAGTGAAGTCAAAGTCAAAAGCAGGTGGGCAGTCCCCTCACCCTGGTCCCTGGTCCCTAGCCCTTGCCTTTACTTCTGCCTTCTGCCTTCTGACTTCTGCCTTGCC